>NZ_JAAVJB010000410.1 GCF_012034385.1 Streptomyces spiramenti
GCGGCGGGCAGGGCGAACTCCGCCCAGACCGACTTGCCGCCTTCCGGGAGCCGCCGGGTCCCCCAGTCCGTCGCCACGGCCGCTGCCGACGCCGCGCCCGTCGCGCCGGCCACCCGCCGGCCCCCGCGGCGGTCGCCCAGCACCCCGGCGCCCAGCACCATCAGCAGGGTCGTCACCGCGACGAACACGAACGACATCCGCAACGAGCCGAGCTGGCCGATCATCCCGATCAGCGTCGGCGCCACCAGCCCGGTGGTGTAGGTGATGGTGGCGACGCCCGCGATCGCCTGGCCCGGCCGCGGTCCGCTGCGGCCCGCGGCGGCGAACGCCAGCGGGACCACCACGGCGATCCCGACGCCCACCAGCGCGAACCCCGTGATACCGACCGCGGGCCCCGGTGCCAGCGCCACCGTCGCCGCCCCGACGGTGGCGAGCGCGCCGCTCGCGCGCACGGTGCGCACCGCGCCGAACCGGCGCACGACGGCGTCCCCGCACAGCCGTGCCGCCGCCATGGTGCAGGCGAACGCGGTGTAGCTGACCGCCGCCAGCGTCTCGGTCCCTCCCGCGACGTCGCGCAGGTAGACGCCGGACCAGTCCATGGAGGCGCCCTCGGCCAGCACCGCGCCCATCGCCACGGCGCCGATGAGCACCGCCGACCGCGGCGGCCTGCTGAAGCGGGGCGGCGGCTCCTCGTCGGGGGTGGGCCGGATGTCGAGCAGCCCCCGGCAGGCCGGCTGCGCCAGGGCGACCAGGACGAGTGCCGTGACCAGCAGATGCGGCCGGGCGTCGATCCCCAGGTGGACGGCGAGCACGCCGCCGGCCGAGCCGACCAGGGTGCCCACGCTCCACAGACCGTGCAGGCCGGACATGATGGAGCGGCCGTGCCGCTGCTCGACCTCGACGCCCTGTGCGTTCATCACCACGTCGGCCATGCCGGCGGTCGCGCCGAAGACGGCGAGCAGCAGCGCCACGGCGGCCGGGTGCGGGGCGAGCGCCGGCAGCGCGATGGCCAGGCACCAGAGGGTGAGCAGCCCTCGGACCGACGCCCGCGCGCCGAACCGGTGGAGTACGCCGCCGGCGAGCGGCATAGCCAGCGCGGCCCCGATCGCCGGGAAGGCCAGCAGGATGCCGAGCTGGCCGGTGCTCAACCCGTGGTGCTCGTGGAGCCACGGGATGCGGGTGGCGAACGCGCCGGCGGCGGCACCGTGCACCGCGAACACGGCGGAGGTCGAGCGGCGGGCGCGCCGCACGGGGGAGGGCTGCATGGGTCGTAAACTATCAGGAAGGTTGCCTGAAGATAAAGCCGCAGTCGTTCCCCGTGCTCCGCCGCCGAGGGCCGACCGCGGGGATCTGCGAGGATCACCGCCATGACACCCGTCCGTACCGCGACACCCCGTACCGCACGGGCCATCAACGACCGGATCGCGCTCGACCTCCTGGTCGAGCACGGGCCGTTGACCGCCACCCAACTACGGGACGCCACCGGGTTGTCGCGGCCCTCCGTCGCCGATCTGGTGGGTCGCCTCCAGGACGACGGCCTCGTGGCGGTGGTGGGTGAGGCGGGCACCGCCCGCCGCGGCCCCAACGCCCGGCTCTACGGGCTGGTCGCCGAACGGGCCCACGTGGCGGCGCTCGACATCCGCCTCGACAGCGCCGCCGTCGTCGTCGCCGACCTGGCGGGGCGGACGGTCGCCCGCGCCTCGCTCCCGCTGCCCGCGTCGAGCCGCGGCGGGGACTCCGCCACGGCGACCGCCGTCCTGGAGGCCCTGGACGCGGCGCTCGCCGACGCCTCCGTGGAGGAGTTGCACACGGCGGTCGTCGGCGCCCCCGGACTGGTCGACCCCGCGACCGGCGCCCTCAACCGCGCGGGCGGGGGGCTGCCCGCCTGGCACGCCGAACTGGTCCGGGGGCTCCCCGCCCGCACCGGCGCGCACGTCCGGGTCGAGAACGAGGTGAACCTCGCGGCCATCGCCGAACTCCGGGAGGGCGCCGCTCGTGACCGCGACACCTTCGTGCTGCTGTGGCTCGGCGGCGGCACCGGCGCCGCGGTGGTCCTGGACGGCGCGCTGCGCCGGGGGGCCTCCGGCGGCGCCGGTGAGATCGGCTTCCTCCCCGTGCCGGGCACCGGGGCGCTGCCCGCCCACGACGACTGCGCCGGCGGGCTGCACGCGCTGACCAGCGCCGCGTCCGTCCTCGCCCTCGCAGCCGACCACCGGCTCCCGCCCCCGCCGGC
>NZ_JAAVJB010000411.1 GCF_012034385.1 Streptomyces spiramenti
GTCGTACTCGACCAGGCGCCCATGGCGCACTCCCTCGCTGTCGGTGTCGGCAGTGAAGAAAGCGGTGCGATCGGAGACGCGGGCCGCCGTGCCCGGGTCAGCGGCCGAGGGCGTCCAGCGAGTACAGGGCCGAGGTCGCCGCGCGCGCCACGAGGGCGTCGTCGTAGGTGGCGTCCTCCTCGTCGCGGCTGGAGAAGACGGCCATGATGATCGGCTCGCCCTCCTCCGGCCAGAGCACGGCGATGTCGTTGCGGGTGCCGTAGCCGCCGGCACCGCTCTTGTCGCCCACGGTCCAGCTGTCCGGTACCCCGGCGGGGATCAGCGTCGCGCCGGTGGTGTTGGTGGTCATCCACTCGACGAGCTGGTCGCTCTCCTGGGCGTCGAGGACGTCCCCGAAGACGTACTCGTTCAGCGTCTCGGCCATGGCGCGGGGGGTGCTGGTGTCACGGTCGTCGCCGGGCGTCGCCTCGTTCAGCTCGGTCTCCAGCCGGTCCACGTTGGTGGTCTCGTCCCCGACACCGCGCAGCGCGGCCTGGAGGCCGGTGGGACCGCCGAGGGCGTCGAAGAGGAGGTTGGTGGCGGTGTTGTCCGACTGGCGGACCGCCGCGGCGGCGAGGTCCCGCAGCGTCATGCCCTCATCGGTGAAGCGTTCGGTGACCGGGGAGTGGGAGATCAGGTCGGCCTTGTCGTAGGCCACCACGTTGTCGATGCCGTCCAGGCCGTACTGGGCGAGGAGCGCACCGGCTGCGAGCGCCTTGAAGGTGGAGGCGAAGGCGAACCGCTCGTCCGACCGGTACTCGACCTCCTCCCCGGTGCCGGTGTCGAGCGCGTAGACGCCGAGCCTCGCGTCGAACTCGTTCTCCAGCTGCTCGAAAGTGGAGGCCGCCGACGCCTGCGCGTCGGGGTTCTTCTCGGAGGGGTCCACCTCTCCGCCGGCCGAGCCGCCGTTGCCGTCCCCGTTCCCCGGCGAGCTGTCACCGGCGGAGCAACCGACCATCGCGACGACGGCGAGCGAGAGGGCGAGGCCCACCGCTCTGCGACGGGGGCGGGCTGAATGGTGCATCGATGCGTCTCCTCGTGGTCCGGGACGGGGGAACGCCGCCACTCGGCTGGCGCGGCAGCGTTCTGCGCCTCACGCGTCCCGCGCGGTCAACGGCCGGCTGCGTCAGGTGTTGCATCGTGAGGGTAACCGGAGCGCGGGCGACCGGTACGTACCTGTCTCGCGTCGCTGCGCGAAAAGGTGACGCGCCGTGGGGCGGCGGACGCGGCCGACCCTCCGTGAACAAGCCGCGCACGCGGCGGACGGGTGAGCGGCCACCTGACAACTGCGCAGCTCAGCAACAATGTTGCGGATGGTTCTCCCCGGCTTGTACCGGGCCGGTGGAACGAGACAAGGATCACGCTACGGAACCGTTCGCACCGTCTCCCGTTCGCTGGTGCACACAACCGGCGGACGGTGGCGGGGGTGTACCGGGACCGTGCGCCGGGGTCGGGCCTCCCGGCGGTCGCGCGGCCCTGGCGCCGCCCACGCAGGGCGATGGGCGCCCGTGCGACGGACGCCTGACGGGCTGTCGGCTCACTCCGCACCCGGCGCGCGGGGCGGTCCCGCCGCCGCGGCCCGTACCGCGAGCACCGCGACGTCGTCGTCCCCGGTACCGCCGTGACGTTGGACGTCGTCGAGCAACCAGGTGAGCAACGCCTCCGGGTCGCGACCGGGATACGTCCGCAACCGCTCGGCCGGGTCGTAGAACCGGCCGTCGGCGTCACGGGACTCGCTGACACCGTCCGTGTACATCAGCAGGACGGCGCCGGGCGGCAGCGGCACCACGAGCGGCCGGGCGGCGGGGCCACCGAGTCCCGTCAGCCCCAGCGGCAGCGCGGCGGCCGGGGGCTCCAGCGCGCGGACGGAGCCGTCCGCACCGAGCAGCAGCGGTGAGGGGTGGCCGTGGTTGAGCAGCCGTAGCTCCGTGACAGGGGCGTCCCGGACGGGCGCGTCCCGGGCGGTGCCCGCGCGCGCGACGCGGGCGGCGGGGTCGGGGCCCGCGTGCCCGGCGGGATCGGGGGCTACCGAGGCAGCGCGAGGGGCGCTCACACCTTCCGGTGAAGCGCTCCCGGCGCGTGTCGGCACCCCGCCTCGCGCCTCTCCCCCACCCGCGGCAGCCGTCGCCCGCGGCGGCGGTGCGGCGTCCGGAGCGGTGCCGTCCGCGGC
>NZ_JAAVJB010000412.1 GCF_012034385.1 Streptomyces spiramenti
CTCTCGGCCCGCAGCCGCCTGTGCCCGTTTCGGTCCGTTCGGGCTCAGCTGCGGCTGCGGGGCGGGCGGGAGGAACCCCGGGGGATGAACGTCGGGGTCGCCGTCAGGACCGGCGGCGGACTGCCGGGCTCGCGCTCCTCCAGCAGCAGGCGCAGCGCGCCGCGCGCCACCTGGTCGAACGGGACGCGGACCGTGCTCAGCGGAACCGGCAGCCGGCTGACGGTCGGGATGTCGTTGTAGCCGACGACGGAGAGGTCCTCGGGCACCCGCAGGCCGCGTTGGTGCGCGGCGGCCAGCACCCCGATGGCCGTGTTGTCGTTGACGGCGAAGATCGCCGTCGGTGGATCCGGCAGCGCCAGCAGCCGCCGGCCGGCGGCCTCGCCCGCCTCCATGGAGAAGGAGTCCCCGGTCATCAGCAGGGGGTCCGGCTCCACGCCCATCTCGCGCAGCGCCTCGCGGTGGCCCTGGTGGCGCAACAGGGCGCTGGAGGCGTGCTCCGGGCCGCCCACCAGGCCGATGCGGCGGTGGCCGAGGTCGAGGAGGTGGCGGGTGGCCAGCCGGGCTCCGAGCAGGTCGTCGCCGACCGAGGCGGGGTGCAGGCCGTCGGTCCGCAGCGCCAGGACGCGCGGAACGGCGGGGCGCCCGGTGGCGGGGGCGGCGCCGCTCGGTCGGTCGGCCGGGGGCGGTGACGGCCGCTCCTCCCGTTCGTCCGCCGCGGTGTCCAGGCGGGCGGTGGTGAGGATCAGCCCGTCGACCCGGCGGCGCATCAGCGAGTCGGCGGCGCGCCGTTCGGCCTCCGGTGAGTCCTCGGTGCTGGCGACGACGGCGAAGACGCCGCGTTCGGCACTGGCGGCGGCGATCTCCTCGTAGAGCATCGCCATGACGGTGTCGGTGAGCCGCGGCACGATGACCCCGATGGTGCTGGTCCCCGCGCGGCGGAGGCCGGAGGCCAACGGGTCGCGTACGTAGCCGAGTTCGCGTGCGACGTCGCGGACCCGCTCGGCCGTGGCGCTCCGCGAGCGCGGCAGCCGTTCGTCGAGCGCCCGCGACACGGTCGATGTGCTGACGCCCGCTGCCCTGGCCACGTCCCGGATGGTCACCATGCGGGTGAGCCTACCGCCACCGACGAGGTGATCCCGTCCGATCTCTTGACCCGCAGGAATCCTTGCGGTCATAGTGTCGAAACGTTCCCGCAAACGTTCCCACAGAGGGGTAACCCATGACTGAGATCGACCTCCGCGGACTCGTCCCGGCTCCTGTCACACCGTTCACCCCCGACGGTGCCGTCGACCACGAGGCGCTCGCCTCGTACGGCCGCTGGCTCGCGGGTTTCGACGGCGTCAAGGGCCTGGTCTGCCTCGGGCACGCGGGTGAGGGCACCTTCCTCACACAGGCGGAGCAGGTGGCGGTCATCCGCACCCTCGTCGAGGCGGTGGACGGCGCCACGCCGATCATCGCGGGCATCACCGGCGAGGGCACCGCCGTCGCCGCCGACGAGGCGCGTCGCGCGGTGGACGCCGGCGCGGCGGCCGGCCTGCTCTACCCCTCCCACGGGTGGCTTCGGTTCGGCTTCCAGAAGGGCGCCCCGCAGGACCGCTACCGCGTCGTCCACGAGGAGTCCGGGCTGCCGCTGATCCTCTTCCAGTACCCGGACGTCACCAAGGCCAGCTACGACCTGGAGACGCAGCTGGAGATCGCCGCGCAGCCGGGCGTCTTCGCCACCAAGAACGGCGTGCGCAACATGCGCCGCTGGGACACGGAGATCCCGGTGCTCCGCGCGGAGCACCCCGAGCTCCAGATCCTCACCTGCCACGACGAGTACCTGCTCCACACCATGTTCGACGTGGACGGCGCACTCGTCGGCTACGGCGGCCTCGCACCCGAGCCGCTCATCGAGCTGATCGCCGCCGGCAAGGCCCGCGACTACGCCGCCGCCCGCGCGCTGCACGACCGGCTGCTGCCGATCACCAAGTCGGTCTACCACCGCGGCTCCCACATGGAGGGCACCGTGGCGCTGAAGCTGGGGCTGAAGGCCCGCGGCGTACTGCCCCACGCCACCGTGCGCTCCCCGCTGATCGACCTCTCCGAGGCCGCCGAGCAGGAGATCGCGGAGGCGCTGAAGGCCGCGGCGCTGATCTGACCCTGCCGGAGGGCGGGCGGAAGTCGGCGGCGCCGCCGCGCCGCC
>NZ_JAAVJB010000413.1 GCF_012034385.1 Streptomyces spiramenti
GCGCGGAACCCCGCGCCGGCCCGGCGGGGCCGCGGCCCCGCCGGAGGGCGGTGTGCCGCACGTCGCGCCGCCGGTGCCGACCCGCCCGTTAATCGGGGGAACGGCTGGGCAGCCGCGTGGAAGGATGACCCCCAAACGCCCGAGCAAGGAGATGACCCCACGGTGCCTGGCACGAATCTGACGCGCGACGAGGCCCAGCGGCGGGCACGGCTGCTGACCGTCGACTCCTACGAGATCGACCTCGACCTCAGCGGCGCCCAGGAGGGCGGAACCTACCGGTCGCAGACCACGGTGCGGTTCACCGCCGGGGAGGCCGCCGCCACCTTCATCGACCTGGTGGCGCCCGCCGTGCGCGAGGTGGAGCTCAACGGCACCGCGCTGGACCCGGCGGCCGTCTTCAGCGACTCCCGCATCGCGCTGGACGTCCCGGAGGGCGACAGCGTGCTGCGAGTCGTGGCCGACTGCGCCTACACCAACAGCGGTGAGGGACTGCACCGCTTCGTCGACCCCGTCGACGAACAGGCTTACCTCTATACCCAGTTCGAGGTTCCCGACGCCCGGCGCGTCTTCGCCTCCTTCGAACAGCCCGACCTGAAGGCGACCTTCGCGTTCACGGTCACCGCGCCCGAGGGCTGGAAGGTCATCTCCAACTCCCCCACGCCGGAGCCGGAGGGCGGCACCGTCTGGCGGTTCGCCCCCACTCCGCGGATCTCCACCTACATCACCGCGCTGATCGTCGGCCCGTACCACGAGGTCCACAGCAGCTGGGAGGGGAAGGACCGCAGCGTCCCGCTGGGCATCTACTGCCGCCCGTCCCTCGCCGAACACCTCGACGCCGACGCGATCTTCGCCGTCACCCGGCAGGGATTCGACTGGTTCGAGGAGAAGTTCGACTTCCCGTACCCCTTCGAGAAGTACGACCAGCTCTTCGTCCCGGAGTTCAACGCCGGCGCCATGGAGAACGCGGGCGCGGTCACCATCCGCGACCAGTACGTCTTCCGTTCCAAGGTCACCGACGCCGCGTACGAGATGCGCGCGGAGACCATCCTCCACGAGCTGGCCCACATGTGGTTCGGCGACCTGGTCACCATGGAGTGGTGGAACGACCTCTGGCTGAACGAGTCGTTCGCGACCTATACCTCCGTCGCCTGCCAGGCCCACGCACCCGGCTCCCGCTGGCCGCACGCGTGGACCAGCTTCGCCAACCAGATGAAGACCTGGGCCTACCGGCAGGACCAGCTGCCCTCCACCCACCCGATCATGGCCGAGATCAACGACCTGGACGACGTCCTCGTCAACTTCGACGGCATCACCTACGCCAAGGGCGCCTCCGTCCTGAAGCAGCTGGTCGCCTACGTCGGCATGGACGAGTTCTTCCAGGGCGTGCAGATCTACTTCAAGCGCCACGCCTGGGGCAACACCACCCTCCCCGACCTGCTCACCGCGCTGGAGGAGACCAGCGGGCGCGACCTGAGCACCTGGTCGCGGAAGTGGCTCCAGACCGCCGGCATCAACGTGCTGCGCCCGGAGATCACCGTCAACGAGGACGGCACCATGACCGCCTTCGCCGTACGGCAGACCGCGCCGCCGCTGCCCGAGGGCGCCCGCGGCGAGCCGGTGCTGCGCCCCCACCGCATCGCCGTCGGCCTCTACGAGCTGAACGACGGCCGGCTGGAGCGCGTCGAGCGGATCGAGCTGGACGTGGACGGCGAACTCACCGAGGTCCCCGACCTCGTGGGCCGCGCCCGCCCCGCGGTCGTCCTGCTCAACGACGACGACCTGACCTACGCCAAGGTCCGGCTGGACGCCGAGTCGCTGGCCGTCGTCACCGAGCACCTCGCCGACTTCACCGAGCCGCTCCCGCGGGCCCTGTGCTGGGCCTCCGCCTGGGACATGACCCGTGACGGCGAGATGCGCACCCAGGACTACCTGGAGCTGGTGCTGCGCGGCGTCGGCCGCGAGTCGGACATCGGTGTCGTGCAGACCCTCCACCGCCAGGTCAAGCTCGCCCTGGACCTCTACGCCGCGCCCGGCCTGCGCGAGGAGGGCCTGGCCCGCTGGTCCGCCGCCGCCGACGGCGACGTGCTGGTCCTCTCCCCCGGCACCTACCGGGAGAACCTGGTGATCGACCAGGCGGTGAC
>NZ_JAAVJB010000414.1 GCF_012034385.1 Streptomyces spiramenti
GCCGTGTCCTCCAAGCGCCCGCGAGATGAACATTCGGAACGTTCCGGCGCGGCGCGGCCACGGCCCCCGCGGGCCCCACCCGACGCCCCGGCGGCGGGTGCACGCGGGCGTTCGGCCCGTACCGGCTCCTGACCGCGTTCGCGGCCGGTGAGCGCAGGCAACCCGACCCAGCCGTCGCCGCACTGCTGCGACCGGACCACCGTGAGTTGGCGCGCACCGTGGAGAGCTACCTCGACCATGCCGGCCAGGCCGGTAGGACAGCGGCGGCCCTGGGCGTCCACCGGCAGACGCTGTACTACCGGCTCTCCCGGGTGGAGCAGCTCACGGGGCTGGACCTGTCGGACGGCGCCGACCGCCTGCTGCTGCACATGGCGCTGAAGGCCGCGCGGTTGTAGCAGCCGGCCTTTCCGTCAGCGCCCGGCCATCCGTCCCGGGGAGTACCACAGGTGACGGACAGCGGAGGTCGGCGCGTGGGGCGGCCGGGCGTGCACCCGCTCCTCCCATCTCTGCGGTGGACCGCGGGGCGGCGCGGGCGGGAGCCGCGGGCCCACCGCACGGGGCGGAGCGCGGGAGGGGCGGGAGCCGAGCCCGTAGCGCAAGAGGTGGGCTCGGGGCATCCCCGCCAAGAAGTCCGGCACCCGGCACGGGGCGGCGCGCCCTCCCGCCTCTCCCGTCACGGCTCGCCCCATGCCGGCACCGGGCCGCCCCATGCCGCTCCTCCCCCCGGTCGCGTCCGTCGGGGCGCGCCGCCGGTCCCTGCTCCGGCCCCGTCGCCCCGGACCTCGGGGCCACGAAGCTCGGAGCCACGCGCGCAGCAGGCGACGCGGAGCACCGCCACCGATGCACCACGCGACACCGGCGCACCGCCGCCCGGGACGCCGGCCGCGACGCGCGCCGTGCGCAAGGGGGCTTCACCCGAACGCGGGCCGCGGCTACCGTGCGACTGGGAGCGCTCCCACTCTGCTGTGCCCGTCCCCCCACGCACCGGCGCTCCCCTGTCAGAAGGGAACCACGTGGAGAATCCCAGAACCGCGCCCTCCCCCACAGCCCGCCGTCCCCGGCCCTCCCGTGAGCACCGGACCGGCGGTGGCGGGCGCATGCTCGCCACACTCGCCGGGGCGGTCCTCGTCGCCGGCCTCGCCGTCGCACCCGCCGCGCCCGCCGCACCGCCCGCCGACTCCACGCCGCCCGTGAACGCGCCGCCCGGGAACGCTCTGCCCGGCGCCCCCGCCGGGTCCCATGCCGACCCAGCCGACCGCCCCGCCACGAGCGAGCTCTACCGCGCCGAGGCCGGGGTCAACGTCTGGCTCGACGAGAACCCGGACGACCCCCGCGCGCCGCTGATCGCCGAACGCATAGGGTCCCAGCCGCAGGCAGTCTGGTTCGCCGGGGCGTACGAGCCCGACACGATCACGGAACGGGTCGCGGAGATCACCTCGGCGGCGGAAGCCGTCGGCCAACTGCCGGTGGTGGTCCCCTACATGATCCCGTTCCGTGACTGCGGCAACCACTCCGGGGGTGGTGCGCCGAGCTTCGCGGCGTACACGGAGTGGAGCCAACTGTTCGCCGCCGGGCTGGGCTCCGAGCCGGTCGTGGTGGTGCTCGAACCCGACGCGATCCCGCTCATCGACTGTCTTAACGACCAGCAGCGCGCGGAGCGGCTCACCGCACTCGCCGGGCTCGCCGAGGCCGTCACCACCGCCAACCCCGCCGCCCGCGTCTACTACGACATCGGCCACTCGGGTTGGCACGCTCCCGCCGAGATCGCGCCGACACTCGTGGAGGCCGGAGTCCTGGAACACGGGGCGGGGATCGCGACCAACATCTCCAACTACCGGACCACCGCGGACGAGACGGCCTACGCAGCCGCGGTCGTCGCCGAGCTCGGGGGAGGTCTCGGCGCGGTGATCGACACCAGCCGCAACGGCAACGGCCCGCTGGGCAGCGAGTGGTGCGACCCTCCCGGCCGGCTGGTGGGCGATGCCCCCACGACCGACCCCGGTGTTCCGGGTGTGGACGCCTACCTCTGGATCAAGCTCCCCGGTGAACTCGACGGCTGCGACGGCCCGGCCGGGTCGTTCTCCCCGGCCAAGGCGTACGAGCTGGCCGGCGGCTGACCCGGGGCGGGCC
>NZ_JAAVJB010000415.1 GCF_012034385.1 Streptomyces spiramenti
CCTCCGAGCGGCTGCGGCAGCGCCGCGAGGCGGCGGCCGCGGCCCAGGCACGCGGCGAGCGGGAGGACGCGGTCCGGTTGTGGAGCGAACTCGTCCCCGACCTCGCCGAGCTGTACGGCCCGGACGGCTGGCCGACCGAGTCCGCCTGCGTCGCGCTCGGCCGCCTCACCGAGGGCGGAGGCCCGGCCAGGGAGGTGGCCGAGCGGCTCCGCAACCGCCACGGCAACCGACGCACCCGTCGCGCGGTCCGTGCCCTGCGCGGCAGGCGCATCCTGCTCGACTGACCACCCGCACACCGCCACCGCCGTGCGCGCGGGGACTCGGTCGGGGAGGTGGTCGGGAGCCGCCCGCGACGGCGTCCTAGGCTGGTGGGCGCGCCGCCGCTGCCTGCCCGGCGCGGAAGTCTGCCCGGATGAGGTTGCCCGCCATGCCAGAGTTCGCCTACACCGATCTGCTGCCGACCGGTGAGGACAGCACCCCGTACCGCCTGGTCACCGCCGAGGGGGTGTCCACCGTGGAGGCCGACGGCCGCACCTTCCTCAAGGTCGAGCCGGAGGCGCTGCGCAGGCTCGCGGCCGAGGCGATGCGGGACATCTCCCACTACCTGCGCCCCGACCACCTGGCGCAGCTGCGGAAGATCCTCGATGACCCCGAGGCGTCCGCCAACGACCGCTTCGTCGCGCTGGACCTGCTGAAGAACGCCAACATCGCCGCGGCCGGCGTGCTGCCGATGTGCCAGGACACCGGTACCGCCATCGTCATGGGCAAGCGCGGTCAGCAGGTCCTCACCGAGGGCGGTGACGCCGAGGCGCTGTCGCGCGGGGTGTACGACGCCTACACCCAGCTGAACCTGCGGTACTCGCAGTTGGCGCCGTTGACGATGTGGGAGGAGAAGAACACGGGCTCCAACCTCCCCGCGCAGATCGAGCTCTACGCGGAGGACGGCGACGCCTACAAGTTCCTCTTCATGGCCAAGGGCGGCGGCTCGGCCAACAAGTCGTTCCTCTACCAGGAGACCAAGGCCGTCCTCAACGAGGCGTCCATGATGAAGTTCCTGGAGGAGAAGATCCGCTCGCTGGGTACCGCGGCCTGCCCGCCGTACCACCTGGCGATCGTCGTCGGCGGCACCTCGGCCGAGTACGCCCTCAAGACCGCCAAGTACGCCTCCGCGCACTACCTGGACGAGCTGCCGGAGTCCGGTTCGCCCAGCGGCCACGGCTTCCGCGACCGGGAGCTGGAGCAGCAGGTCTTCGAGCTGACCCAGCGCATCGGCATCGGCGCCCAGTTCGGCGGCAAGTACTTCTGCCACGACGTGCGCGTCGTCCGGCTGCCGCGCCACGGCGCGTCCTGCCCGGTCGCCATCGCCGTCTCCTGCTCCGCCGACCGGCAGGCCCGCGCGAAGATCACCGCCGAGGGGGTCTTCCTGGAGCAGCTGGAGACCGACCCGGCGCGCTTCCTCCCGGACACCACCGACGAGGACCTCTCCGCCGACGCCGACGTCGTCCGCATCGACCTCAACCGGCCCATGGACGAGATCCGCGCCGAACTCACCCGCCACCCCGTCAAGACCCGGCTGTCGCTGACCGGCCCGCTGGTCGTCGCCCGCGACATCGCCCACGCCAAGATCAAGGAACTCCTCGACGGCGGCGGCGAGATGCCCCAGTACCTGCGTGACCACGCCGTGTACTACGCCGGGCCCGCCAAGACGCCCGAGGGATACGCCTCCGGCTCCTTCGGGCCCACCACCGCGGGCCGGATGGACGCCTACGTCGACCAGTTCCAGGCGGCCGGCGGCTCCTTCGTGATGCTCGCCAAGGGCAACCGCAGCAAGCAGGTCACCGAGGCGTGCGACCGCCACGGCGGCTTCTACCTCGGCTCCATCGGCGGCCCGGCCGCACGGCTGGCGCAGGACTGCATCAAGAAGGTCGAGGTCCTGGAGTACGAGGAGCTCGGCATGGAGGCGGTCTGGCGGATCGAGGTCGAGGACTTCCCCGCGTTCGTCGTCGTGGACGACAAGGGCAACGACTTCTTCACCGACCCCGGTCCCAGCACTCCGTTCGTGACCTCCATCCCGGTGCGCGGCTGACGCCCGCACCGCGGGCTCCGCGGTCGTCTTCGCGGGTC
>NZ_JAAVJB010000416.1 GCF_012034385.1 Streptomyces spiramenti
GCCGGGGGCACCGTGCCGCGCCGCCCCCGGCCGGGCGACGGGCGTCCCTGTCGCCCGGCCCGACGACATCGCCGTCCACGGCCCCAGCGACGGTGGCATCCACCCCGCACGGGGGAGGCGGGGAGCCGCCCCGTGCGGGCGCGGGGACTTCCGCACGGGGCAGCGAGATCAGCTCTGTGCTGCGACGCTCGGAACAGGCCGCGCAGGGCCGGAGGCCGGCGCCGCCACCGGAGCCCATCGCGGGCGCGTGGACCGGGTGAACGCCCGTCCGTCGTCCCGCCCACTCAGGTGTGGCGGGTTGCCGAGTCCGTGGCCTTCAGCGCCAGCCAGAGCTCCATGCGCGCGTCCGGGTCGTCGAGGGAGCGCTCCAGGATCTCCTCGACCCGCCTCATGCGGTAGCGGAGCGTGTGCCGGTGAACGCCCAGATCAGCGGCGGCGGCGTCCCACTGCCCGTGCCGGGAGAGCCAGGCCCGCAGCGAGGCCACCAGGTCGCCCCGGCCGTGGGCGTCGTGCTCCCGGAGCGGACGCAGCATTCCGTCGGCGAACGCACGCACCGCGTCGTCGGCGAGGAGCGGCAGGACGGAACCCGCGGCCACGTCGTCGTGCTCCACGTAGGGCCTGCCGCGGCGTCGCGCGACGAGCAGCGCTTGCCGCGCCTGCTGGTAGGCAGTGTCCACGGAGGTGGGGCCGGCCGGCCCCGACGCCCCGATCACCACGCCGATCTCGCCGCTCTTCTGTGCCCCCGCGCGGCGGGCGTACGACTGCGCCGCGTCGAGGACGCCACCGCCCTCCGCGACGAGCAGGACGGTCTGCGCGCCGTCGGGCACGAGGAGCAGCGGCTCCGCAGCGCGGGCGGCTGCGGCCTCGGCAGCCGTGGCGAAAGCGGAGACGTAGCGTTCTCCCGTCTCCGCGACGAGCACCCGCAACGGTGCGTCGAGGAGCGCGCCGTAGACCTGCCCGCCGACGGCCCGGGCGTGTTCGGGTTCCCCGCTGAGCAGCAGGTGCAGCACGGCGGAACCGAGTCGTCTCTCCGCCTCCTCGAAGGCCTTGGACCGCTCCGTCAGCAGCGTGAGAACGGTGACGGCGGACTGGACCGCGTAGCGGGCGACGGTGTCGGGCGGTGAGGCCGTGCCGATCGCGAGCACAGCGCGTGGGGCCGAGCCGCTGCCGACCGACTGCAGTTCGACCCGGTCGTCGGTGGAGGCGTCCTCGGTGCCGTCGGTCGAGCAGCCGACGACCACGGTGGCGGGACCGGGGCGGTCCCGCAGTCTGCGGACGTCGTCGGCGAGGGTGGCGGCGCGACGCTCCGCCCAGGCGGGGACTGCGTGGGTGACAGCACCGGAGAGGTCGTAGAGCGCCGCCCAGCCGTCGACCTGGCCCGCCAGGCGCTCCAGCAGCCCGTGCGTTCCGGCCTGGCTGAGCGCGGCCCGGGTCAGTTCCCGTTGCGCGGCGAAACCCGCCGCCACCGCCTTGTACTCCTCGGTGGCGATCGCCGCCGAGACCGCCTTGGCGATCGCGATGAACGGAATCCTGCGCTCCACCTCCAGCAGTGGCAGGCCGGCCCGTGAGCAGGCGCCCAGGAGCTCCGCCGGGATCTCGTCGTGGTGCACGCCGACGCCGAAGCCGAGTCCCACGACGCCGGCGTTCCTCAGCCGCGCCACGTACGCTTCCATCGCGGTTCGGTCGTCGACGTCCAGCTTGAGCGCCGTGGTCAGCAGCAGCTCGCCCCCGTCGAGGAAGGGCGCGGGATCGTCGAGCTCGCTGGCGTGCGCCCAGCGCACCTCCGCGTCGAGACCGTCCTCCCCCGCGAGGACCCCCAGCTTCAGTGCGGGGTGCTGGACCAAGGAGGCGAGCGTCGGATACATGGCTGACCCTTGCGTGGCCGAGACGGGGCGCACCGCGGACGAGCGCACACGCGCGAGTTGCGCGCGTTCATCACGTTACCGCGCACGGGGCGGACCGGGGCGGCGGGAGCCCGGCCTGGATGAGGGGCGGGACGGCCGTCGTCGCTGCGGGAGTCGCCCGGCGCCGCGGGGGCTCGCGCCACGGGCAGCCCGGCTGTCCCGCGCGCGCTCCGCCCCGCG
>NZ_JAAVJB010000417.1 GCF_012034385.1 Streptomyces spiramenti
GGGATCGATCGGCCGGGGAGGGCGGGCCCGCGGAGCGCCGGACCGGTCCGCCGCCGCGCGAACCGCGAGTCCGTCGACTGCCAGGAGAGCAGTGACCGGTCGGACTGGCCGGACAGCACGGACGCGATCGACTGGAACGAACCGACCGAGAACAGTGACATCGCCGAGCCGATCGACCCCACCGACAGGGCCGAGCCCACGGACAGGACGGAACCGGCCGAGCCGATCGACAGGACCGAGCCCACCGAACCGATGGAGAGCACCGAGCCCGCGGATCCGATGGAGAGGACGGAACCGGTCGACCCGACGGACAGGAGCGAGCCCGCCGGCGACGCCGGTGGGGTGTGGTCCTCGTGCGGACCGCCGTGACAGGACATGACTCCATTGTCCGCCACTTCCGCGCACTCCGTCGTTAGCCCGGATGAGTGCCGCGGACCGTCCCGTGTCCCCCGCCGCGGCGACCGCCGCGCTCGGCCCGCTTGGCCGGTCCCCCTCTCGGGCTCGGCCCCCGGCGGTCCCCCGCTCGCGCCTCCGGCCGGGTGACGGTCCGGTGACGTTGTGTCCCCGGTCACGTTTCGTTGGTAGGGGAAGACAGACGACGACACCCGCGTTGTTCGTTGCGCGCCTTTCCACGCTCGCCTCGGGTCAGGAGTCCCCACGTGCCGAACATGTCCCGGCTCTCGCGCCGTCGCCGCGCGGGCCGGCACCCCCGCCGGGTGGCTGTGCTCAGTGTCCACACCTCCCCCCTGCACCAGCCGGGAACCGGCGACGCCGGCGGCATGAACGTGTACATCGTCGAGCTCGCCAAGCAGCTCGCCGACCTCGGGACCGAGGTCGAGATCTTCACCCGCGCCACCGCCGGCGCCCTCGCCCCCACCGTGGAACTGGCACCCGGCGTCCTGGTACGGCACGTGGACGCCGGCCCCTACGAGGGGTTGAAGAAGGAGGACCTTCCCGCGCAGCTGTGCGCCTTCACCCACGGCGTGATGCAGGCGTGGGCGGGTCACCGCCCCGGGCACTACGAACTGGTGCATTCCCACTACTGGTTGTCCGGGCACGTCGGGTGGCTCGCGGCCGACCGGTGGGGCGTGCCGCTGGTGCACACCATGCACACCATGGCGAAGGTCAAGAACGCCGCGCTCGCGGCCGGCGACACCCCCGAACCCGCCGCGCGCATCATCGGCGAACAGCAGGTCGTCGACGCCGCCGACCGGCTCATCGCCAACACCGCAGGGGAGGCGGCCGAACTCGCCGAGCACTACGGTGCCGATCCGCTGCGCACCGCCGTCGTCCACCCGGGCGTCAACCTCGAACGGTTCCGTCCCGCTGACGGGCGCGCCGCGGCGCGCGACCGGCTGGGGCTGCCGCAGCACGCCGTCATTCCCCTGTTCGCCGGCCGCATACAGCCTCTCAAGGCCCCCGACCTGCTGCTGCGGGCCGTGGCCGAGCTTGTCGACCGGCAGCCCGAACTGCGCTCCCGGCTGCTGGTCCCCGTCGTGGGCGGTCCCTCCGGCAGCGGCCTCGCCCGCCCCGAGCGGCTCCACGGACTGGCCGGGCGGCTCGGCATCAGCGACATCGTGATGTTCCGTCCGCCCGTCTCGCAGCCGGAGTTGGCCGACTGGTACCGGGCGGCGAGCGTTCTGGTCATGCCGTCCTACAGCGAGTCGTTCGGGCTGGTCGCCGTCGAGGCGCAGGCGTGCGGGACGCCGGTGATCGCCGCCGCCGTCGGCGGGCTGCCCGTCGCGGTCCGCGACGGAGTGACGGGGTACCTCGTGACAGGCCACGAACCGGCGCTCTTCGCCGAGGCGCTGCGCCGCTTCACCGACGAACCCGGCCGCTCCGCCGTGATGGGGGAGGCCGCGACGCGGCACGCGCGCGGCTTCGGCTGGGGAGCGGCGGCCGAGGCGACCGCCGAGGTCTACAGCGACGCCATCGCCGGCCACCGCTTCGCCGACCACACCTCGCACGCCGCCCGCGGCAACGGGATCGCGCGGCGCGGCGGGCTGCGCATCGCCCGCTGACGACCGCGGGCCCGCCACCCGGCCGCCTCGCACCCGGC
>NZ_JAAVJB010000418.1 GCF_012034385.1 Streptomyces spiramenti
GCCAGCGCCGGTCCGGCCCGTCCAGCGGCGCGGCGGCGAACGCGAGGGCGACCAGCTGACTGCCCTCGTCCTGCACCCCGGCGCGGCCCTCGGCGACGGCGGGCACCGCGGCGGGCTCCCCGCCCTGTGTCAGTCGGGCGGCGTACGGGCTGTGGAGGCCGGGCTCGGCGCCGGCCGCGAGCAGCTCCGCGACGTCGGAGCGGCCGGGGCGGGCGACGAGGGTGACGGCGGGCCGCTCGTTGTCGGCCTCCAGCAGCGCCTCCATACCGGCGCGGCCCCCGCCCAGGGCGTCCCACATCGCGGAGACCACCCATCGCGGGTGGGCGTGGCGGACGGCGAGGTGCTCCTCGGCGTCCTCGTCGTACGGCGGGGCGACCTTCTCCAGCCAGCTGTCGAGGTCGTGGGCGGTCAGGCGCCGCAGCACCGCGTTGACGAACTTGGCCCGCCCGTCGCCCACCGTCGCCCGGGCCAGTTCGACGGTCGCGGAGACCGACGCGTGGCTGGGGATGCGGGTGGAGAGCAACTGGTGCGCACCCAGCGACAACACGTCCAGGACGGGCGGGTCGACCTCGCGCAGCGGGCGGTCCACGCACGCGGCCAGGATCGCGTCGTAGGTGCCCTGCCACCGGAGCGTGCCGTAGACCAGCTCCGTGGCGAGCGCCGCGTCGCGGTCGTCCATGCCCTTCTCCCGCGCCTCCCGGAGCATCGGGGGAAGGACGAGGTTGGCGTAGGCGTCCCGTTCGTCCACGGCGCGCAGCGCGTGGAAGGCGAGCAGCCGGACCGGATCCTTCCGGGGACGGCGGTAGGGACGGGCGGGACGGCTCGGGCCGGTGGACACTGCTGGTTCGCTCCGCGGTGCTGGAGTGGGTGGATGGGGTGACCGGTGCGCCGGCCGCGGGGGCGTGGCCGCGCGGTGTCGCGGCGCCCGGTCGGGCGGCCGGGCCACCGCGCCCGGTCGGGTCGTCAGTCGCCGAGGAGTTCCCCGGGCGCGAGGCGGACCCCGCGGGCCCAGTCGGCGGCGGCCATGGGCTTCTTGCCCTGCGGCTGCACCCACTGGAGTTCCACCGCGTGCGAGCCCGTCCCGACGTGGACGTGGCTCTTCCCGGCGACGACCGCGCCGGGCGGGAGCCCGGTGTGGGTGGGGGCGAGCGCGAGCTGGCGCACCTTCAGGCGCTCGCCGCGGAAGACCGTCCAGGCCCCCGGCGCCGGCGAGCAGCCGCGGACCACGCGGTCCACGCGCAGCGCGGGCGCGTGCCAGTCGAGCCGGGCGTCCTCGACGGTGAGCTTGGGGGCGAGCGTCACGCCGTCGGCGCGCTGCGGGACGCCCCGGAGCGATCCGTCCTCGATGCCGTCCATCGTCGCCGCCAGCAGGCCGGCGCCGGCGAAGGCGAGGCGGGTCAGCAGGTCCCCGCTGGTGTCGCGGGTGCGGATGTCCTCGGTGACGACGCCGAAGACGGGCCCGGAGTCGAGCCCCTCCTCGATCTGGAAGGTGGAGGCGCCGGTGGCCTCGTCGCCGGCCATGAGGGCATGCTGCACCGGTGCGGCGCCGCGCCAGGCGGGCAGCAGCGAGAAGTGCAGGTTGACCCAGCCCAGGCGCGGGATGTCGAGGGCGCTGCGGGGGATGAGCGCGCCGTAGGCGACGACCGGGCAGCAGTCGGGGGCGATGGCCCGCAGCCGCTCCTGGAACTCCGGGTCGCGGGGGTGGGCGGGGCGGAGGACCTCGATGCCCTCGTCGGCCGCGTGCTGCGCCACGGGGGAGGCGACCAGGCGGCGTCCGCGGCCCGCGGGCGCGTCCGGCCGGGTCACCACCGCCGCCACCTCGTGCCGGCCGGAGGCGAGCAGTGCGTCCAGTGCGGGCACGGCCACCTCGGGGGTGCCGGCGAAGACGAGCCTCATGCTGGGTCGGTCACCGTTTCTGTGCGGGGGCGGCGGGGCGGTGCGATGTCGCGGGCGACCGGCGAACGGGCCGCGACCGGGGTGCAGTCTACGTTCCGTCCCGCGCCGGCGCCCGGCGGGCACG
>NZ_JAAVJB010000419.1 GCF_012034385.1 Streptomyces spiramenti
GCCCCTGCCCCACCACCACCCCCGCACGCGGTGAGCAGCGGCCCGGCCCCGGCGACGGCCAGCGCTGCCACTGCCGTCGAGGACAGAAGGGTACGGCGGCGGTGCCGCGTGCTCCTCGGCCGGGGGCCGGGGGCCGGCGTCGCGGGCACCGGGCACAGGCGGGGGTCCGCCCGCGTCGCTGTCGTCGGACGCCCCACGGGTCAGGGTGGTGCCGGAATCCGCGCCCTGGTCGACGGGGAACGGGTCGTAGCCGCAGAGGACTTCCTCCGCCGCTCCCGCTGCGAGCCCGGTGAGCATCGCGCGCCCGTCGTCGCAGACGAGGACGGTGCGGGCGGTGATGTTGCGGTGGGTCCAGCCGTGCGCGTGCACCACGCGGAGGGCCGCCAGCACGTCCGCGGCGATCTCCGCCGCGCGGTAGGGCCCCATGCGGTGTTCCGCGAGGAGGGCCGCCAGCGGGCGGCCGGGGACGAGTTCACTGACTATCCAGAGTCCGTCGCCCTGGACGAAGACGTCGAAGATCTGGTCCAGTCGGGCGTGGTCCGGCAGCGAGGCCGCCGCGGCGGCGGCCTCCAGCGCCCGGCGGACGACGGGGTCGTCGGGGGTGCGGGTCGCCAGGCCGGAGTCGCGCGGGTTCTGCTGCGGGCCGGGCCCGCGGGGGTGGCCGCCGTCCAGCACCTCAGCGTCGAGCACCTCGGGCAACGGCACCTGCCTGACCAGGACTTCCTGGCCGCTGGCGGTGTCGTAGGCCCTGGTCTCCACCAACTCGTAGGCGTCGGCAGGGGGTCGCGGAAGGCGATAGCGGTCCGCGAGCAGCCGCCCCGCGTACTGTTCCACTACGCCTCCCCTCGTGACGTGCCGTCGGCACCCGGTTGCTCACGATACGTGCCGATGGCGTGACACGACCATGCTCCGGTCCACGGGCTCCCGTTCAGCCGAGCGGGGCGAACGATTCGAAGGCCGTTTCCCGGAGTGTGCGGCAGTCATTCCCGTCCCACTCGGCCGCCACACACGTGACCATCACCGCGTACCCCCGCCCGTCGTCGACCCGGAAGCCGCGGTTGAGCACCCGGACCCGCGTTCCGGCCATGGTGCGCTCGAACTCCCAGTCCGAGACGGTGGGGTAGTCCCGCCATTCGACGGAGTCTATGCGGACCCGCTCGTAGTCGGTGCTGGCGTCACGTACCGAGGGTTCCAGCTCAAGCCAAGCCTGTTCGGCGTCGGATCCGGGTGACGTCGTGAAATCGACCTGAACCGCCGGGGGCGGCCCTGATGGATGGCTGTAAATCGCTCCGGAGTTGCGTCCGGCGGTACCCGTCTGCTCCCAGCCCTGGGGCATCGCCATGCTGAAGCGGTACTGGAGGTCGACGGTACGGGCAAAGCCGGTGGGGCCCTCGGGCGGGAAGGGGGCGTCGGTGTCGCGTTCGGGAGTGTTCCTCGGCGGGCCGGATTCCTCGGGCTCCGTGCCCTCCGCCGCGCCGTCCTCTCCCGGTGCCGCGTCGTCCCCGGGGTCCTGGTCGCCGTCCGGGCCGCCGGTGGAGTCGCCCGCGCCACCGTCCGCCGTGTCGTCGTCCGGGCCCCCGGCGCCGTCGGTGCCGCCGTCGCCGGTGCCGTCGTCTGCGGGCTCGGTGGGGCCGGGACCGGGATCGCCGCCGGAGTCCCCGTCGGCGAGTCGGGAGACCAGCAGCGCGCCGAGCACGGCCAGCGTGGCGAGGAGCGCGACCAGGATCAGGACCAGGCGGCGTCGGCCGCCGTTGCCGGTCGTCGTAGCGCCGGAGCCGCCGTCGCCCGGACCGCTCGCGCCCGTACCACCGTCGGCCGAACCCCCGCGGGCTGAACCCCCGCGTGCTGAACCCCCGCGGGCTGAACTGCCGCCGCTCTCGCCGCCGGCGGCCTTTCCGCTGTCGGCGCCGAGGGCGGTGGCGGCTGCCGGGCGGTCCGTGCCGCCCGGCTTCTCGGAAGCAGCGGCGGCCGGTCGTCGGGGGTCGTCGCCGGCGGCGCGGGGG
>NZ_JAAVJB010000041.1 GCF_012034385.1 Streptomyces spiramenti
CCTGCGGGCGGCGCCCCGCCCGGGTGCGGCACGGCGCACGGGGACGTCGGGCAGCGTGCCCTTCAGCGGCCCCCATTCGTTGGGGTCCGGCACACCCGGTGGGAGCATCTGGCGGCGGCGCGGCGCACCGGCGCCCGCCTCGCCCGGCTCCTTGGCGCCGGGCCACGCCTTGACGACGCGGGCGGCGAGGACGAAGTCCTTGCGCAGCGGATGGCCCTCGAAGCCGTCGGGCAGCAGCAGTGGCTCCAGGCCGGGATGGCCCGGGAACCGCACGCCGAACATCTCGTGGGTCTCCCGCTCGTGCCAGGCGGCGCCGGCGAACAGCCCCGTCAGCGTGGCCAGTTCGGGTTCGGCGTGGGGCACGGTGGTGCGCAGCAGCAGAGCGCGCGGCCCCCCGCCGTCCGGGCCGCCGCCCGGGAGGGCGACGAGGTGGAGGCAGACGAGGAAGCCGGTCCCGGGCTCGTCCACCGCGCTGAGCCAGTCGAAGAAGTCGCAGCCGAGCCGGTCCCGCGCCGACGTCGCGGCGGCCGTCCAGCCGCCTGAGGGGACGTCGACCGTCAGCAGGTCGTACGCCTGGGAGGCGACGGCGCCGGGTCCGAAGAGTTCCTCGGCGGGTGCGGGGAGCCAGCCGGTCACCGCTGCTCCTCCGGGGCGTCCGGGCCGTCCGCCCGGGGGCCGTCCGCCCGGGGGCCGTCCGCCCGGGGGCCGTCGACGAGAGGGCCGTCCACCAGGGGGGCGGTCAGGGCGGCGGGGCTCGTACCGCCGGATGTTCGCCGGGAGTAGCGGTCGGCGGTGGACTCCTCCGCGATCTTCTCCTGGAGTTTGAGGATGCCCTGGAGGAGCGCCTCGGGCCGGGGCGGGCAGCCGGGCACGTACACGTCGACGGGGATGATCTGGTCGACGCCCTTGGTGACGGAGTACGAGTCCCAGTAGGGACCGCCGCAGTTGGAGCAGGCGCCGAAGGAGATGACGTACTTGGGTTCGGGCATCTGCTCGTAGAGACGGCGGACCGCGGGCGCCATCTTGTCGGTGACGGTGCCGGAGACGACCATCAGGTCGGCCTGCCGGGGTCCGGGCGCGAAGGGGATGACGCCGAGGCGGATGAAGTCGTGCCGGGACATGGAGGCGGCGATGAACTCGATCGCGCAGCAGGCGAGTCCGAAGTTGAAGACCCAGAGGCTGTAGCGGCGGCCCCAGTTGAGGACGACCTTCATCGGCTCCGGGGCGAGCCGGGCGAGCGGGCCGAGCCGCGGCGCCTCCCGGCCCGGTCGGGCGACCGGGGTCAGGTCCATGTGAGCACACCCTTCTTCCAGGCGTAGAGCAGGCCGGTGGAGAGGAAGCCGAGGAAGACGAACATCTCGACGAGGGTGACGCCGCCGTATCCCTCACCGGCGAAGACGGCGGCCCAGGGGAAGAGGAAGATCGCGTCCACCGCGAAGATCACGTACAGGAACGCGTAGACGTAGTAGCGGACCTGGGTGTGGGCCCATCCCTCGCCGACGGGGTCGACGCCGCACTCGTAGACGAGCAGCTTCTCCTGGGTCGGCACCACCGGGCGGAGCAGCCGGCCGGCGGTGAAGGCGACGGCGGTGAACGCCACCGCGGCGACGGCCACCAGCCCGACGACCGCGTAGCCGTGGAAGTAGTCCGGCACCTGGGGCCCCTCTGTGGCGTGTGCGATGTGGTGGTGCGCTGCCGCGCTGCTCTGCCGTCGTCTGCACCGGCCTGCCGTGGCCCCCGCGTCCGGCCCGGTCGGTGATCCGTACGCACGGGAGTCTAGGCGGTGCCGGGGCCGTTGTGACCGGCGCGGCACGGCCGTGGTGCGCCGGTCGTGAGGGCGACCGCCGGTGGCGTCCGGGCCGGACGCGGGCGGACGCGGAGGACCGGGCGGGAGCGGGGGTGGGGTTAGCCCCACCAGGTGTCGGCCGACGCGCCCCATGGTGGGCGGTCGTGGCCTTGCGGGAGGCTGGTGGCGGTCGCGTCGCCGGTGGGGCGGCGCGGCCGGCGAGGTGGTGGCACGGGCGGTCCGCCCGGGTTCCGCCGCGTCGCCACGAGGACGGCGGAGAGGTCGGAACATGAACACGGTCGCGAACGGTTCGCGGCAGGAGGCGACCACCGGGCGCCCGGCCTGGCGGACGGCGGCGCTGGTGGCGGTCGGCCCCCGCACCCTTCGCGAGGGTGCCCATCTGCTGCTGAACTTCCCGGTGGCGTTGGCGACGTTCGTGGCCGCGGTGACCCTGCTGTCGCTGAGCGCGGGGCTGCTGGTGACGTTCGTCGGGCTGCCGCTGCTGTGTCTGACGCTGGTGGCGGCGCGCGGCTTCGGCTTCGTGGAGCGTGCTCGCGCGCGGGGGCTGCTGGGGTCGGCGGTCGCCGACCCGGCTCCGCTGCGGCGCCGCGACGACCGGCGCGGGTTCTTCCCGTGGATGGGCTCGGTGCTGCGCAGCGGGCAGTGCTGGCGGCCGACCGTGTACACGCTGGTTCACCTGCCGTGGGCGCTGATCACCTTCTCGGCGGTGGTGGTGCTCTGGAGCGCCGGGTTCTCGGCGGCGGCCTACCCGCTGTGGTTCTGGTGGCTGCCGGCGGACCACCGGCCGGGGATCAACGTGGACGGCCAGGGCGGCGGGTGGATCTGGGACAGCCCCGGCGAGGTGCTGCTGGTGATGGTCGCCGGGGCGGTGACGCTCTGGCTGGCGGGGTGGCTGATCCGGGGCATGGCGGTGGTCGACCGGCTTTTGGTGGCCGGGCTGTTGGGCCCGTCGTCGGAGGAGCAGCGGGTCCGGCAGTTGGAGACCGGCCGGTCGCAGGTGGCGGACTCCTCCGCTGCGGACCTGCGGCGGATCGAGCGGGACCTGCACGACGGCGCCCAGGCGCGGCTGGTGGCGCTGGCGATGGATCTGGGGCTGGCGAAGGAGAAGCTGTCCGAGGACCCGGAGGCGGCGGCGCGGATGGTGGACGCGGCACACGGCGAGGTGAAGCTGGCGCTGCGGGAGCTGCGGGACCTGGCGCGAGGCATCCACCCGGCGATCCTGACCGACCGCGGCCTGGGCCCGGCGCTGTCGGCGGTGGCGTCGCGGTGCACGGTGCCGGTGCGGGTGGAGGTGGACCTCACGGAGCGCCCGGCTCCCGCCATCGAGGGCATCGCCTACTACACGGTGTCGGAGCTGCTGCAGAACGTCTCCAAGCACAGCCGGGCGTCGGGGGCGGTGCTCGACGTGTGGCGCGCCGACGACCGGCTGCTGCTGCGGGTGGCGGACGACGGGGTGGGGGGCGCGGTGACCGACCGCGGGTCGGGGCTGGCGGGGCTGTCGGAGCGGCTGAGCGCGGTGGACGGCATGCTGGCGGTCTCCTCGCCGCAGGGCGGCCCGACGACGGTCTCGGCGGTGCTGCCGTGGCGGGAGCGCGGGGCGGGCTGACCGCCGCCGCCCGGCGGCGCGGAGCGGGCGGCGGGACGTGCGGCGCGGACCGGGTGAGATGCTGGACAGGTTGTGAGCGTGTGTGATCCGGGGGACGGAGGGCCGGCGTGCGGGTGGTCATCGCCGAGGACTCGGTGTTGTTGCGGGAGGGCCTGACGCGGCTGCTGACGGACCGGGGCCACGTGGTGGTCGCGGGGGTCGGCGACGGCGAGGGGCTGATCGAGGTCGTGCGGCGCCTGGCCGGTGCACCGGAGGGCTTGCCGGACGTGGTGGTGGCGGACGTGCGGATGCCGCCGAGCCACACCGACGAGGGGTTGCGGGCGTGTGTGGGGCTGCGGAAGGAGTTCCCCCGGCTGAGCGTCCTGGTGCTGTCGCAGTACGTGGAGGAGCAGTACGCCACCGAACTGCTGGCCGGTTCGGGACACGGCGTCGGCTATCTGCTGAAGGACCGGGTGGCGGACGTACGGGAGTTCGTGGACGCCGTGGCGCGGGTCGCCGCCGGCGGCACCGCGCTCGACCCGGAGGTGGTGGCGCAGCTGCTGGGGCGCAGCCGACGGCAGGACTCGCTGGCGGGGTTGACGCCACGCGAGCGGGAGGTGCTGGGGCTGATGGCGGAGGGCCGCACCAACTCGGCGATCGCGGCGCAGCTGGTGGTCAGCGGCGGCGCTGTCGAGAAGCACATCGGCAACATCTTCCAGAAACTGGGGCTCGCCCAGAGTGACGCTGATCACCGCCGGGTGCTCGCGGTGCTGCGTTACCTGAACTCCTGACCTCCGCCGTTCCGCCGACCGTCCCCACGCCTGCGGGCGTCCGG
The DNA here is from genome assembly GCF_012034385.1 of Streptomyces spiramenti. Lineage (GTDB taxonomy): Bacteria > Actinomycetota > Actinomycetes > Streptomycetales > Streptomycetaceae > Streptomyces > Streptomyces spiramenti. Next base: position 4,228 of record NZ_JAAVJB010000041.1, read on the forward strand.
GCGTCGGCGGTGTCGGGCCGACCGCGGGGCCTACGGGCGGTCCGACCGGCCGTGTTCGCACGGGGCGGCGGAGGGCGGGGGCGCACCGGGCGGGGCGCACGCTTGCGGGGGCGCGCTCCGGCAGGTGGCTCGAACGTCGCGGGCCCGGGGCGCGCGAGGGTGTCGGACGTCTCGTTTCCGGGTCCATCATGTGACCAGGCCCAGGGAAGGCAGACCTTACCCGCGTACGATGGCGGCACAGCCGCCTCTAGGGAGGGCACAAGCAGTGACCAGCCAGGTCGAACAAGCCAGTAAGGACGCCGGCCCGGCGGACACCGCGGTGCCGGCGGGCGCCAAGGAGGTCCGCCGCCTGGACCGGGTGATCATCCGGTTCGCGGGCGACTCCGGTGACGGTATGCAGCTGACCGGTGACCGTTTCACATCCGAGACGGCGTCCTTCGGCAACGACCTCTCCACCCTGCCGAACTTCCCCGCCGAGATCCGCGCCCCCGCGGGCACGCTGCCGGGAGTGTCGTCGTTCCAGCTGCACTTCGCGGACCACGACATCCTCACCCCGGGCGACGCACCGAACGTGCTGGTCGCGATGAACCCGGCGGCGCTGAAGGCGAACATCGCCGACGTGCCGCGCGGCGCGGAGATCATCGTCAACACCGACGAGTTCTCCAAGCGCGCGATGGCGAAGGTCGGCTACGCCGCCAACCCGCTGGAGGACGGCTCGCTGTCGGCGTTCAACGTGCACCCGGTGCCGCTGACGACGCTGACGGTGGAGGCCCTCAAGGGCTACGACCTGACGCGCAAGGAGGCGGGCCGGTCGAAGAACATGTTCGCGCTGGGCCTGCTGTCGTGGATGTACCACCGCCCGACCGAGGGCACCGAGGCGTTCCTGCGGAAGAAGTTCGCGAAGAAGCCGGAGATCGCCGAGGCCAACATCGTTGCCTTCCGCGCCGGTTGGAACTTCGGTGAGACCACCGAGGACTTCGCGACCTCCTACGAGGTGGCGCCGGCGACGAAGGCGTTCCCCGCGGGCACGTACCGCAACATGTCGGGCAACCTGGCGCTCTCCTACGGCCTGGTCGCCGCGGGGCAGCAGGCGGACCTGCCGCTGTACCTGGGCTCGTACCCGATCACCCCGGCGTCGGACATCCTCCACGAGCTGTCCAAGCACAAGAACTTCGGTGTCCGCACCTTCCAGGCCGAGGACGAGATCGCCGGCATCGGTGCCGCCCTCGGTGCCGCGTTCGGCGGTTCGCTGGCGGTCACCACCACCTCCGGTCCCGGTGTCGCGCTGAAGTCGGAGACGATCGGCCTGGCCGTGTCGCTGGAACTGCCGCTGCTGGTCGTCGACATCCAGCGCGGTGGCCCCTCGACGGGCCTGCCGACCAAGACCGAGCAGGCCGACCTGCTCCAGGCGATGTACGGCCGCAACGGCGAGGCCCCGGTCCCGATCGTGGCGCCGATGACTCCGGGCGACTGCTTCACCGCCGCCCTGGACGCGGCGCGGATCGCGCTGACCTACCGCACTCCGGTGTTCCTGCTCTCCGACGGCTACCTCGCCAACGGCTCCGAGCCGTGGCGCATCCCGGAGGCGGACGAACTGCCCGACCTGCGGACGCAGTTCGCCACCGGCCCCAACCACACGCTGGACGACGGCACCGAGGTCTTCTGGCCGTACAAGCGCGACCCTCAGACGCTGGCCCGCCCGTGGGCGGTGCCCGGCACCCCCGGTCTCGAACACCGCGTCGGCGGCATCGAGAAGCAGGACGGCACCGGCAACATCTCCTACGACCCGGCCAACCACGACCACATGGTCCGCACCCGCCAGGCCAAGGTGGACGGTGTCGAGGTCCCGCCGCTGGAGGTCGACGACCCGGACGGTGACTCCAAGGTCCTGGTCCTGGGCTGGGGTTCGACCTACGGTCCGATCACCGCCGCGGTCCGCCGCATCCGCCGCACCGGCGGGCACATCGCGCAGGCGCACGTGCGGTACCTCAACCCGTTCCCGGCCAACCTCGGGGAGGTGCTGGCCGCCTACGACAAGGTGATCGTCCCGGAGATGAACCTGGGGCAGCTCGCCACCCTGCTGCGCGCCCGGTTCCTCACCGATGTCGAGTCGGTCACGCAGGTCACCGGCCTGCCGTTCAAGGCCGAGCAGCTCGCGACCGTCCTGAAGGAGGCCGTCGATGCCCACTGAGGCACTCTCCCTGGTCCCCAAGACCGACGCCAAGCAGACGATGAAGGACTTCAAGTCCGACCAGGAGGTCCGCTGGTGCCCGGGGTGCGGTGACTACGCGATCCTCGCCGCCGTGCAGGGCTTCCTGCCGGAACTGGGTCTGGCGCGGGAGAACATCACCTTCATCTCCGGCATCGGCTGCTCCAGCCGCTTCCCGTACTACATGAACACCTACGGGATGCACTCCATCCACGGCCGGGCCCCGGCGATCGCGACCGGTCTGGCGACCGCGCGCCGCGACCTGTCGGTCTGGGTGGTGACGGGCGACGGCGACGCGCTCTCCATCGGCGGCAACCATCTTATCCACGCGCTGCGCCGCAACGTGAACCTCAAGATCCTGCTGTTCAACAACCGGATCTACGGCCTCACCAAGGGCCAGTACTCGCCCACCTCCGAGGTCGGAAAGATCACCAAGTCGACGCCGATGGGGTCGCTGGACGCGCCGTTCAACCCGCTGTCGCTGGCGCTGGGCGCGGAGGCGAGCTTCGTGGCGCGGACGGTGGACTCCGACCGCCAGCACCTCACCTCGGTGCTGCGGGCCGCCGCCCAGCACAAGGGCTCGGCGCTGATCGAGATCTACCAGAACTGCAACATCTTCAACGACGGCGCCTTCGAGGCGCTGAAGGACAAGCAGTTGGCGCAGGAGGCCGTGATCCGGCTGGAGCACGGCGAGCCGATCCGGTTCGGCGCTCCGTGGACCGAGGCCGAGGGCGGCGACGGCCAGGGCCGCAAGGGCGTGGTCCGCGACCGCGCCACCGGCGACCTGACGGTCGTGGACGTCTCCGTGGACGGCACCGACGGTGTGCTGACCCACGACGCGCACGCCGCCTCCCCGACGACGGCGTTCGCGCTGTCCCGCCTCGCGGACAACGACACGCTGCACCACACCCCCATCGGCCTGCTGCGGCAGGTCGAGCGGCCGGTCTACGACGACCTGATGGCCGACCAGATGGATGCGGCGGTGGAGCAGAAGGGCAAGGGCGACCTGTCCTCGCTGCTCGCGGGCAGCGACACCTGGACGGTCGTCGGCTGACATCGCACCGAGGCGACGGCCGAGATGTCGGCTGCCGCTGCGGCGCGGCACGGATCACGGCGGCGGGCCGGTACCGGGGATTCCCCGGTACCGGCCCGCCGCTCTGCCGTGCCCGGCCGCGCGGTCTCCGGCGGTCCGCCCGGCTCCCCCGCGCCGGTCCTCCCGGCTTCGACGGGGTGCCCCCTGGGGCCGGTGTGACCAAGGTGACCCCCGGACGGCCGTTCTCCCCGTATGACCCGGCACCCTGTCAGGTCCATAATGCGGAATAGGGAATGACAGCTCGCCGCGGGTTGCTTATCGTCACAGCCGGACAGCGCGACGCAGCGATTCCGGGAGAGCGCGAGGAGAGACACGTGGCAGGGGCGACCACCAGCCGCACGGGGCTGGTCTACGGTTTCGCGGCGTTCGGCATCTGGGGGCTGCTGCCCCTCTACTGGGACCTACTGAGCACCACGGCGCCGGCCGAGGTCCTCGCGCACCGCATGGCCTGGTCGCTGCCGACCGCCGCCGTGGTCCTCGCGATCGCCGGCCGCTGGTCCTGGGTGCTGCCGCTGCTGCGCGACCCGCGCCGCCTCGGGCTCGTCCTGCTGTCGGCGTCCCTGATCAGCGTCAACTGGTTCCTGTTCATCTGGGCCGTCGCCAACGGCAAGGTCATCGAGGCGTCGCTCGGGTACTTCATCAACCCGCTGCTCACCATCGCCATCGGCGTCGTCCTGCTGCGGGAGCGGCTGCGCACCGCGCAGTGGGCCGCCGTCGGCATCGGCGCTGTCGCGGTCCTCGTCATGACCTTCGCGTACGGCCAGGTGCCGTGGCTGTCGCTGACGCTGTCCGTCTCGTTCGCGATCTACGGGCTGGTCAAGAAGACCACCGGGCTCGACGGTGTCGAGGGCTTCAGCGCCGACTGCGCGCTCCAGTTCCTCCCGGCCGCGATCTTCGTGGTGGTGCTCATGGGACGCGGCGAGTCGACCTTCGTCAGCGAGGGCATCGGCCACACCCTGCTGCTCGTCGGCACCGGCGCCGCGACCGCGCTGCCGCTGATCCTCTTCGGCGCCGCCGCGGTCCGCATCCCGCTCTCCACCCTGGGCCTGCTCCAGTACCTGGCGCCCTCGGCGATGTTCCTGCTCGGCCTGTTCGTCTTCGGCGAGCAGATGCCCACCGAGCGCTGGGTCGGCTTCGGCCTGGTGTGGCTGGCGCTGACCATCCTCACCTGGGACGCGGTGCGCCGCAGCCGCCAGGTGCGCGCCCAGGCACGCACCACCGTCATGACGATGCCGCCGGTCGTCGAGCCCGCCCCCGAGGCCGCCCTCGACGCCGAACCGGCGACCGAACCGGCCACCGCCACAACCACCGCCACGGCCACCGAGCGCCGCACCGCAGCCACCCCGGCCCCCGCCCCGCCTCAACCCGGACGCACCGACACCTCGGGCGACTGAGCCGACGGACCCGGCCCTCTCGCGCGCCTGGGGCGGGCGGAGGACGCCGCCGACACGCACCCGGCTCCTACTGGTCGGGTGCGTGGGGCGTCGCCGGCGGCCGCAGGCGCGTGCCGGACGACGCGCCGACCGCTGTCGGTGGCCCCCCGATTGGACGTCGGACACCCAACGTCAGCTCTTGTCGAGGTGCCTCATCTGCTGATCGCGCGGTCCGGCCCGATGGAGCCGTTGCGAGTCGCAGTCACGAACGCTGTCCAGAGAGCGGGAGAGAACGTGAGAACAGGTCCGTCGGTGATCTTCGAGTCACGGACCGGCACCGAGCCGACAACGGCGGCACCACGCGAGAACTCCAGGCACTCACCGCCGGATGAGCTGCTGTATGACGACCTGACCCACTCGATGTGCTCGACGCCTCGGCTGGTCATGTTGCGTGCTCCTTGCGGACGGCTCGGATGAACTCGATCGAATCATCCGGGGACAGCGCGTTGGCGCGCAAGCGGTCGTAGTTGTCCACGGCCGCCGTCACGGTGTCCGCCGAGCGGTACAGGCGTCCGCCCTGCGGATCGTCTGCGTACATCACCGGCTGCGCAGCTGCGAAGGCCAGCAGGGTGAAGGGCTCCGAATGCACCGCGACGGCACCGGCGGAGTACGGCAGCACCTGGAGATCCACCAGCGGACCGGCAGCCCGGTCAAGCAGCGCGTCCAACTGCTCGGCCATCGCCTGACGGCCGCCGACGTGGGCCCGGAGGCAAGCCTCGTGCATCACGCACCACACCGTGGGTGGGTGCTGCCCGGCGAGCAACCGAGCCCGGCGGAGTCGCGCGGTCACCTTTCCCCGGATCACCTCGTCGCTCTCCCTGGGGTGCCCCGCCCGGAACACCGACTCCGCGTACGTCTCCGTCTGAAGCAGCCCCATCACGGTGACAGCGGAGAAGTTGAGAATCCGGGCCGCCTTCCGTTCGAGCTCCAGGTAGGGCACGAACTGTGACGGATGGTCCCCCTCAGCCATCTGACGCAGACGCCCGGCAAAGAGCCCGTTCGTACCGAACGCGAGGTCGCAGCCGAGGGCGAACTTCGAGCTCGCGAGCAGCTTTCCGGCTTCCACCTGACTGACGTAGGACTCCGAATAGCCCGTGGCGCGGCCCAGCTGCCGCTGGTACAGCTTCCGGCCCAGACGGACACGACGCACGTCAGCACCGAACCGCTCCAGAGGTGTCTGCTCCGGGCTGAAGCCGTCGTCTGCCGCCTCGTCCTGCTGCATCTCTGACCTGATCCTTCCTTCCGCAGACACCACAGCGCGAGACCCCCCGACTTCAGAACTGTCAATCAAGTGGCCAGATTCTATTGGAGCAGCACGACTCCTCGTGGTGGATTGGTTACAGATCCCCCGAAGGGTGGGCGATGAGCCCCAGGAGCAGAGGAGAGGCCGATGTGCACGTGCGTCCCGCGAGGAGACGAACCGCCGCCGGATCGTGAAGCCGACGGTTCCGAGGTCTCTCCGAAAGCGGCGGATCTACGGCTCCGCGCCGCAGACTTGGCGGAGCGCATCGATGCGCACCTGCGTGTTCTGGAGCCACGGTGAGTCCGCAGTTTCACCGGGGGCTCGAACACGGCTTGATCGGCGTGGACGCGCGCACCAAGGCGCAGCTCAACCGGAGGCAGAGCCTTACCGATGCGGCGTCAGGGGTGTATCGATCTGCTCCGTGCCACATCGGTCAGCATGCCGAGTGCCCCGATGCCCTGCCGCAGGGCGCGGAGGCCAACTCGCACCGGGACGACAGCCCGCCCGGTGTGACGTTCGAACGGTGTGTCTGCACGTGCTCGCACGCCTGAGGTCACGGCAGCGACCGGTCTGCCGCCACCTGCCTCCCGTTCTCAGTCCGGTCGTCCTACCCGTCGACGCGGTGCACGTCGGTGACGTGGTCATCATCGGAGGCCGAGCACAGCGAGTTCTCGACGCACGGCGGACCTACACCGGCGTACAACTCGGCGGCCGCGCCTGGCGCGTGGGAGTACCGCACGGCACTCCGATGACGGTCGTCCGCGCCATAACGCTCTCGCCGCCGGTCACCCCGGAGCAGCCTCGCCGGCCCTGGTGGCGGCGCCTCCGCCGCTGACCCCACCCGCACCCGAGTCGCGCCTGCAGCTCCTCCACCCCGCCCGCCGGCTGCCCAACCAGGGCGGCCACATTCCCGCGCCGGCCGAGGTGACCACCACCCGGCTCCCCCGCTGCCCCTCGGCCGGCGCGGCACCACTGGAACGCAGCTCCGCCCATCGCAACGACTGCCCGCTCCATCCCAGGCCCTCTTCCGCAGGCTCGGGCGGACTGTCCGTCAGCTCTGGCAGGATGCCGGTATGACTCACTCGACCGATGGCAAAGGATTCGCAAAGCCCACTTAACGTCCCAGGTCGCGAAGGGTGTTCCCCGCGCGAGCGGGGGTGGTCCGTCCCAGGGCGAGCGCGTCTTCCGCGACCCACAGTGTTCCCCGCGCGAGCGGGGGTGGTCCGCAGCAGGAGGAGGCGATTGCCAGGAGCCGCGCGTGTTCCCCGCGCGAGCGGGGGTGGTCCGGTGGGTGATGTCGTCGCCGCACTCCTCGCTGAGTGTTCCCCGCGCGAGCGGGGGTGGTCCGCACAACGGCCGGGGAGACAGCCTGCGCATGGGGTGTTCCCCGCGCAAGCGGGGGTGGTCCGTTGATCTGCCCCGGATCGTGATCCCCCGCGGCGTGTTCCCCGCGCGAGCGGGGTTGGCCCGTGGCTTGCTAGTGCCGCGTCAGGCAAGGTTCGCCCTGTGGTGATGCGACGCGCCGTCTCGGTACTGCGCCGGGCGGCGCGTGTCCCGCCACGCTGTCCGGGTGGCGGAACGAGTACGTGTACGCGATAGACGATGACGAGGGCAAACGGCTGCTGCGATCACCCTCCGCGCTGACGCCTTCGATGTGTTCGTGATCGAGGCCCAGGCGGGCCGATTCGCCGGCTGAGACGAGAGGACCCCGGCCGGGCGGCCTCGCCGCGCTTGGGGGCTGTCGGTCGCGACCTACTCCCACACCTGCTCGGCGACCCGGCGGAAGTTGCCGCCGAGGATTCCGGTGACCGCCTCGTCCGGGTACCCGCGGGCCAACAGGGCGTCCTCCAGGGTCAGCAACTCCTCGGGCGGCATGAACGCGATGGGCCCCCAGCGCGTGTAGCACTCGGGGAACAGCTCGGGCGTCTCGGTGAGCAGCGCGTTGAAGTCGTCGTGGTCGAAGGGGTAGTCGGTGGAGACGCCGACGTGTTCCGGGCCGACCAGCTCGACCGCGTAGTCAATGTGCCGCACGAGGGCGTCGAGGCTCGCGTCGTTCTCGCCGAGGAAGATCCCCACACCCGTGATGCCGACGACGCCGCCGGTGGCGGCGCAGGCGCGGGCCTGGTCGTCGGTGATGTTGCGGGGGTGGTCCCACAACCCGCGCATGCAGGAGTGGGAGTAGACCATGGGCCGCTCGGTCGCCTCGCTGAGGTCGAGTCCGGTCCGTGCGCCGCAGTGCGACCCGTCCACGACCATGCCGACGGCGTTCATCTCCCGCACCAGCTCACGGCCGTAGGCGGTCAGCCCCTCGTCCACCTCGTCCATGCAGCCGCCGCCGGCGGCGTTGCGGTTGTTGTAGCTCGGCAGCAGGGTGCGCACGCCGAGGTCGTAGAAGTGGCGCACACGGTCCAGCCGCCCCTCCAACGGACCGGAGTCCTCCAGGTCGAACGCGACGGCGATCTCGTCAGCCGCCACCGCGGCGTCCACATCCGCGAGACCCGCCACCAACCGGAACCGCCCGTCCGCCGCGATCCGCTCCCGCCAAGCGGCGAGCAGTCCGTCGACGAACTCGCCACTGTGCGGCGCGTAGCCCACGTTCACCGACGTGTAGCTCCCACCGCGCCGCCGGTAGCGCGCCAACTCACGCATCGGCGCGTTGTGTTCGAGCGGAAGGCAGCAGTGCTGCTCCCAGAGCAGGCGCGGCGGGCGTGCGGTGGCAGGTGCGTTCGTCATCTCCGCATCCTGCCGCCCACCACCCCCACACGCCACGGCCCGGCTCACACCCCGGGCGATTACCTCCCTCGGGCCCACGAAACCCGCTACGCTCCCAGCAGGAACGCACCCCAGGATTTCAGCGACACGCCGGGGTTCTGAGCACTACCGGAGGTTCGCTGAAAAACCGCCCCGCCGGCCCCCGCCGAAGCCACCTCCGACCTGGACCTTCACCATGGGGTCCTCATCGCCCCTACGAGGGGTAGCAACCCGCCAAAGGCAGGCCGCCGGTTCACGGCGCCAGGCTCTGGCCTTTTCGGCAGACAGGTGAACTGCGTTGCCCCGGAGGCCCGTGACTCGTTCACCGATCATGAAGAAGATCATCGCCACTGCCGCGCTCGCCGTGGGAAGCCTCGCCCTTGCTGCACCGGCCCACGCGGACAACGACTCCAACTTCGGTGAGGGTGTCAACGCCGCCAACAACTGGAACTTCACTGCGGCGGCTGTCTGTCTGCAGGAAGTAGCAGTCGTCCCCGTTCTGGGGGACTACGTGAGTGACCACGTCAACAACTGCTCGAACGGAAACGTCATCGACCACTCGGGACGGTAACGCAGTTCCTCCGGTTCGAGAGCGGAGCCTGCCTCGGGCCGGAGGTCACCGGTCGGCCGAAGCCCAGGACAACGCCTACGGCGCCAACTGGCCCGGGGGTGTCGAGCACCTGGGTCGGTCCCGCGCCGCCGCACCGCCAACGGACAAGTCCGGCGTTCGCTGACCGGCGTTCGAACCGCGCGGCGATGGTCCTGCGCTGCGGCGCACTCACGACGCGCCGCCGCCGGCCCCGAAGACGCGAGCAACCCAGTGATCGAGCCGGGTCTCGACCTCGGAGGTCGAGGTGATGCCCGCAGCCGGGAGGCTCCCGACGTCGTCGAGGTCGGCAATGAAGTCCACGTCGGCCCAGCCGCCCCGGAACAGCACGATCGACAGCTCCGCCTCGTCCGGGCCGGTGACGACGACACCGAGCGAGTCCGGGTCATGGACTCGCTCCCTGGCGGTGTGGTGCGGCTGAGGCCACCGCGCCGCCCCGTCGCGCCAGGTGAGCCGGCCCACCTCCAGCCCGGCCGAGGTCCAGGCGTCGGCCCGTTGGGCCAGCAGGGCGGCCACCTCATCGAGATCGACAACGTGGTCCATGGGTGAAGGATCGTCTCCCTGCTCAGTTGGCCCGTGAACTGCGGGTCAGGGGCGTGTGGTGCGGCCAGCGCCTGCCTGTCTGCTCTTCCGCGCAGGCGCGGAGCGTCGCGAGGAGGATGCCTCCGGGGTAGGTGTCGAACGACGGATGGCGCCGTCGGTGGTAGCACGACCAGTAGCTGACTACTCGCCGTTCGGTCCGGGCGACAAAGGCCGGGTTGCTCGCGATGAACTCGCCGTAGAGGCGGCGCTGCGGCGAGTCGGGGGTGGCGAGGTCGGGAAGACCCCGGCCGATCGCCTCGACGATCTCCAGCACGTACTCACCGACGAGTCGGACCACGAACGGGACGACGCACGGTTCGTCAGAGGTCACGATCTGCTCCACGTGCCGCTGGCGCACGTGGCCGTCGCCGTGCCGGGTGTACAGGCAGTGCAGCACCAGCCGTCCCGAGGGCGCCAGCGCCCGGAGGGCAGCGGGCCCCGGTTCGTCTGCGTTGAAGCGTTCCGGGACGGCGAGGAGTTCGCCTCGTACGTCGACGGTGAACGACTGGTTCGCCGGGTACCGGTCCGGCGGTACCGCCTCCAGCACCCGCGCCACGTCACCGCTTAGCCGAGTGGGGAAGGCCGCCGGCCAGGTGGTGTCCGGGCGTACTGCCGGCGGGGCTGGTTCCATGGCGGCATCGTAGGCCGCGCGATGGCCCTGGCAGGTCGCGCCGGAGGGCCCGTCCCGGTCACGCCGTGCGGCGGTTGGCGGTGACGAGGAAGAGCCAGGCGCCGGTGAGGCCGAGGACGAGCAGCGGGATGTCGGCGCCGGCGAGGGCGAAGAGCCCCGCGGCTGCGAACAGGCGCACCGCGACGGCGCGGGCGAGGCGGGGTGTGGTCTCGGTGGCGGGGGTGGGGGCGGTCTGCATGGTCGTCACCTTTCTGCGGAGGGCGGCAGCGGTCCGGTGGTCGGGGGAAGGGTGGTCGGGGCAGGGCTCGGAGCGGCAGGTCGGTGGTGGTCAGGCGGCGAGGAAGTAGAGGGTCGTGGTGGTGGCGGCGACGGTGAGGATCGAGCCCTTCAGCAGGCGGGCCGAGAGGCGGCGGGCGAGGTGGGCGCCCGCCCAGCCGCCGGCGACGGCGCCGGCGAGCATGCCGAGGAGCAGCGGCAGGTTGCCGCGCACGGCGGGGACGAAGACGAACAGGGCCGCCGCGCCGAGGTAGATGGCAGCGAGCTGGACCAGCCGCATCGGGTTGCCCGCCGCCGCGTCGAGGCGGAGGCCGACGCTCCACAGCGCCATCATCAGGATGCCGACGGCACCGCCGAAGTACCCGCCGTACAGGGCGAGGACGAACTGTCCGGCAAGCACGGCCCGCGGCCCGAGCACGGCGTCCTCCCCCACTGCCCGCGCCATGAGCCGGGAGAGCCGGCCGCCGAAGGCGAGCAGCAGTGTGGCGAAGAGCAGCAGCCACGGCAGGGCCGCGTCGAACGACTCGGACGGCAGCGCCAGCAGCAGCGCACCGCCGAGCGCACCGCCGACGACGCTGACGGTGGTCAGCGCCCGGGTGGAGGTGCCGCCGAGCGGGACGGCGTCGCGGCGGGCGACCCAGGCGGAGGCGACCGCGCCGGGCGCCAGTGCGATGCGTGAGACCGCATTCGCGGCGACCGGCGGCACGCCGAACGCCACCAGCGCGGGCAGTGCGACAAAGGTGCCGCCGCCCCCGATGGCGTTCAGTGTGCCGGAAGCCACACCGACGAGAACGATCACCACGATGTCGTACACATACCGATCATTGCTGGCAGAGCCGGGCGGCACAATGCGTAATCCCCGAAGCCAGACTTAGGCCACAACAGAGGCTGAGCGGCGTAGGCTGTCCGGCGTGCGCTACGACCTGGACGATCTGCGGCTCTTCCTGCACACCGTGACGGAAGGGTCGATCACCGCCGGTGCGGCCCGGCTGCGGCTGAGCCTGCCGTCGGCCAGCGCCCGCATCCGCGCGCTGGAGCACCATGCGGGGGTGACGCTGCTGGTGCGGGGGCGCCGGGGCGTGCGGCCGACCCCGGCGGGTGCGACGTTGGCGCGTCACGCCCGCGAGGTGCTGGACCGCGCCGCGCTGCTGGAGAGCGCCGTGGGCAGCTACGTGCGGCCGGACACCGCGCCGCTGCGGCTGCTGGCGGGCGGCTCCGCCATGCACCACCTGGTGCCGCGCGCCCTGGCCTCGTTCCTCAGCGTGCATCCGCACATCGACGTGGCGGTCTCGGAGAGCCGGACCTCGCTCACGGTGCGGCGGCTGGCCGCCGGGGAGGCGGACCTGGGCGTGATCCTCAACGACGGCGCGCACGACGACGAGCTGCGGACGGAATCGCTGGGCGACGACTCGCTGGTGGTGATCGGGCAGCGCGGCGGCACGCTCTCCGGGCGCACCGCCGTCTCCTACGAGGAGGTGGCGGAGCATCCGCTGGTGGGGCTGAACGCCGAGTCGTCGCTGCGGTTGTGGATCGAGGCGCGCCTCGCGGAGCACGCCCCGGCGGTGCGCTACCGCACGACGGTCGCCGGGCCGGGGGTGGTGGTGGAGCTGGCGGCGGCCGGGGTGGGGCTGGCGATCGTGCCGCGCCGCACGTTCGACCCGGACCAGCCCTTGGACGTCTGCGAGCTGTCGGAGCCGTGGGCGTCGCGCGAGCACCTGCTGGCGTGGGGCGCCGGACCGGTGGCCGACTCGGCGGCGATCGCCGCGCTGGCCGACCACATCCGCCGTGCCACCCGCCCCCGTCACCCGCACTCCCCCGAACCGCCGCCCGGACCGGGCACGGCGGGCGAAGCGGAGGCCGGCTGAGCGGTCCGGACCGCGTCGCCGGACCGCTCAGCGCCGGGCCTCAGCGGCGGGGCGCCGGCTCCAGCAGGTCCCAGCGGTTGCCGTACAGATCGCGGAAGACGGCGACCGTCCCGTACGGCTCGGGCCGGGGCTCCTCCTCGAAGGTCACGCCCGCCGCGAGCAGCCGCGCGTGGTCGCGTGCGAAGTCGTCGGTGTGGAGGAACAGCGCGACCCGGCCGCCCGTCTGGTCGCCGACCCTCTCCCGCTGGCGGCTGTCGGCCGCCTCCGCCAGCAACAGGCCGGTCGCCGCGCCGGGCGGTGCGACGACGACCCAGCGCTTCCCGTCCCCGATCGGGGTGTCCTCGCGCAGCTCGAACCCGAGCCGCCGCACGTAGAAGTCGATCGCCGGGGCGTAGGAGTCGACCACCACGGTGACCAGCGCGAGATGGCGGTGCACCCGGACCTCGGACGTCCCCGTCGGCAGCGGGGCCGCCCCCTCGGCTTCCCCGGGGCCGCGACGGTGGGCGAAGAGTCTGTGGAAGAACCATGAGGCCGCGACCACTGCCGCTGCCCATACGGCGCCTTCGGCCAACGCCAACGGCAGCGAGACCTCACCGGTCATGTCCGCCAGCATGGGCCTCGTGGAGAAGACGACGAAAAGGATCGCCGCGTTGGCCGCGACCCAACGCCCCCTGTGCGTCAGCTTGTTCATCGCCGAAGAGCCTATCGGGGCGCGCCGGGCGCGCTCCCGCGACGTGCAATCAGCAGACTTACGGCCGGAGTTCGGCGGTGTGCCGGTCAGGCGGCGGCGCGGGCGAGGTGGCGGTTGCGGAACTGGTTGGCTGCGCGGGCCCCGAACGCGATGCCCGGAACGAGGAAGAACAGCAGGTTGACCGAGTCGCCGCCACTACTGGCCCAGAGCGTGATCAGCATCAGGGTGGCGATCACACTGACGGCGACACCGATGGCGATCTCGGCCCACCAGTTGCGCACCGGGTAAGCACGTCGGGACATTGCGGTCTCCCCATCCAGGCGGGCACGGAGCGGCACACGGCGGCGGTCCCGGAGCGGACACGGGCCCCACCTGCCGTGAATGCGCCGACCATAGCAACGCCCCGCGCACTGCGCCCACCTGGACCCCGGCAGGGCGACCCGAACGGCGGGGCCGGGGCTCGAACGGCCGAGCCCGGCCCCACCACGGCACGTCCCACGGAGCCTTCCGCAGAGCCTCGCGCGGCATCTCCCGCGGGGCCCCCGCGGCGCCTCCCGCGTCAGGCGGCCGGGACGTGGCGTTCTGCCGGCCCGGTGTAGGCGCCGAGCGGGCGGATGAGGGTGTTGCCCTCGGACTGCTCCACGATGTGCGCGGTCCAACCGGTGATCCGGCTCATCACGAAGATCGGCGTGAAGACCGGGATGTCGAAGCCCATCAGGTGGTAGGCCAGCCCGGCCGGGTAGTCCAGGTTGGGGTGGATGCCCTTCCGCTCGACCATCGCCTTCCGCAGCGCGGTATGGAGGGTGGCGAGCCGCGTGGTCTCCGGGGAGCCGTCGGCGGCGATGAGCCGGTCGAGCGCCTCCTGCATCAGCGGCACCCGGGAGTCGCCGTGCTTGTAGACGCGGTGCCCGAACCCCATGATCTTCCGCTTGGCGGCGAGGGCGTCGGTGAGCCAGGCGTCGGCGGCGGCGGGGTCGCCGATCTCGTTGAGCATGTGCATCACCGCCTCGTTGGCGCCGCCGTGCAGCGGACCCTTGAGGGCGCCGACGGCGGCGGTGACCGCGCTGTGCAGGTCGGAGAGGGTCGAGGTGACGACGCGGGCGGTGAACGTCGAGGCGTTGAAGCTGTGTTCGGCGTAGAGGATCAGCGAGATCTCGAAGCAGCGCACCACCTCGGGCGCCGGTACCTCGCCGAGGCACATGTGAAAGAAGTTCTCCGCCAGGCCCAGCGCGGGGTCGGGCTGGATCGGGTCCAGGCCCCGGCGGCGCCGCTGGTCGGCGGCGACCACGGTCGGCAGCTTCGCCAGCAGCGCCAGCGCCTTGGTGCGGTTGGCCGCCGGGGAACCGTCGTCCTCGGTGGGGTCCTCGGCGCCCAGGAAGCTGACGGCGGTCCGCAGCACGTCCATCGGGTGGCAGGTCTCGGGCAGCCGGGCGACGATCTCGGCGGTGGTGCGGTCCAGCGGGCGCATCGCGCGCTCGCGGGCCTCGAACTCGCGGAGCTGGCCGGCGTCGGGGAGTTCGCCGTTCCACAACAGGTAGGCGACCTCCTCGAAGGAGCGGGAGGCGGCGAGTTCCTGCACCGGGTAGCCGCGGTACGTCAGGGAGTTGCTGGCCTCGATGACGGTGGAGATGCCGGTGGTGTCCACCACGACCCCGGCCAGGCCGCGGTGGATGTCGGCGTCCCCGGGCCGGTCGGTGCCGGGCGGCGGGGTGGTTGCGGCGGTCATGGCGGTACCTCCGGGTGCGGTCGGACGGTGCGGGAGTCGGCGTGCGTGCGGGGCGGTGCGAAGGAGCGGTGCGCGGGGCACGGCGAGGGCTGCGGGGTCGCCGCGGGCCCGGCGGTGCGCCGGGGCGCCGCGGCCGGTGCGGGAAGCGGGTGAGGTGCGGGGGTGCGGGGGCCGCTCGGCGGCGCCGGGTGAGGCGGCGCCCCCGAGGGGCCGATCGCGGCCGGCCGGCTGTCCGCCGCGCGAGGGCGGTCGGCTCCGGCCGGGAGTGGGTCAGGTGCCGGGCGGGAGAGTGAAGTCGTGGACGGTGCCGTCGAACGCGGCGTACTCCTCGTAGCCCAGCAGCTCGTACAGCCGGGAACGGGTCTGCATCCGCTCCAGCAGCGCGCGCTGGTGCCCGTCGGCGGCGAGGGTGCGGAGGCCGTCCTCGACCGCTCCCATGGCGAGCCGCAGCAGCGTCACCGGGTAGAGCGCGATGTTGTAGCCGAGGTTCTCCAGAGTGGCGGCGTCGAGCAGGGCGCTCTTGCCGAACTCCGTCATGTTGGCGAGCAGCGGCACGTCGACCGCGGCGCGGAACGCCTCGAACTCCTTCTCGTCGGCGAGTGCTTCGGGGAAGACGGCGTCGGCGCCGGCGTCGACGTACGCCCTGGCGCGGTCGATCGCCGCGTCGAGCCCCTCGACGGCGCGGGCGTCGGTCCGCGCCATCAGCAGGAAGTCCGGGTCGCGGCGGGCGTCCACGGCGGCCTTGATCTTCCGCACCATCTCCTCGGCGGGGACGACCGTCTTGCCGTCGAGGTGGCCGCAGCGCTTGGGGTTGACCTGGTCCTCCAGGTGCAGCCCGGCGAGCCCCGCGTCCTCCATCAGCTGGACGGTGCGGGCGGCGTTCATCGGCTCGCCGAACCCGGTGTCGGCGTCGACGAACGCCGGCAGGTCGGTGACGCGGGTGATCTGCTGGGCGCGGGTCGCGACCTCGGTGGAGGTCGTCAGCCCGATGTCGGGCAGCCCCAGGTCGGCCGCGAGGACCGCGCCGGAGAGGTACACCGCGTCGAAGCCGGTCTCCTGGATCAGCTTCGCCGACAGCGGGTTGACCGCCCCGGGCACCCGCAGCAGCCGGCCGGACGCCAGCGCCTCGCGGAAGGCGCGGCGCCGTTCGGCGGGGGTGGTCCGGGTGTGCAGCATCTAGAACAGTCCCTTCGGGAGTTCGGCGTCGGACGTGGCGAGGGCGACGTCGTCGGAGACGGGGAAGAGCGCGTCCAGACCGCGGGCGTCCAGCTCCGGCAGGCTCTCGGCGGCTGCGAGGAACACCCGCTGGGCGCCCGGCTCGACGACGCCCTCGGCGAGGGTGCGGAACTTCGCCGCGTACTGCTCACGGGCGAACGGCCGCGCACCGGCCGGGTGGGCGTCGGCGACCGCCAACTCCTGCTCCACCACGCGCCCGTCGGTGAAGGTCACCACGGCCCGGCCGCCGAACGCCCGCTGCTCGGGGTCCGGGTGGTGGTACCGGGTGGTCCACTCGGCGTCCTCGACGGTGCTGATGCGGCGCCACAGCGCCACGGTGTCGGCGCGGCGAGCGCGCTCGGGCGCGTAGGAGTGCTCGTGGTGCCAGCCGCCGTCCTGGAGCGCCACGGCGAGGATGTAAGGGACCGAGTGGTCGAGGGTCTCGCGGCTCGCCTCGGGGTCGTACTTCTGCGGGTCGCCCGAGCCGGAGCCGATGACCTGGTGGGTGTGGTGGCTGGTGTGCAGCACCACCGACTCGATGTCCTCGGCGAACCGGTCGACCGGGCCCAGCTTCTCCCGCAGCGAGCGGGCAAGGTCGATGACGGCCTGCGCCTGGTACTCGGCGGAGTGCTCCTTGGTGTAGGTGTCCAGGATGGCGCGGCGCGGTTCACCCGGCGCGGGCAGTGAGACCGTCCACTCGGCGTCCTTGCCGTCCAGCATCCAGGCGAGGTAGCCGTCCTCGCCCTCGTAGATGGGGGACGGCGCGCCCTCGCCGCGCATCGCCCGGTCGACCGCCTCGATGGCGGCCTTGCCTGCGTAGGCCGGGGCGAACGCCTTCCAGCTGGATATCTCGCCCTTGCGGGACTGCCGGGTCGCGGTCGTGGTGTGCACGGCCTGCTGGACCGCCTGGTAGACGATCTCGGTGTCCAGTTTCAGCATCGCGCCCAGGCCGCAGGCGGTGGCGGCGGAGAGGTGCGCGACGTGGTCGATGCGGTGGGCGTGCAGGCAGATGGCGCGCACCAGCGCGACGTGGACCTCGTAGGCGGCGATGACGCCGCGCAGCAGGTCGGCGCCGGTGCGGCCGGTGTGCTGGGCGACGGCCAGCAGCGGCGGGATGTTGTCACCGGGGTGGGAGTAGTCCGCGGCGAGGAAGGTGTCGTGGAAGTCCAGCTCGCGGACGGCGGTGCCGTTGGCCCAGGCCGCCCACTCGGGAGCGACGCGGAAGTCGGGGCCGGTGCCGAAGACGGTGGCACCGGCACCACCGCCGGTCACCGGGTGCGCGGTGGCCTGGGCGCGGGCGACGGCCACGGGGCGGCGGCGCAGCGACGCCATCGCCACGGCGGCGTTGTCGATCACCCGGTTGACCGCCATGGCGGCTGACTCGGCATCGATCTCGGCGGCCGAGGTTCCGGTCGCCACGGCGGCGAGCTTCCACGCCAGCTGCTCCTCACGGGGCAGGTGCGAGGCGCTGGGGTGGACTCGGACTCGGTGGTCGATCACGCGGTCTCCTCGACGGTACGCGACAGCACGGTACACATCCGAGGATTCCCCGCGGCGGCGGGCGCCGCCACCGCTCCAGGCTGCGGATTCCGCACCGCCGGGGGCTGCGAAACGGCGAAACGTGCGAAAGATGCGGATGATAGTTTCGCAAACGGCTCGCCGGTGACGGCCGGGGCCGCGCGGGTGTGCGGCGGCTCACCGCGCGCGACACGGCACGGGCGCCGGGCGGGCGCACCGACGGGCCGGCAGCCGCCCCCGGGCGGGTGCACGACGGCGTGCCCGCCGGGCTGCGGAACCGGGGCACGGCCGGACAGAGCACGGCCGACCGGCGCACGAGGGCCGGGACAAGGGCCGGGCGAGGGCGGGAACGAAGGCGGGGAGCGGCGATGACGGCAGCGGAACCGGCGGACCGGGGGCGCGGCAGGAAGGTCTGGGCACACGCCCGGCTGCGGCGGCTGCGCCGCGAGCACGGCCTCAACCAGGTGGAGCTGGCCCGACGGCTGGGGATCTCCACCAGCTACCTCAACCAGATCGAGCACAGCCAGCGCCCGCTCACCGCGTCCGTGCTGCTCCGGATCACCGAAGTGCTGGGGGTGGAGCCGGAGTTCTTCTCCGGTGCCGACGAGGAGCGGCTCGCGACCGACCTGCGGACCGCACTCGGTGACGAGGCGTGCGGAGCGGAGGTCCCCGCCGAGGAGGTCGGCGAGGCCGTCCGCGACCACCCGGCGCTGGCCCGCGCCCTGGTGACGCTGCACCGGCGCTACCGCGACGCCGCCGAACAGGCCGCCGCGCTCGCCGACCGCTCCGGCACCCCGGCACCGGGGCCGACGGCCGCCGAACCACACGACCAGGTTCGGGACTTCTTCTACGCCCACCACAACCACTTCGCCGCACTGGACGCGGCGGCGGAGCGGCAGGCCGCCGATCTCGCCCCCTGCCCCGGCCGCGCACCCGACGTGGTGGACGCGCACCTGGCGCAGCGCCACGGCGTCCGCGTCGTCACCACCGCTCCACCGGCGGACGGACCGCCCGGCGGCCCCGTGGACGCGCGGCGGTACGACCCGGAGAGCCGCGTCCTGCACCTCTCGCCGTGGCTGACCGACGGCCAGCGGGCCTTCCAGCTGGCGACCCAACTCGGCCTGCTGGAACAGCAGGAACTGCTGCACGAGCTGTCCGGCTCCGCCGCGTTGACCTCGCCGCAGTCCCGCGCCCTGGCCCGTATCGGCCTCGCGACGTACTTCGCCGGCGCCTTGCTGATGCCGTATGCGGCGTTCCACCGGGATGCCGAGCAACTGCGGTACGACATCGAGCTGTTGCAGACCCGGTACGGGGTGGGATTCGAGACCGTCTGCCACCGGCTGTCCACGCTCCAGCGCCCCGGTCTGCGCGGGGTGCCGTTCTCGTTCCTGCGGGTGGACCGCGCCGGGAACATCTCCAAGCGGCAGTCGGCGACCGACTTCCACTTCTCGCGACTCGGCGGCACCTGCCCGCTCTGGACCGTCTACGAGGCGTTCTCCACCCCGGGCCGCGTGCTGCCCCAGGTGGCGGAGATGCCGGACGGGAAGAGGCACTTCTGGATCGCGCGGACGGTGACGCGTGGCGGGTGGGGCCACCGCGCTGCGCGGGCGACGTTCGCGGTGGCGCTGGGATGCGAGCTGCGCCACGCGCACCGGCTGATCTACTCCGACGGCATCGCGCTGGACGACCCGCGCGCCGCGACACCCATCGGCCTGGGGTGCCGCAGTTGCGAGCGGCGGGACTGCGCGCAGCGCGCCCGGCCGCCGGCCGCCGGAGCGCTGGCGATCGACCCCGACCGCCGCTCGTTCGTGCCGTACCCGGTGACCGAGACACGGGGCTGAGGCCCGGCCGGGCCGCTGCGCGCCCGGGCAGCCGACGAGCGGGCGGACATCGGGCCGACCGGCCGCGAGGCCACGGCAGCCCGGTGTCGGCCACCCGGCCGGGACCGGTGGGTGAGTGCGGGGCAGGGCGGGGCGGGGCCGCGGGCGCCACGACGGGTGAGCAAACCGGGCAAACAGCGTCGTGGGCGCACGTGCCGATGGCCGGTCGAGTGCCCTTCCGCGGGGGGTGATTGGCGGGAGGGCAGGGGGGCGGGGCTACCGTGCGCGGCGATCGGCCGTTTTCCCGGCCACCGCTCAGTAGGAGTTCACATGGCAGTGTCCCCGCCCGACTTCGCGCAGATCCTGGCGCCCGGCGCCGTGCACCCCGTCTTCGAGGACGGTACGACGCTCCGCGTGCGTGAGCTGCCCGGTGTGCCGCTGTCGCTGCCCACCGGTCGCCTGATCGCCATGGAGCCGTTCGGCGCGGGCATGGGCGACGCCGACGAGCTGGCGTTCCTCGACACCGTGGCGCCCGGCACCTACCCCGTGGTGCTGTCCCTGGTGGACGTGCACGAGCCCGACGGTTCCTTCACCGGCGACAGCCGGGTCGCCGCCGCACGGCTGGTCGTGAGCGAGGAGCCCGTGGCGCGCTGGGAGTTGGCGCTCTCCAGCGGTCAGGACCTGGCCGACCTGGAGGACGACGAGTTCTACGGCTACCCGGTCGACGGCGGCACCGGCTCGTTCATGGACGTCGAGACGTTCCACTCCATCGGCGACCAGGACTTCGGCGACCGCGTGCTCTCGGCCATGTTCCCCGTGACGGAGGAGGAGTCGACCGTCGAGCCGCCGGAGCCCGCGGACGACCCGGTGACGCTGCCCGTGGGCGAGGACGAGCACGCCGTCGTGGCGTTCTCCACCGGCTGGGGAGACGGCGCCTACGCCACCTGGACGGGTCGGACGGCCGACGGGTCCATCGCCTGCTTCCTCACCGACTTCAGCACCATGGACGAGGAGTACGAGGACGAGGCGGAGCATCGCGACGACGAGCACCACGACGGCGAGCACGAGGACGACCAGGTCGTCGCCGACGTGACGCAGGAGCGCGCGACCGCTTCCGCCTCGGCCTGACAGCGGCACCCCGCGCCCCCGGCACCGTCCCTGCGGCGGTCGGGGGCCGGGGCCCGAGGCGGCGGGGCTCCGGCCCGGAACCGTTCGCCGCCTGGACGCCGCCCCCCGGTCAGCCGAGGTCCGGAGCGGGCAGCGTCAGGATCGCCGGGGCCGAGCCCCACAGCTGCACCTCGACGGTGTCCAGCCGCTGGTCGCAATCGACCGACAGGGCGGCACTCCCGCCCTCCAGGACGGCGACGAAGCCGTCCTCGTCCGCACAGGCCAGTGGAACGCCGCGACTCAGCGCGATCCGCAGCGGGACGACGGCCGCCCCGGTGTGCCGGTAGTGCCGGAAGAGCATCGTCACGGACTGCTCGGGGTCGTACCCCGGGTGCAGCCCGGCGACCGGGCCGCCACCGTCGGACGGCAGCCAGACCGAGGGGCCCGGGTCGCCGAGTGCGGTCAGGCTGAACTCGCCGTCCGCCCCGGGTCGCGCCCAGCCCTGGGAGATCCGCGCCGTCGCCGCCGGTGACAGCCAGCGCAGCTCCGGATCCTCGCCGGTCAGCTTCCGGTACCGGGCCGCCAGCGTGCGGCGCAGCCGACGGCGCTCCGCGTCGGCGGAGCGGTCCCGCCGTCGGCCGCCGAAGTCGGCCTGCCGCGTCCCGCTCATCTGGCGCCCGCCCGCGACCGGCACCACCGGGCCGTTCCGCGCGGCTGTCCACCGTGTGTACCGCGCGGACCGCGCGACCCCCACCCACCCGAGAACACCATGTGTGTCTCCCCTCCCACAGCACGTCACGTACCCGCGCGAGGGGCGGGGTAAGAACTGATGACCGGTGGCGCGGGACGGATCGCCCGCACCGCAAGAGATTACGGCGCCTCTGCCGCGTCCGGCGGCGCAAGGGGTCCGGTGGGACGACTCTCACATTCCACACTACTTCGGCCGGGCACCCCGGGGACCCCCCTCATCTCCGCCGGGAACCGGGTCCGACCACCGAGGCGTCGCACTCGGGAGGGGCGCCCCGCTCGCCGTCGAGCGGCGGCAGAACCGTACGGGCCGGCGACGTGATAGCCGAACGTGACCCAACGAACCGCATGCGTGACCGATGTTGGTAGGTTCAGCTCGCAACATGACCGCGCCGGTCGGACCGGCGCAGCCGACGAACAGGGGTGGGGGCATGCGAACTACCGCGCGAAGGACCGGACGCGGACGGGGCGGAGGCGGACGGGGCGGAGGCGGGCGGGGGGTGCGCACCGCGGCCGTCTGCCTCGCGGGGGCACTGGCGCTCGCCGGGTGCAGCGGCGACAGCGAGACATCGACCGACGGCCGGGGGGCGCCGTCGGCGGGCGAGGAGGAGCCGGCGGCCGACGCCCGGGTCTCCGCGGAGTTCGCTGCCGACCCGACGCTGACGCTCTCCGAGCACCACGCCGGGCTGGTGCGCGCCGTTCTCGACGCCGACACCGCGTTCGTCAGCGACCACGGCGGGCTGACCGCCTACTCGCTGGCCGACGGCTCCGAGCGCTTCCGCGTCGAACCCGCCTCGCCCGGCGTCGACGCCTACGGGCCGGACGACATCCCGGAGGACGAGGGCGAGCGGCAGCGGTTCACCACCGACCTGGTCGACCTCCCGCACCCGCAGCTCACCGAGGTCGACGGGGTCGAGGTCCTCCTCGCCGCCCACCTCGTCGAAGCGGACGGCGACGGCGTACGCGGTTCGCTCATGGCCGTCGACGCTGCGAGCGGCGAGGAGCTGTGGGGTCTGGAACTCGACCCGGAACACTGGCGGAGCAACCCGTTCAGGCCCTCACTGACGCTCAGTGCGGCGCACGACGGACACGTGGTCGTCACCAGCACCAACGGGGACTTCCTCCATCAGCAGCCTCCCCTCACCCGCGAACGCCACGTCGTGGACCTCGCTACCGGCGGGATCGTGCGGGCCCTGGAGGACACCCTCATCGGACACGCCGACGGCGTCGTCTACACCGCCGTCGGCGCCGAGGGGATCATCGGGGGGACGCTGGTCGCCGCCGAAGCCGCCGACGGCGAGGTGCTGTGGGAGCTCGACGTTACCGACCAGGGCTCGGCCGTGGTCGGCCCGTGGCTGCTCCTCACGGAGTGGGACGGGCAGACGCAGGGCGAAGGACAACTGATCCGGCTGTCCGACCGGGAGGTCGTCCTCGACCGCGGCGAGGCGCCGGACGCGGCCCGCGGCTGCGTCCACGACGCCGAATCCGCGGTGACGGCCTGCGCACTGGAAGACGAGCTCATCGGCATCGACGCCGACGGCGCGATCACCTGGAGCATCCCCACCGACGGCGGCTGGGTCAGCCTGGAGCCGGGCAACGGCTACCTGTACGGCCGACCCGACGGCACCCCGCTGGCCATCGACGCGGCGACCGGCGAGATCGCGGCGGAGTTCGACCGCGACCCGGCAGCGGTCGGCCCCACCGGCGTGCTCCAGCGCGACGGGACCACCCTCACCTTCCACGCCTTCTCCTGAGGCGACGGCCCGGCTCGTCGGCGCAGGCGAAGTGGGACCACACCCCGGTGACCCGGAGGACGCCCTCCGCCTCCGCCTCGCGAGCCGCCGCGACCAGCCCCGGCCACTCGGCCGGGGCGC
>NZ_JAAVJB010000420.1 GCF_012034385.1 Streptomyces spiramenti
GCACGCAAGCGTGCCGCCGGTACCACCCGCGGTCGGGCGCTTCGGCCGCCCCGGGTCGGCCGGTGGTTCGCGGCGGACCGGCTCCGCGCCCGGCGGTGATCGCCGGAGCAGGTCACTGGCCGTGCAGCGAACCTGCCCCTATCTTCGCCAGCAGGTCCACGATCCGTGCCTGGACCTCGTCGCTCGTGGACCGCTCCGCCAGGAACAGCACCGTCTCGCCGGACGCCAGCTGCGGCAACCGCGCCGGGTCCAACTCCGCCGCCGTGTAGACGACGAACGGCGTCCGCGCCAACGCGTCGTGCACCCGGAGGAAGTCGATCAGTCCGACCCGGCGCCGCCGCACCTGCCCCAGATCCATGACGACCAGGTTCGGGCGGAACTGCTGGGCGGCCTCCATCGCCTCGGCGTCGGCCGCGGCGTGCACCACCTGCATGCCACGGCGCTCCAACGCCATCGACAGCGCGTCGGCGATCGGCTGCCGCTCCTCCACCAGCAGCACCCGCGGCGGGTGCTGCTCGCTGTCCCTCGGCGCGAGAGCCTTCAGCAGCACCGCCGGGTCCGCCCCGTAGGCGGCGTCCCGGCTCGCCAGTCCGAGACCCGCCGTCACCAGTACCGGCACCCCGGCCGCAACCGCCGCCTGTCGCAGCGACTGCAACGCGGTCCGGGTGATCGGCCCCGTCAACGGGTCGACGAACAGCGCGGCCGGATAGGCGGCGATCTGTGCGTCGACCTCCTGGCGCGACTGCACCAGCACCGGGCGGTAGCCGCGCTCGGTCAGCGCCTGCTGTGTGGATACGTCCGGCTCCGGCCACACCAGCAGCCGCCGCGGGTTGTCCAGCGGCTCCGGTGGCAACTCCGCGTCGTCCGCCGGGGCCCGCGCCGCCGTGACCTCGACCGCGCCCCCGGGGCCGTCGAGATGCTCCGGGCCCTCCTCCGAGCCCTCGGCCGGAGCGCCGATGGCGAACTGCCGACCCACCCCGTCCGTGCCCGGGGCCGGCGGGATCGCCCCTGCCGCGCTCACCCGCGTGTCGTCGGCCGCCGGGTTGCCCAGCTTGCGCCGCCTGCCCGGACTCGACGTCGGCACGGCGCCCATCAGCGGTCCGATCGCCGCCTGCTGTTCCGCCGCCCGCTGCTCCTCGTGCTGCGTCAGCTGCGAGACCGGGATGCCCTGGCCGAGCGTCTGCACACTCACACCCGAGCTGTGCGGGGCACCGCTCCGCTCGCTGCCCGGCATCGGGAGCGACTGCTGGTGACGGGGCCTCTCCTGCTGCGGCAGCGAACCGGACAGTATCGGGCTGGCGGCGACCCGCGAGTGGTCCCCGCGCGCCGGCGCCTCCCCCTCCGCTGAGGGCTGCTGCGGTACGTCGGGTACCTCTGCCGGAACGGGGGCCGGAGCGGCTGGCGTCGGTACCTGCTCCGGTGCCTGCTCGGACGGACCCACAACGCCCCCGGCGTGCGGACCGTGCTGCACCTCCGAGTCGGCGACACCGTCCGCCGACACCGCGAACCCCCCGACCGCGCCGTGCTGCTCGGGCTCGGGCGGCACCGCCGCGCCCGGCTCCTCCTGCACCGGCGGAGCGGGCGACGGAGCGGGCGGGCCCGCCTCCTCGGGCGCCTCGGCCGGCACCCCGGCCAGCGCCGGGGCCGCCGCGTACGGATCCGCCGATACCGACTGCGGCTCCTCGGGCGGCGGCATCACGACACCGCCGCTGGGGCCCGCCGCGGTGTCCGGGCCGTGCACCCCGGACGGCACTCCCTCCGGCGCGGCCCGACGCCGACGCCCCGAGGGCTGCTCGCCGGCCGACTGCTGCGGGATCTGCTGCGCGCTCTCGGCCGGCTGCTCCGGCTCCGCCGCCGCGCCGGCGCGGCGGCGCCTGCCGCCGCCCGTCTCACCGACGGGATGCTGCTCCTGCTGCTCGTAGCCCTGCGGACCGGGCAGCGCCATCGGCTCCCCGGGCTGTGCCTGCGGCGTCGGCCCCTCTGCGCGGGCCCGGCGCCGT
>NZ_JAAVJB010000421.1 GCF_012034385.1 Streptomyces spiramenti
CCACATCCTCACCCGGCAACGCCACCGCACCCCGCGTCAACACCACCAGACGAGCATCCGCGGCACCCTCCGCCAACCACGACTGCACCACACCCAGCACCCGAGACACCTCACCCCGCACGGCGTCCGCGCCGGTGTCGGCGGAGCCGGCCCGAAGGAGGGAGACGGCGGCGGATCCGGAGCCCGCGGCCCCGTCGGTGAGTTCGCCGACCGACATCTCCGGGGCCTGCGCGAGGGTCGTCTGGGCCCAGTCGATGTGGAACAGCGCGTCGGTCCCGGGGGCGCCCGACCGCGCCGCCGTCAGCTCACCCGGCGATACGGACCGAAGGGCCAGGGAGGCCACGGTGGCGATGGGCGCCCCGGACGCGTCGGCGATCTCCAGGGAGACCGCACCGCTGCCGGCGGGCGCGACCCGCACCCGGGCCGAGGAGGCCCCGGCGGCGTGCAGCTCCACACCGGACCAGGCGAACGGCAGCGCGGGGTCCCCCGAAGCGGGGCCGACGACGCCGATGGCGTGCAACGCGGCGTCGAACAGCGCCGGGTGCAGGCCGAAGCGGTCGGCGTCGGCACCGTGCTGCTCCGCCAGGCCCACCTCGGCGTAGACCTCGTCGCCGAGCCGCCAGGCGGACCGCAGCCCCTGGAAGACCGGGCCGTAGGCGAGCCCGGCTGTCGCCAGTTCCTCGTACATTCCGTCGAGCGGAACAGCCTCGGCGTTCTCGGGCGGCCAGACGTCCGCACCGGCGGGCGGCTGCGGCTCGCGTACCTCAACGGCGGCGACCTCACCGGTGGCGTGCCGGATCCAGGGGGCGTCCCCGACCGCTTCCTCCGCCCGCGAGTAGATGCTGACGGGCCGGAGCCGGGCCTCCTCGGCGGTACCGACGATGACCTGGATCTGCACGGCCCCGCGCTCGGGAAGGACCAGCGGGGTGTGCAGCGTCAGGTCCTGGAGCCGACCGCAGCCCACTTGGTCGCCGGCCCGGATGGCCAGTTCGACGAACCCCGTACCGGGGAAGACCACCGAGCCGCCGACCCGGTGGTCGGCGAGCCAGGGCTGAGTGGCGGCGGACAGCCGGCCGGTCAGCAGCAGGCCGTCCGAGTCCGCCAGCACGATGGAGGCACCCAGCAGGGGGTGGTCCGTGGCGCCGAGCCCCATCGAGAGCGGGTCGGCGGAGGTGCTCGATTCCGCCAGCCAGAACGGCTTCCGCTGGAAGGCGTGGGTCGGTAGGTCGATCCGGCTGCCGTCGGCACCGGCGAAGAACGCCCGCCAGTCCGGCGACGCCCCATGGGCGTGCAGCAGGGCGAGAGCGGAACAGAGCCACTGCTCCTCGGCGGTCTCGCTCTCCTTCCCGTGCCGTGCGGCCGGAACGACCAGCACGGCAGACGAAGCGCTCTGTTGGGCGAGGGCGGTGAGGGTGGTGTCGGGTCCGATCTCCAGGAACCGCGTCACCCCCTGCGCCTCGGCGGTGGTGACGGCGTCGGCGAACCGCACCGACTCACGCACCTGACGCACCCAGTACTCCGCCCCGAACACCGACTCCGACTCACCGGTCAGCGTCGAGATCAACGGCAACCTCGCCGGCTTGTGCTCCACGCTCTCCAGGACCTGCCGGAACTCCGCCAGCATCGGCTCCATCAACGACGAGTGGAATGCATGCGACACCCGCAGACGCGACGAACGCCAACCCCTCTCCCCACAAACCGACTCCACCCCCGCGACCGCTTCGACCGTCCCCGACACCACAACCGACGACGGACCGTTCACCGCCGCCACACCAGCGGCGTCCACACCGGTGAGCACCGCGACAACGTCGGCCTCGGCAGCGGCGACCGCGAGCATCGCCCCACCCTCGGGCAACGCCTGCATCAACCGGCCACGCGCAGCCACCACCGCACACGCATCCGCCAGACTCCACACCCCCGCAACATGCGCAGCCGCCAACTCACCAATCGAATGACCCACCAACACACCCG
>NZ_JAAVJB010000422.1 GCF_012034385.1 Streptomyces spiramenti
GCAGGCGACGCGGCAGAAGCTGTTGGACTGCCTGGGCAAGATGCTCGGCTCGGGCCCCTACCGGGACGTCCGGGTCATCGACGTGGCACGGCAGGCCGGCTGGGTGCCGCCCGCGTCGGGCGGGTCCGCCGGTGCGGTCCCCTTCCGTCCTGTCGTGCCGCTGTGACGCACCCGGTGATCCCTTCGCTGCCTTCTCCCGGGATGGTGCGCGGGGCGGTGCGGCGGTCGGTGCCACCGACCACGGCGTGTCGCGGGACGGACGGTGTCACCCACCCGATCGGGTGACGTGGTTCGGGGCTGTGGCGGCCTCAGCTGCCGCAGCCACCCCCGCAGCCACTTCCGCCGCCGTCCCCGCCACAGCCGGACGACGTGCTTCCACAACCGACACCGCCACCCCCGGAGTTGCCCGGACCGGCGTCCGCATACCGCTCGGGGGGCCATTCGTTGGTGCCGTGCATCGGCAGCAGCAGCGCGGCGCCGAGTGCCGTCCCCGCGAGCACCGCCGCCCCGCCCACGGCGAACTCCCGGGCGCTGCCGGACCGTTGCGGCACGTGTTCGCGGCGCGCCCTCGCCAGGGCTGCGACGCCCGCGGTCGTGGGGGCGCCGTTGCGCGGCGCCGGCAGCACGACCACGATCACCTGCGTGACGACCGCCGCGGCGATCAGCAGACCCACCGGCAGCGTCGGTGTCCCCGGAGACGTTATCGCCAGCGCCACCACACTGCCGACGGTCACCAGCCCGCAGGCCGCCAGCCGGAGGACGACGCGGGTGCGCGCGGACCGGGCGTAGGCGGCCGAGTAGAGCAACCCCCGCTCGTCCAGCTCGCGGCGCACGTCACGGACGGCTCGACGGCTCGCCGCCTCACTGCGCACGTGGTTGAGCCGCCGTTTCCACTCGGCTCCGAAGCAGTCGATGACGGCGCGCTCGACCGGGTCGTCCGCCACGGGCTGCACCAGCACGACGCGGCTGCCCTCGACGCGCAGCCGCTGCTTGTCGTGCAGCGAGCAGATCGCCGCGTCGACCAGGGCACGCGGTCCCCCTGCCAGCGCGGCCGTCTCGTACACGTCCCGGACGGCGGCGTCGCGCGGCTCCGCCCCCCATCGCCCCGACCGAACCCTGTCCAGGACCGCCGTCGCCAGCACGACGGCGACCACCGCGAATCCCCACCAGATCACAACCATCGCTGTCTCCCCTCGGTCTGTGAGTTATTCTTCCCGGGCGGAGAACGCCGCCGCCGCTGGGCGAGGAGCGCGGACGGGGCGGTGTCCACCACCTGCCCCGGACCACCCGCCAGGGCGGCCACCCCGCAGGCGCCGCGCGCCTCCCGGGGTGCCTGCGCGTCACGTACCACCCGCGACCACGTGCACGTTCCAGGCTGCGCGGACCGGCACCACCACCGCTGATGCCGGCAGAAGCCGTCCGAACCACACGGCGATCACCGCACCCCGTTCCACGACGCCGAGGCGCGGCGCCGACGCGTTTCGTGCGTCCGCCTCCCCCCGAAGCGGGGGTCAGTCGTGGTCGCGCAGCCAGCGCCGCAGTCGGCGCCGCTGGGACCACGAGAGCGTGGGCCCGGTGCGGCGGTCCGTCAGCCTGCGGGCGAAGTCCCGGGCGCTCTCGTGGAAGCCTTCCGTCATGGGGTGGCGGTCGGCGTACCGCACGGCTGCCCCGTGGTACGCGTCGCCGAGCACCGCCGGCAGCCGGGGAGCGACCTTCGCCATGACGGCGGCCCGCTTGCCCGCCAGGGCCGAGCGCTGGACCCGCAACCGCTCGGCGTCGAAACCGAGGGGCGCGGGCGCGTCCCCCGTCAGTGCCGCGAGCAGGGCGTGCTGCGACCTCGCGAGCCGGGCCCGGGCGTGTGCGGTGTCCCCGCGACCGCCAGCCGCCGGACCCGGCGCCGAGTGCGGAGTCGGTGCGGCGGCTGCCGCGGGCGGATCGCCGAGCTGCCGTCCCG
>NZ_JAAVJB010000423.1 GCF_012034385.1 Streptomyces spiramenti
GGCGCCGCACCGGCGCGCCGCGTCGCTCTCCGCCATGGCGGAGGCGTTCGGCGCGGACCGGCGCGCGGCGGTGTGCCGGGAGCTGACCAAGACCTACGAGGAGGTCCGGCGCGGGCCGGGTACGCGCGTGCCCGGGGACCTGGCGCGTCCGGGCACGGGTGGGCGCGCCGGGTTCCGCGGGAGCGGTCAGTGGCGCCGCCACCACGCGCGCCCGCTGCCCGCGGGTTCACCGGCCGTGTGACGGGCGTCGGACTCGGCGGCCTCGCGGGCCAGGGCGTCCGACTGCGCCTGCTGCTGGTCGATGCCGCGCGGTGGGTCGGTCGGTTCGTCGGCCGCGAGCCCGCCCGACGGCAGCCAGCTGGATGCCCGCTGGACGGCGCGCACCGTTCCCGCCTGCATGACGCGTATGCGGTGGCTGCCGCAACTGAGGCAGGTCAGTCGCGTCAGCGGGGACGGCACCCGTTCCGTGCCGGCGTAGTACAGGACGTAGGGCCGCCCGTCCTCGTCATTGTGGTGCTCGATCTGAAAGGTCTGCTCCCAGCCGTACGTACAGCGGAGACATACGAAGGCGTAGGACTCGGAAACGGTTTCGCGGTTCTCGTCGTTCATGACGCACCTGCGCTCGTGTGAGACGTCGTCTGCCGAGCGCACGGCGCGCCCGCGCGCCCTATGCCCCAGTATGCGGCTTTTTCTTGGCGGCGACCACAGCGTCGAACACCTCGCGCTTGGGCAGCCCGGCCTCGCGCGCGACCTCCGCGATCGCGGCCTTGCGGTGCTCGCCGGCCTCCTCGCGTGCGGCCACCCGTTGCACCAGTTCGGCCTCGTCCGGCCGCTCGGCGACCTCGCTCGCCCCGGTCACCACGACGGTGATCTCGCCGCGGACCCCCGCCTCCGCCCAGGCGGCGAGTTCTGCCAGCGTCCCGCGCCGGACCTCCTCGTAGGTCTTGGTCAGCTCCCGGCACACCGCCGCGCGCCGGTCCGCGCCGAACGCCTCCGCCATGGCGGAGAGCGACGCGGCGAGCCGGTGCGGCGCCTCGAAGTACACGAGGGTGCGACGTTCGGCGGCGACCTCGCGCAGTCGCCCGGCCCGCTCGCCCGCCTTGCGGGGCAGGAAGCCCTCGAAGCAGAACCTGTCGACGGGCAGCCCCGAGAGTGCCAGCGCGGTGAGCACGGCGGAGGGGCCGGGGACGGCGGTCACCCGCACGTCCTCCTCGACGGCCGCCGCGACCAGCCGGTACCCGGGGTCGGAGACGGACGGCATCCCCGCGTCGGTGACCAGCAACACCCGGGAGCCGCCGACCAGTTCACGGACGAGCTCCGGGGTGCGGGCCGCCTCGTTTCCCTCGAAGTAGGAGACGACGCGCCCCGAGGTGTGCACGCCCAGCCCCTGGGTGAGACGGCGCAGTCGGCGGGTGTCCTCCGCGGCGATGACGTCGGCGCGCTCCAGCTCCGCGGCGAGTCTCGGCGGCGCGTCGGCGAGGTCGCCGATGGGTGTGCCCGCCAGCACCAGCACACCGCCTTCCTCCTCACCGCTCCGCGCCCCCGTGCGGTCCCCGGCGACGGCGGACGGGTCATCGGCCGGGCCGTCGCCCCGCGCACCCTCGCCCGGCGCCCCCAGCGCGACATCGTCGACGCCCGGGCCGCCATTGCGGTCGCCGTCGCCGATCGGCGCGTCGCCGGGCAGCACATCGCCGGGCAGCACATCACCGGGGAGGGCGTCACCGGAGAGCGCGGCGTCGGCGTCATCGTGCGGGTGATCGGCGGGAGGCATGGAGGCAGTCACCCCGCCATCCTCGCAGGGCGCCGCGGCGGCGGATGCCAAGATGGCAGCGTGGACGCCCCCACCCCAGCCAACGACGCCACCGACCGCCGCCCGGAGCCGCCCCACCGGCCCGGCGCCCGGCTCGCCGTCCCCGCCGCAGCCCGGCGG
>NZ_JAAVJB010000424.1 GCF_012034385.1 Streptomyces spiramenti
GGCCGCGGCCCCCCGCATGCGGGCGAAGGAGCCCGCCGCGGACGCGGCGAGGTCGGGGTCGGGGTCGTCGGCCGCCGCCCGCAGCAGCGGCAGCACCGCCGGGTCCTGTCGTTCGGCCAGGTGGCGCAGGGCGGCGGCGCGCACCGGCGGGGTCCCGGTGGCGGCGGTCTCCAGCAGCAGCGGTCGGTCCTCGTCGGCGGCGGTCGCCGCCAGGCAGCGGGCGGCGGGGGCCTCCCGCCACGACCGGGGGGTGGCGTCGTGACCCTCCTGCACCCAGGAAAGCACCGCGGGCACGCCCCAGCCGGGGCGCGGGCCGGGCGAGCGGAGCTGACGGCGCCAGCGGCCGAAGTCGCCGTCCTCACGGGCGCGCTCGATCCGGGCGGCCTGGGTGGGCCGGGCGGCGTCCTCGGCCCACAGCCGCCAGGGGCGCGGCTCGTAGGCGTCCCGGACGGCGCGGGCCAGCGCCGCGTCGCCGGGGTCGGTGCGGGGAAATCTGGCCAGAATCGCGGGGCCGAGGGCGCGCAGTCCGGCGTCGTCGTCGCGGACGGCGAGTTCGTCCAGCGCCCAGCGCCAGTTGGCGCCGTCGGCGGCGTAGCGGCGCAGCAGCGCCAGGGCGTGGCGGTCGCCGTAGGAGACGAGGTGTCCCAGCACCGAGAGCGCGAGCCCGGTGCGCTCCTCGGCCACGGCGTCGGCCCGGGCGGCGTCCCCGGCCCCGGGGTCGCCGGTGGCGCCGCGGTCGGCGGCGGCAGCCGCGGCGGCGATGCCGTCGACCGGGTCGAAGAGGTGCTTCTCGATGCCGCCGAGCTCGGCGCGCAGGTCGACGTAGAGCCGCGCGTAGTAGAGCGAGCGGTGCTCCAGCCGCCAGTCGGGCCGGGGATCGTGCAGTACGCAGTGCTCCAGGGCCTCGACGGCCTCGGGTCGGGGAGCGGCGAGCGCGTGGAGCGCCCCGTCCCCCCGCCCACGCTGGAGCAGGCCCAGGAGGGTTCCGCTGGGCGCTATGTCGGTTTCGACTGGACTGGCGAACATATGAGTCAGCATCCGGGGGCGAGCGGTCGGTGGCAACGGGATTTCGGCTGGTGGTCCTCGATGGTGGCACCTCCGGGGGTTGGGACCGGGCGCACCCACCTCGGATCAACGCGCCGGGGGCGTGCGCCGGGTCCAACCGTGAGGCGCGGCGCGCCGGGGTGCGGTCCGGCCGAATCCCTTTCGGGGCGGGGGAAGCTGTGCCAGAGTCGGAATCCATCCATCCAGCCGTGCCGCAGGGCCACGGGCGGCAGCGTCAGCGCATCGGGGACAGTGATGCACTCCTCCCAGCACCCGGACCACCCTGCCGGCAGGCCGGCGGCGGACTCCCCCCACCACGAGGGGTTCCAGGACCTTATCGCGCGCGCCCGCGGCCTCCGTGAGGACGCCGAGGCGCTGCGGGGCGGGGAGAGCCCGGCCGGAGGCCCGGAGGGTCGGGGCGCCGCCTGGGACGAGGCGCTGCGGCGGCTGGACGACTTCGGCCGCGGGCTGGAGAGCCTGCGGCCCGTGCCGGAGCGCGCCGGGGCGCGGACCGGCAGCGCCGAGTGGAGTCTGCTGACCGACGCCGTCGTCTGGAGCGACGACCTCTACGCGATCTTCGGGCGACCGGTGGCGGAGGGCCCCCTCACCCTGGACCAGCTGCCCTCCTGCCTGGCGGACGAGGACCAGCCGCGCCTCGCCGGCGCCGTGACCCGCTGCCTGGTCGACGGGCAGCCCGCCGCCTGCGAGTTCCGGGTGGCCCGCCCCGACGGCAGCCGCCGCACGGTTCGGCTCGCCGCCGAGCCGGTGCTCGACGAGACCGGCTCCACGGTCGCGATGTGGGCGGTGGCCCAGGAGGTCGCGGAGCGCGGCCCGCGGCCCGGTCCCCCGGCC
>NZ_JAAVJB010000425.1 GCF_012034385.1 Streptomyces spiramenti
GATCCGGCCCGCCCGCACACCCACCGGACCGCACCGGGGCGGCGGCGCCGCGTACCGGGGCGGTTCCACCGGCCGGCCGCCGCTCACCGGAGCCACACGTGGTCCGGCCGGCGCGGCGGCCGGACAGGCTCCCGGGCGCTACCGGGGCCGCGAGGGGCCGGGCCGACCACCCGGTGCCGACGCACCCGACACCGCGGGCCGACAGGGCCGTCGGTTCCACCAGGACGACAGGGGATGGCGGGCGATGATCCGAGACAGCGGGCCGACGGCCCCACGACGGCCCGGCCGCTACGGCCGGGCCGTGCCCACCGGCGGCAGCGGCGCCGGCCGGGTGCAAGCGCCGGGCGCGCACTCCCGGCGTGACGCCCGGGCGGCAGCCGCACCGTTCGCGGCTGCCGGTGTCTGCGCGCTGCTGGTACCCCTGCTGTCGGCCGGCCCGGCCCATGCCCTGGACGAGCCCCGGACCCCGGTCGCCTACGCGACGGCTGCCGACGCCGAGCCGGTCGAGGGCACGGCCGGTTCCGCCGACGCCCCCGCCCTGGAGGCCGGGGGGATCTACACCGACGAACTCGACGTCGGCGACGCGCTCTACTACAGCCTCGTGCTGGACGCCGAGTCGGACGTCTACATCTCCGCGGTGGCCGCACCGGACCCCGGCACCAAGGTTGCGTCGGGCGACGGGTTCGAGCTCGCGCTCACGACCACCGGCGGGGACACGTGCGCCAGCCCGGAGAGCCGCACCTTCCAGCGGGACGGAGCCGCGCGGCCCATCGCGGCCTCACAGATCCGCACGGTGGCTCCCGACGGCCGGTGCCGGGAGGCCGGCAACCACCTGGTGCGGCTGACGCGGACCAGTGCTCCCACCTCCACGCCCGCCGCCTGGCCCGTGGAGCTGCGAGTGATGGCGGAACCCGCCGCGACCGGTGGCACCGACGTGCTGCCCGAGGACGACTGGACGACCTCGGACGACCTGCCACCCGCCCCCAGCGGTCAGGCCGAACGCGCCCCCGGCGGCAGCGGCTTCAACGACGCCCGGTCGCTGGAGCCCGGCGTGTGGCGCGACGACCTCCCCCCGGGAGCGACCCGCTTCTACGCCGTTCCGGTGGACTGGCACCAGCAACTCGACGTCCGCGTCGAGTTGAGCAACGCACCGCAGCGCGAGGGGTTCGGCAGCGTCATCAACGCGCTGGGTGTCGACGTCTACACTCCCTACCGCGCGCCCGCCGCCGCGAACGCCACCACCTCCTACAGCGGTGAGCCGGCCGAACTCGCTTTGCTCACCCAGCCGGTCGCCTACGACAACCGCTTTGAGACCGGCTTCGACCGCTACCTGTCCCGCTCGCGCGTCGCCGGGTGGCACTACATCGCCGTCCACCTGCACGAGGACATCGTGGAGCGGGTGGACGCCGAGTCCGTCGGCATGACCCTGCGGATCGCGCTCCACAACGAGCCCGGCACGGCGCCCACCTACGACGGCGACCTCGCCGAGGCCGGGTTCGGCGTCGACGAGGAGGCGCTCGACCAGGAGGGGGCCGACGGCGGCACGGATCAGGTGGTCGCCGCCGGACGCGACGAGACCAAGGAGTTCCTCGGCTACGCCGGGATCGGTGCCGGAGTGGCGCTGCTCGGGGTGGTCGGGACCTGGTACTTCCTCGCCCGTCGGGACGCGGCTGCCGGGCACCGCGCGGGGTAGCCCGCCGACCGTGACGGGTCGGGGCGGCGCGGGGGTCGGTCGCCCCCGCCGTGTGCCCCGACCGGCGCCGACACGCGGCGAGGGCCGGCCGGGCGTACGCGGATGCGAATCCGGCGGCCGGTGGGGGAGTACCGGGGCGTCGGGGCGGCGGGACGCCGTGGCGACCGTCGGGAGCC
>NZ_JAAVJB010000426.1 GCF_012034385.1 Streptomyces spiramenti
GGGGGCGCCCCCGCCGGGCGGGATCATCGCGTCCGCGCGCTCCGGCGGGACCACCGCCTCGACCCCGAGGTCGACCGCCGGGCCGCTGGGCGGGTCCGCGACGGGATAGGGGTCGATGCGGGGGGCCTCGCCGTGCGCCGCCTCGGGCGGGCCGTACTCGGCCGGCCCCTCGCCCAACGGTCGCCGCCGGGCGCGTCCCTGGTGGACCCCGGCCAGCGCCGCGGCGGTGCCCTGCGCGCCGCCGGCGTCACCGCCGCCGATCGGCGGCGGGGTGCCGTGCACGGGGTCGGCGACGAACCCGGCGTCGGCCGGAGGCGGCAACTCACCGGTGCCGAACGGCATCTCCCAGTCGCCCGCCGGCCGCGCGCGCTCCTCCGGTGCGGTGCCCGGACCACCGGACGGGAACGGGCCGCCGGGCGGGAACGGACCACCGGGCGGGAACGGGCCCGCGGCGGTGCCGATCTCCGGCGGTCGGTACCCGTGGCCCGGAGCCGCGAGGGGGTCGCCGGGGCCGGGCTCGCCGATCAGCCCCTCCGGCAACTGCACGAAGGCGGTGGCCTCGCTGTCGTACTCCCCGCCCCAACTGGTGCCGGGCGCGGGGACGTCCGGATGGCGCGGATCGGGCTCCCCACCCCGTGGTCCGTGCCGTTCCTCGTTCACCATGCCTCCCGGAACGCCGCGCCCGGCCGGTGGCCGCGGGCGGCGGTGTCGATGTGGCCGCGCCGCGGCGGGCGCGCTGCCGGTCCGGTGACGGTCGGGCTCGTCACGGCGGTCGGTGTCGTCACGACAGCGCCCTTCCGAGCCCGCGCCGTGCGAGCGCCGCGACGGTGCGACGCAGGTGGAGCAGGCCGGGCGACAGCGCGGCGACCTCGCCCGTCGCCGGGTCGGGCTCCGGGTCGGGGATGCAGGCCATCGCGACGTACTCCCCGAACGCGGTCAGCGCTTCGGGCGGCACCGTGCGCGCGCCGTCCCAGTCCACGAGGGAGGCGATCCACGCCTCGGCCTCCAGCGGGCGCAGCGGGACCTGGGCGATCGCCCCGACCGCGCAGCGCACCTCACGGCGCGCGGGGTCCAGGGCGACGGCGACGGAGGCGACGGCCCGGCCGGGGCCCGTGCGCCCAGTGGCCTTGAGGAAGGTCTGCGGCGCGTGCAGCAGCGGTACCCGGGCGTAGGCGAGGAGTTCACCCGGCCGGAGGTGCTCGCGGCCCACGAGCAGGTCGCTCACCGGTACCTCGCGCCGGTCGCCGTCCGGGCCGGCGATCACCAGGTCGGCCTCCAGCGCGGCGAGGACCGGGAGGGTGTCGCCGGTCGGGGCACCGCTGATGATGTTGCCGCCCAGCGTCCCGGCGTTGAGGATCTGCGGCGGTCCCGCGCTGCGGGCGGCGGCGGCCAGCGCGGGCATGAGCACCGCGAAGTCGGGCCGCCCCATGCGGGCGAGGGTGAGGCAGGCGCCGAGCAGGGCGTGGCCGTCGCGGTACTCCCAGCCTCGCAGTTCCGCCACGCGCCCCAGTCCGACCAGCGCGGTGGGCCGCAGCAGGCCGCCGTTGACGGCCCCCATCAGGTCGGTGCCTCCGGCAACCGGCACGGCGGCGGGCTGCGCGGCGAGCGCCGCGACCGCCTCGTCGAGCGTCGCCGGGAGCGTCACCGGCTGCGCTGTGTGCGGTGCGTGCGTGCTCAACTCCAGCCGCCCCTTCCCCGGTCTACTGGGCCCGTCGGCCGTACGCTACGTGCTCCCGGCCTGGAAGTGGCAACTCTGGCATATGTTCCGCCGCCCCGGCGCCCGGGGTTCACCCGTCGTCCGGGGCCCGCGGGGGCGCGCGCGGCGCCTCTCCGGGCTCGGGCCCGGCGCCGCCGGGTCACCGGGCG
>NZ_JAAVJB010000427.1 GCF_012034385.1 Streptomyces spiramenti
AGGTGGTGAGGTGGTGCGCCAACCGGTTCGCCGCTTCGTTGAGCTCCCGGTAGGTGGTGCGGTCCTGCTCGTGGATGACGGCGGTGTGCTCGGGGCGGGTACGGGCCTGATGTTCGAAGAGCGTGTTCAGCGTCCCGTCACCGATCGGCACCGCGGTGTCGTTCCACGCCCCGACAACCAACCCCCGCTCCACACCGCCCAGCACGTCCACCTCCCGCACCCGGACCCCCGGCCGGCCGGTCAGCGCGGCGAGGACCCGTAGGAACGAACGACGGTGCGAGGTCAGCGGCACCCCGTCGGTGTAGGCGGCGTCCACGGTGAAGTCGACCCGCAGCCCTCCCTCGGGGCCGTCGGTCACGGTGATCCCGAGATCCTCGGCGGTGCCGCCGGTGGACAGCAGGTGTGCGGTGCCCGGCACCCCGCCGAAGGACGGCGGTGCCCCACCGGCCAGGACGTTGACCACCGGCCCGAACTGCCGCCTGCCGTCGGCGGGCCAGCCGAGGTCGCGGATCAACTCGGTCGCGTCGTACCGCTGGTGCCACTGCACCCGGAGCACCGCGGACGCCACCCGCGACGCCAGCTCCTCGCAGGTCGCGTCCGGGTCCACCTCCACCCGCAGCGGCAGCACGTTGGCGCTCATCCCGGGCACCCGGCGCGCCGCCGGAGTCATCCGGCCGGTGACGGGAAGCGACAGCACCACGTCCCGCAGCCCGCTGCGGCGATGCTGTTCCACCACCGCTGCGGTGATCAGCGCCTGCTGCCAGGAGACCCCGGCCCGTGCGGCGAACTGCATGAGCCCGGCGCGCTGTTCGGTGTCGATGCCGGAGACCTCCCGGGCGATCCGCAGCTCCGGGCGTCCCGCGCGGGCGGGCGGGCACTCGGCGCCGGACATGACCCGCGTCCAGAACGCGCGGTCCTTGCCGTGGGCGGCGGAGGCGCGGTACGTCTCCTCCGCGTCGAGCAGTGACGACACTCGGCCGAGCGGCCGACCGGGGTCGGTACCGGCGAGGGACGCGGTGTAGATCTCGCCCAGCCGCCGCTGGAGCAGGTTGCCGCTGAAGCCGTCCTGCATCAGGTGGTGGGCGCGGTAGTACCAGCGCAGCCGGTCCGCACCGAGGCGCAGCAGCAGATGTCGGAAGAGCGGTCCGCGTTCCGGGTCGGGGACCTCGGCGAGGTCGGCGGAGATCAGCGCCTCGGCGGCGGCCTCGGGGTCGGGGGTATCCCGCAGGTCTGCGACGTCCGGCCGGTAGGGCTCGCTCGGCGCGAGGTACTGCGCGGGGACGCCGTCGACCTCGGTGAACCGCAACCGGGTGGTGTCGTCCTCGGCCACGAGGCGGGAGACCGCCGCGGCGAGCAGCGGGACGTCGATCGGCCCGGTCAGCTCCACCCAGCCGCCCTGGTTGAACACCGGGCTCGCCGGGTCCAGCCGCTGGGCGTACCAGACCCCCAGCTGGGCGGCGCTGAGGGGCCGGGTTTCGGTTTCCTGGCCGGGCATGGCGTGCTCCTTCGGGAGGGACGGCTGCGTCGGTGGAGCGGCCCTCCCGCCCTGCGCGGGCGGGAAGGGCACGAGCGGCGGGGTCGTGTCCGCGGGGTGCGGCTGCGGGGGAGGCGTCCGGCGCGGAACCGGGCCGGGCCGGGGCGGCTCGGTCCGGTTCCGGTCGCCCGTCGGGTGGGACAGACGCCGGTGGTGCGACGGCCCGGCAACCATCAAAACGGCCGGGGGAGGGGGCGGGCGGCAGTTCCTCCGGCACTCGGGGAGCAGTTGGGCGGCAAGCCCGGCGGCACCTCCGCCCGGCTCGCGGCGGCCCCTCCCGACGAACCGGACGCGGACTCCCACCGGGCGCGGACTCTCGCC
>NZ_JAAVJB010000428.1 GCF_012034385.1 Streptomyces spiramenti
GTAGGGCCCCGCCCCCGCCGCGCCGCGCGCCCGGGGTGCGCGGGAGCCCGCCTCCTCACCGGAGGCGACGGTGACCGCCCGGCGCCGCAACGGGTGGAGCACGCGCTTCGCCCACAGCCGCGTCGCGGTGTCCCGCTGGCCGACGTGCGCCCGCGGCAGCGCCCAACGGCCGGTCAACGGGCCGGGGTTGATCGAACAGGCGTAGTCGTATCCGACCTCCCGCGCCATCTCGGCCGCCGCGGCGTCCACGTCGCCGTACGGATAGCAGAACCCCGCCGGCGCGGTACCGCAGATGTCGGCCAGCCGGTCGCGGCTCTCCTCCAGCTCGGCCCGCAGGTCGGCCTCGCGCAGCCCCAACAGGCTGCGGTGGTACATCCCGTGGGAGCCGACCTCCATACCGGCCGCGGCGACCGCCCGGACGCCGTGGCCCGTCAGCAGCGGCTTGCGGGGACCGAGCGGGTCCCAGTCGTTGAAGCCCCCCAGCAGGCCGGGGAGGACGAAGACGGTGGCCGTGCAGTCGTAGCGGTGCAGCAGCGGCACCGCGCCGGTGAGGAAGTCGGTGTACCCGTCGTCGAAGGTCAGCCCGACCAGCCCGGCCGACCGGCCCGCGGCATGTGCGGCGAGCATCTCGCCGAGCGAGACGCCGCGCAGCCCCCGGTCGCGCAACCAGCGCAGCTGCTCCTCCAGCCGCCGGCGCGAGACGGTGATGTTGTAGGGGTCGGCCGTTGGGTGGTCCACCGAGTGATACATCAGGGTCCACGGCAGCACCGCACCCCGCGACCCGGCGGGCCTCGCGGACCTCACCGCGCTCCTGACGGCGGACGGGACGGTCGTCTCACGGAACAGAGCGGACATGGCGCAGCCTCCTTCGGGCTTCGGTGACCAGGGAGAGGGCCTCCGGCACCCGCAGCGCGCCGGATGCGGCCACGAGGACGGAGGGGACCAGTAGCGCGGCGGCGACCACTGCCACCGCCGGTGAGTCGAGCCGGCCGGCGACCGCCCAGCCGACCAGCGCCGCCGCGCCGGCGGCAGCCGTCAGTCGGGCGAGGGTCCCGAGGACCGCCCGCGTGTCCACCGGGAGGACGCGGGCGCTCAGCCCGCGCAGCATCAGCAGCGCCGCCACGGCGATCCCGGCCGCGTTGGCGGCGGCGATCCCCGGCGCGCCCCACGGGCCGACCAGCAGCGCGCCGGCCGCCACGGTGACGGCGAGGCCACCGGCCATCGCGGCCATCGGGTACCACGTGGGTCGCGCGGCCGAGAAGAACGGACGCGCGAGGGTGCCGACGAGGGTGTGACCGAGCAGCCCGAGCGCGTAGACCCGCATCACCGCCGCGGTCGACTCGGTGGCACCGGCGTCGAAGGCGCCCCGCTGGAACAGCACCTCGATCAGCTGCGGCCCGCAGGCCAGCACGTAGGCGGCACCGGCGAGCACCACGCCGGAGGCCCACACCAGGTCACGTTCCACCCGACGGCGCGCCCCGGCGAGGTCGCCCTCGGCCATGGCCCGCGCCACCACGGGCAGCGTGACGGTCACGATCATCAGCGAGAGCACCATCGGCAACTGCGCGACCTTCTGCGCGTAGTTGAGATGGGAGATCGCCCCGGCGGGGAGACCGGAGGCAAGGAAACGTTCCACCAGCACCTGTGCCTGGCGGCTCAGCGCGAACAGCGCCACCGGGGCGACCAGCGCGAGCGCCGCCGCACCCGGCGACACCGTCCCGGACGCCGACACGGCACCGGGGCCCGCCCCGACGCGTCCCTCCCCGTCGTGAGAGGCCGCCGCGCCCTCCGGGCCGGGCGCCGCCGCGGCACGCGGCCCGTCGG
>NZ_JAAVJB010000429.1 GCF_012034385.1 Streptomyces spiramenti
GCCCGCCGCCTCGATGGCGGCGGCCGGGTCGACCAGTCCGGCGCCGAGCGCGGCGCTGTGCCCGCCCTCGGGGGCGTCGCGCGCCGTGGTCGCCAGCAGTCGACGCACCTCCGCGGGGGTCAGCTCCGGGTGGGCGGCCTTGAGCAGGGCCACCGCCCCGGAGACGAACGCGGCTGCCGCGCTGGTCCCCCACCCCTGCATGTAGCGGTCGCCGGGAGCGGCGATGATGACGTCCTTCCCCGGCGCGCTGACCGTCGCGTACCAGCGGCGGGTGGAGAACGGGGCCCGGCTCCCGGCCCGGTCGACGGCGGTCACGGCGATGACGCCGGGATAGCCGGCGGGGTAGGACACCGGGTCACCGGACTCGCCGCCGTTCCCCGCGGAGGCGACCACCACGACGCCCTGCCGGAGCGCGTAGCGGATGGCCGCGTCCTCCTCGGGATCGGGGTGCGCCGACTCGCTGTCGTCGCCGAGCGAGAGGTTGACGACGTCGGCACCGTGGTCGACCGCCCAGCGGATTCCCTCGGCGACCGCGTTGCCGCCCTCGGCGCGCTTCTGCCCCCGCGCCGGGTCGTCCTCCTCCAGCAGCACCCGCACCGGCAGGATCTGCGCCTCCGGAGCGACGCCGATGACGCCGCTGCCGCGGTCCACGCCGTGGCCGCGGCCCGCGATGATCCCCGCCATCGCGGTGCCGTGCGCGGCCCAGGTCGCGTCGCCCCGCGCGGCGCCGTGCGGCACCAGGTCGGCGCCCTGCAGGACGGCGCCGGACAGGTCGCGGTGCGAGGCGTCCACGCCGGTGTCGAGGACCGCCACGACCACCCCGCCGCCGCGGGTGGTCTCCCAGGCCGCGTCGGTGTTGACGGCTTCCAGCGCCCAGCGCTGCTGGTCGCGGATGGTGTCGGCGTGGGCGGCGGGGGCGGTGGTGAGGAGCAGCGCGAGGAGGGCGAGCAGCGTCAGGGCGAGGCGGGCCGTGCCGGGCCTGGGCGCCGGGCGGGCGGTCACGCCGCCTCCCCGGCGGTGTCGGCGGCCTTGCGGACGCGTCGCTCGATCCGGTCGGCGATGCCGCGGGTGTCGTGGCCAAGCCCCGCGAGGGCCGCGACCGAGCTCTCGTCGGGTGCGGTCGCGTCCGCCGCCGTCTGGGGCGGGCCGGCGGAGCGTCCGTCGGCGAAGCCGGTGACGGCGTAGACGACGACGGGCGCGTCGGTGAGCACCCGCACGGTCCAGGTCGCGCGGGGGACGGCGCCGGCGTCGCCGTCGGGGTCGGCTCCGGCGTGGTGACGCGGCATCAGGTCGGGGCGGGCGCCGAGGCCCCGGTCGGTGAAGTCGCGGTGGAGCTCGCGGGTCTCCTCGGGGCCGCCCCGGGTGAACAGCAGCCCGACCGTGGTGACGCTGGTCTCGGTGTCGTCGGTGTAGGTGGCGCGCACCACGCGGTGGCAGCCGGCCGGGGTGAGCGCGTCGAGGAGGGCGGGGTCGAAGACGTCGGCGCATCCGCTGTCCGGTGCCACGCCGGTGCGTATCCACACGCGGTCGGCGTCGCCCGGACCGGCCCCCTCGCCCTCGATGCGCGGGGGGAAGAGATCGTCGACGGGCAGGTCGCGCCACATGGCCCGGCGCTCGTCGAACGCGCGTTCCGCCGCGGTGACTTCCGGCGGCTCGGTGGTGAGCCAGGTGCCGACCGCCGCCCCGCCCAGCAGACCGGCCGCCAGCACCACGCAGAGGGCCGCCGCCGCGACGCGCAGCGGACCGCGGGGCGGCCG
>NZ_JAAVJB010000042.1 GCF_012034385.1 Streptomyces spiramenti
ACGGCCAGCAGGCCGACGGCACCCGCGCGGGCGCCCCGCGGCGGGACGACCACGGCCGCGCCCCGGGCCCGGTCGGCCGACCACCGCCGCCACAGGTGGGCCCCGACCGCGGCACCCCCGCCGACCGTGCTGAGGTGCTGCAGGAAGCGGGCGACCGTCAGGTCGCCGACCAGGTGTGCGCGCAACCAGCCCGGGTCGGGCACCAGCAGGCCTCCGCCGTGGGTGACGGAGTCCCAGACCAGGTGGGTCAGTACGCCGATCAGCGCCGAGAGCAGCACCCACGCGGCACGGCGCCCCCGCACCCGGGCACCACGCTCCGATGTCGCGGCCCGGTCGGGGACAACCGCCTCCGGCCGCAGCAGCGCCGACAGCGGTCGGCGCACCAGGGCCCAGAGGAGCAGCAGGACCAGGGCGAGAGCGAGCGACAGCGGGAGCCCGTCGAGACGGTGCGTGGCGGTGGCGTTGAGGAACGGCTCGTACCAGGACTGCGCGCCGACCGGGATCCTCGCCGCGCCGAGGAAGTAGGGCATGTCGGGGGCGATCGCACCGCAGACCAGCGCCGGGGCGGAGAACGGGTGGCGCAGCAGCGGCAGCACCGCCGCCGGGTGGGACAACGTGAACGGCACGGGCTCCTCCTCCGCCGCGGCGGCCGGTGCGACGGGCCGGCCCGCTGCCCGCCAGCACCCGCCCCACCGCAGTCCGTCGAACTGAATACGTCGCTCGACTGACTATAGAGGCGGGCTGTCCCGCGACCGCACGCGCCCCGTCGTGGTCCCGGCTCCCTGCTGTGTCGTCAGCCGCCGACCCGGCGACGGCGCGGCCGGCGACGCGCGGCCACCGGCACGGCGAGTCCCACGCAAGCCGCCGCCCCGACCACGGCGAGAGCCACCGCCAGGTACTCCCCACCCGCTTGGTCCCAGGCGTGGCCCAACAGCGGCGGGCTCGCCGCGACCACCGCCACGGCCGACGCCCCCGCCGGCCACCGCCCGCCGGCGAGCAGCCCGTACGCGAGCACCGCCGGCACCACCACGAGGACCGGCCAGAGCCCGTACTCGGTGCTGACCGGCAGCGCACCGGCGTACAGCAGCATCAGGGGAAGCCATCCGACCGCCGCGACGCCCCCGGCGAGGGCACACGCGCCGCGCGAGGGCCGAAGGTCCGGTGGGCACGCCGAGACCACCGCGGCGGTGAGCACCGCGACGGCAGGCGTCAGCAGGGGATGGCCGTACGCCGCGCCACCGCCGACGGCTGCGACCGCGGCCCCGGTGAGGCCCGCGCAGAGCAGACCGACGCCCGCCGCCCACCGACCGGTCAGCGCGGCCACGCCCCCTGTGCAGACGAGCACCGCGGCGACCAGCGCGAGGCCGTGGAGCCCGCCGACGTAAGGCGCCCCCGGGGAATCGACGACCGAGCGGTACCAGCGGCCGAGCTGGGCACCGGAGGTGATCAGCGCCGCTGCGACCACGAACGGCGCGGCGATCGCCACGTACCGGCCCGCGACGGCCGAGGAGTCGACACGGGCCCGCACCCGAAGGGCGTGAGCGGTGATGTCGGCGAGCTCTCCGGCCCGGGCCGGCAACGAGGCACCCTCCGTCATCTCGCGGTGGACGTGCAGGATCTCCTCCCCGCGGTCCTCCCGGTACCGGCGCGGGTAGAGGCGCAGCACGACCCTGATCACGGGCCGGCCGGCGCGACCGCGCCGGGGAGCCCCAGTCTCCGGCCGGCCTCCCTCGCGGTCGCCGCCATCCGGGTCACCTCGTCGGCCAGGCGCCCCCGGCCCGCGGGGCTCAGCGCGTAGATCCTCCGGGCCCGGCCGTCGACGACCTCCTCGCGGTGGACCTCCACCAGGCCCTCGCCCAGCAGCCGGTCGAGCGCGCCGTAGAGGGTGCCGGTCCGCAGCACCACCCGACCGCCCGACAGCACCTTCACCTCCTGCGCCACCGCGTAGCCGTGCCGTGGCCCGTCCGCGAGTGCCGTGAGCACCAGCAGGGTCGGCTCCTGCATACCGCGCTTGTCGCTCATGGCGCCAACATATGACGGTGGCCGACACATCAGCAATGCCGGCCACGGCACACCGCCGAGATGCGGACCGGGCGGGCCGGGCGGCACGGGACGGCACCGGGCCGGAGTCGACCACGCGGTCAGACCACGGCGAGGGCCCTCGCGCCCGCCTCGGCGCGCAGTTCCTCCAGCATCCCGGCCTGCGCCCGCGCACGGCTCAGCAGCGAGGCGACGTCGACCACGCCCTGACCGGCGAGCCCGGGCAGCTCCGACAGCGTCCGCCACAGCGCGGCCTTGCCGCACACGCCCAGGTACATCGTCTCCAGCTCGACCAGTTCCGAGAGCCGGGCACGTCGGACCAGCGCACCGTTCGGCTTCAGCACTCCCAGAGTCTCGGCGGCGGCGCCGGCCAGCAGGAGGTGGTGGTGCACGGGCACCCGGAGGGACCTCATGAGGACGAGCAGCGCGCCGCGGTCC
The DNA here is from genome assembly GCF_012034385.1 of Streptomyces spiramenti. Lineage (GTDB taxonomy): Bacteria > Actinomycetota > Actinomycetes > Streptomycetales > Streptomycetaceae > Streptomyces > Streptomyces spiramenti. Next base: position 2,479 of record NZ_JAAVJB010000042.1, read on the forward strand.
TCGCGGATCTCGCGGGCGAGACCGTCGCACCGCTCGGCCCGCCCGGCCGGGGCGTGAGCGGCGATTCGCCGTGCCAACCGGGCCCCGGCGGTGGCGCCGGCCAGGTGGTCGTTGAGATAGATCGTCAGCGCGCGGTCGGCACGGGCGCTGCTCCACTCCCGCAGTCGCGGCTGGATCGGGTCGATGTCCACACCAGCATGGTCCGCCGCCGCGGGCCGCCCCGCACCCCGGGGCGACCCCGGGGTGAGCGAGCGGGGCCGCCGCCGGGGCGTGTCGTTCGGAAGGCGCGTGGGACCGCGGCGCCCGGCACGGCACCTCGCTGCTTCACCGAACCGCGCGAGTACGACCGTACGAGCTGCGATCCGGCGTCCTGCGAGGCGTCGCGCCGGACGCCGCGGCCCGATCCACGCAGACCCGAAGGGCCTAGTCGGCCCGCGAGGCGGTGTGCCGGTCCGTCGACTCCCGTTCCCACCGGTCCGCCCGCTCGTACCCGGCCGGGTCCGTGCGCTCCGCAGGGTCCGTGCGCTCCGCAGGGTCCGTGCGCCCCGCATCGGCCGGTGAGCCCGCCCGCGCCGCGCCGGCGGCAGCCGCCGCTGCCGCCCGGTCGGCCCGCCGCGCCTGGAGGACACCACCCACCCGGGGCGGCGCGTACGAGCTCTCGACGAGGCGCCGCTCGCGCCAGAGGTGGTAGATCGCCATCGTCAGGATCGCCGTGCCCACAAGGTTCGCCACGAAGTGCCACCACACCCGGTAGGTGGTGAGGGCCGGCCCCGGCTCGATGGTGCCGAACCAGGTGGAGAGCCCGATCGCGCCGCTCGCACCGAGCGCCACCGAGACCGTCAGCACGACGTGCTCCACTCCGTGGATGCCCTGCATCCACACACCCATCCGCGCCCAGCGACGCGATTTCAGATCGCCGGCCACCCGGCGGGTGAGCAGCATGATCCCGACCAGTCCGGCGAGGAACACCAGGTTGCCCTTGAGGTGCAGCAGCTCCATGCCGAGGTTCGGGTTGGACGGATCGATCTGGCCCAGGCCGCGCGCCAGACCGTCCCCGAGGGGGGTCATCCAGGCGGGCTGCATCGGGTTGGCCACCCAGTAACCGGCCTGGGCCACGTGCTCCTGGAAGTGGCCGATCTGGCCCAGCACCCCCAAGACGACCACTCCCACGGCCGAGCGGTAGAGCCACGGTCGCTCCTGGCCCCGGTCGGCGAGCGCTATCACGACGACGGCGCCCCACATCGCGACGGTCCACAGGACGAAAAGCACCGCCCCCGCCGTCTCCAGAGCGGTCACCGCACTGTCCATGCCGTGCATTCCCGGTTGATGGTCCACGGGGCTCCTCCTCCGCGTCACGGCTGCGACGTCCCAGCCGCGCATCACGTTAGGAACCGGCCCGGAGACCGACCACTCCCATCGTGCCTCGTCACGCGTTCACCGTGACGTGCCGTCACTCCATGACCAGCCCGGCCAGGAACCACTCCTCCACCACGCCGATCCGCTCCGCGCACTGGGCCCGGTCCGCCCCCGTCACGACGAAGGCGGCGAGGAAGTCCCCGGAGTGCTGCGCCTCCGCGACCACGTCGCCCGGCCGGCCGAACCGGTGGGAGACCGCCACTGCCTCGGCGACCTCCGCGGGAAGGTCGCCCGGCCGGGGCCACGCGACGAGCTTCCCGGGCCGCTTGGTGAACAGCAGCTGGCCCGCGAACCGCGCGGGGCGCAGGCGCCCCGACACCGGCACGGGCAGACCGAGCTGGCGACGGACGGGGTAGGCCGCCGGGTCGAACCCGAACATCTCCCGCTGGACGTCGCGGACACCCGCCCCGCCCGCGCGGCACGCCGCCTCGCAGAGCACCAGCCGGTCGTCGGGGGTGCGGAAGACCTCGATGTGGAACGCGAAGTTCTCGGGCCCGCCGAGTGCTGCCAGCGTCTCGTCCGCGAACGCGGCCAGCCGGCCGCCGAGCTCGCTGTCCGGGTCGTGGGGCAGGTCCACCCGGCCGCCCCGGTCCCGGTAGTCGGCAAGCACGTACCGGTAGTGCGACGGCCACAGGGTGACGACCGCGCCGTCCAGCACGACACCGTCCACGTGGTGCATCTCCCCCTCGACGTACTCCTCCGCCAGCCACGCCGGCTCGCCGGGCGCACCGGCCGGTGCCGTGGGCCGGTCCCCCGGGTCCCAGGCCCGCAGCTCCTCGGGGGTGCGCACCGTACTCAGCCCGATGGACCCCGCTCCGCGCCGTGGTTTCACCACCACGGGCAGGCCGTGCTCCGCCGCGAAGCCTCGGAGGCCGGCGGCGTCGGACACCAGCGCGTGCCGGGCCACCGCGATGCCGGCCGCCCCGGCGGCCCGTTTCATCTCCCACTTGTCCCGGTAGGGCGTGGCGGTCCCCGGGAGCTGCCCCGGCAGCCCGAAGCGACGACGCAGCAGCGCCGCGCGTTCGATGTCGTTCTCCTGGCAGGCGACGACGTCGGTGACGCCGTACTTCTCGATCAGCTCGACCGCGCGTTCGTGGACCCGCGGCGAGGTGTCGTAGTCGGGCAGGGCCTCGACGTGCACCCAGGGCGCCGCACGGGGCAGTTCCTCCCCGTGGAGCTCCAACTGCTCCGACGAGGCGAGCAGCACCAGGTCGTCATCGCGCCCCGCGAACCACTCGGGGTAGGGGTTGGCGCGCAGCGACCCCCGGTGCAGCACGAGTACGGTCACGATGGCTCCTTCGGGGACCAGACGCTGGCGTAGCGCTCGCCGGTGTCCGGCAGCAGGGTGACGACGGTGAGCCCGGCGCTCTCCGGGCGACGCGCGACGGCGAGCGCGGCATGAACGGCCGCGCCGGCCGAGATGCCGGTGAACAGCCCCTGGCCGCGGGCGAGGTGGCGCGCGGTCTCCATGGCCTGCTCGTCGGTGCAGGTGAGGACCTCGTCGATGAGGGCGACCTCCGTGGTGGGGGCGACGAAGCCGCCGTTGAGGCCGGGGATGCTGTGGGGGCCGCCCGCCTGACCGGAGAGCACCGCGGAGGTCGCCGGTTCGACCGCCACGATCCGCAGCCGCGGGTTCTGCTCCCTCAGGTAGCGGCCCGCGCCCGAGAGGGTCCCACCGGTGCCGACGCCCATCACCAGCACGTCGACGCGTCCCTCGGTGTCCTGCCAGATCTCCGGGCCCGTCGTCTCGTAGTGCGCCCGGGTGTTGTCGGCGTTCTCGTGCTGCCGGACGTACCAGCCGTCCGGCGTGGCACGGTCGATCTCCTCGGCCCGCTCGATCGCACCGGCGAAACCGTCCTCGCTGCGGGTCTGCACCACCTCGGCGCCGAGAGCGGCGAGCAGGCGGACCCGCTCCGGGGTGGCGCTGTCGGGCAGGACCACGACGCACCGGTAGCCCCGGACGGCGGCCAGTGCGGCGAGGGCGATCCCCGTGTTGCCCGAGGTGGACTCGATGACCGTGCCGCCGGGGACGAGGTCACCGCGTGCCTCTGCGGCCTCCACCATGAACAGCGCGGCACGGTCCTTGACGCTCGCGTAGGGGTTGGCCGACTCCAGTTTGGCGATGACGCGGGCCCCGGGCGCCGCGCCGGGACTGCGCAGCATCACCAGGGGTGTCCGGCCGATGAGTTCCTCGACGCCCGCGGCGATCCGGGGTCGCGGCGGGACGGCGGGGAGGTGCGGAAGCGGGGTGTTCACCATGGGCTCCACCGGGTGAGGAGAGAAGAGGAGGAGGAAGCGCCGCCGGTCACCAGGACCCCGCGGACGCGACGGCCCGGAGGTTCTCCGCCAGGCTGAGCGGCGGCCTCACGACGGAGCTCGCGGCCCGTACCCGTGCGCCGGGCGGGACGTCGTGGGTGACGACCGCCATCGCACCGATGACCGCGCGCTCGCCGATGGAGACCGGGCCCAGGACGGTGGCGTTGGTGCCGAGCACCACACCCGGGCCGACCACCGGATGGCGGCGGGCGCCGGGAGGGCGCGCGTTGTCGGCCCACCAGCCGACCGCGCCCAGGGTGACCTGGTGGTACATGGTCACGTCGTCCCCCACCCGCGCCGTCTCCCCGATCACCACGGCCGCTCCGTGGTCGACGAGGACGCGGCGCCCCAGCTCGGCACCGGGGTGGATCTCCACCCCGGTGCGCCGGCGGGCGCGCCGAGCCGCCCACCGGGCGAGCGCGCGGTGCCCGGAACGGTGCAGGGCGTGGGCGACGCGGTGCGCCCACACCGCCCGGAGCCCGGGGTGGCCGAGGGCCTCCCGGCGGCTCCGGACGGAGGGGTCGCGCTCGACCACCACGTCCAGGTCCTCGGCCATCAGCCGCACGAGGTCGCCGACACTGTGCCGTGTTCTCATCGTCCCGCCCCTCCCCGGCTCACCGGGTCTCGATCCGGATCTCTCGGTGTGCGAGCTGCTCGCACCGGGCGACCGCCGTGTCGGTGTCCGGTGCCCGCACCGCGACGTGCCCCAACCGGTCCCAGTTGTCGCGCGGTCGGCGGGTCCTGCTGCCGGGAGCCACCGACACGGCAGTGGTGATGACCTCGGGCAGTGACGCGACGTCGTCCGCGCCGTGCACCGCGGCGACCACGCCGTCGCCGCCGGTGAGGAACCGGACGCAGGCGCCGCCGAACGGCGGGGGGATCCTCGCCGGTTCCTCCATCAGCCCCAGTGCGCGCGCGGCGGACCAGGCCGGCAGGTCGATCCCGGTCGCGGCGGCGAGGAGCTCGATGATGAAGTCGCCGCCCATCCGGTTGTGGGACTCGATCACGACCGGACCGCGGTCGCTCAGCCGCACCTCGGTGTGGCTGGGGCCCTCGACGACGCCCATCGCGGTCAGGTGGTCCTCCACTGCCGCGACCACGCGTGCGTGGTCGTCCGAGGGGAGCCGGGCGGGCAGCGCGTGGCCGAGTTCGGCGAAGTGCCCGTCGTCGACGAGTTTCTCGGTCACCGCGAGGACCCGGTGGCTACCGGCGAAGCTGAACGCCTCGACGCTGAACTCGGCTCCGTTGAGGTACTCCTCGGCGAGGAAGCCGGTGACGCGGAAGAGCGTGGAACCGCGGTCGGTGCGGGCACCGCGCAGTCCCTCGATGTGGTGTCGGACCCGCTCCACGTCTGCCGCGTCACGGACCTTGGCGACGCCGAAACCGGCGGTGGTGCCGGTGGGTTTGACGACGAAGGGGTAGCCGGCCCGTTCCCCGAACCGGGCCAGCGACTCCCCGTCGGTCACCTCGGCGGCCAGGACCTCGGGGCCCACAGCGGCGGCGGCGAGGTGCTCGCGCATGAGCTGCTTGTCGCGCATGCGGCGGCTGACCTCGTGGCGGCGGCCGTCCCCGATCCCGAAGAGGTCGGTGAGCCGGGCGGCGGGGGTGAGCCCGCCCTCGGTGAGCGAGGCCACCACCTCGCAGCCGTAGACCCGCTGCGCGGCGCGTGCGAAGGGCAGCAGCGTCTCCCAGTCGGTGTAGTCCACCATCAGCAGCGCGTGCGCCGTCCGGGTCTGGTAGGCGGTCACCTTGTCCGGATGCTGGGCGAGCACGATCCGGGCGCCGAGCCGGTCGAACGCCTCGACGTGGCCGTCGGTGCCGCCCACCAGCAGGACGGTCCGGCCGTCCGCGGTACCGGGTGCGGGGTTGGGCACCGGGGTGGGCTCGGCCATGGCACGCACGGTCTCGATGCGCTCCGCCGCCAGCGTCGGGGTGTCCGCCGCGACGACGACGTAGCCGTGCCGGGTGAACGAGTCACGCGTGACGGGCAGTTCGTCACCTGCGGTGAACGGGAAGTGGAGGGTGTCGACGAACGGCAACGCCCGCGCCTCCTCCAGGCGCGGCGAGACCGCGGCGACGACGCCGGGCCGGTACCCCAGGAAGCCGACCGCGCCCACACCGGTCGGACGGACGGCGGGCACCTCCCGTCCGGCGAGGGCCCGGAATACCTCCGCCTCGATGTCGAAACCGCATGCCACCCTGATGAGCGCGGGAATCCGGTCGCCGCCGAGCCGGGTCTGGGACTCGACGACGCGGGGGCCTGCGGCGGTGAGCACGATCTCGGTGTGCGCGGGGCCGAAGCGGTAGCCCGCCAGGTCGAGCAGCCCGGTCGCGGTCTCCGCGAGCGCCCGCGTCTCGCCCTCCCCGACCGGGGCGGGGAAGACGTGTGCGGTCTCGACGAAACCGGGTGCACCCGTGGTGTGCTTGCGCGTCACACCGATCACGTGGTGCTCGCCGCGGACCGTGAGCGTCTCGACGCTGAACTCCGGCCCCCTCAGGTACTCCTCGACCACATAGGGCCCGGGCAGTCCCGGGTCGGCCGCGCGGTCGAGCCAGGCGGCGAGGTCGGCGTCGTCACGGACGAGCGCGACTCCTCTGCTTCCCGACAGCTCGGACGGCTTCACGATGACCGGCAGGCCGAGCCGGCGCGCCGCGTCGGCGACATCGGCGGCCTCGGTGACCTTCCTCGCGGAGACAGGGGAGTGCCCGTGCTCGTTGAGGAGAGCCCGCATCGCGGCCTTGTCGTTGATGCGCCGGATGGTCTCCGGCGGGTTGGTGCCGAGGCCGAGATCCGCGGCGGCGACAGCGGTCGCGAGCTGGATGTCCTCGTTGCCCAGGCAGAGGACCAGGTCGATCCGGTGCTTCTCGGCGGTGGCCTCGACGAGTTCAGCGAGGCCCCGGTGGTCGCTCAGGTCGGTGAGCAGCAACTCCACCGAGTTGGCCCTGACCTGGTCGAGGTAGTCCGGGGTCTGCATGGCGGGGTCCCAGATCGACCAGACGTCGAAGCCGGCCTCGCCGGCTTTGCGCGCCAGTTGCTGATACGGCATCACCATCAGCAGTCTGCGACGGGGGGGCTCACCGGTCGTCATGCGTCACTCCGTTCGTCCGAGCCGAGGGCTTCCGCCGACTGTCGGGTCTTCTCGGCCCGGGCGGCGTCGCGAAGAACCAGGTGGTAGAGGAGAGCGGCGAGTCCTCCGCACACGCCGAAGATCACGCTCATGACGACCGGGGGCACCACGGCCCCGAGGGTGACGCAGAGCGCGGCGATCATCAGGCCGGCGCGGGCGTTGAAGGTGTAGACCGCCATGTAACGGGTCCGGGAGTCGGCCGGGATGTGGTTGGCGAGCAGCGTCTGGCGCACCGGCACGCTGGCGATCTCACCGAGGGTCAGCACTGCTGCCGCCAGCAGCAGCACCCTGCCGTCGTTGCTGACGGCCCAGACCATGTATCCGGCCGTGAACATGCCGAGGCCGACGAAGAGTCGCAGCCGGTCGGAGAGGTTGCCGAGCAGCTTGCCGGAGACGAGGATCAGCAGGACCACCAGGGCCGCGTTCACCGCGCGGAGGATTCCCATCATGCTGACGCCGTCGACGCTCAGGGCCCAGTCCCCGAAGGAGACCAGCGACTGCCGGGGGAAGTCCTCGGCGAGACGGACGGCGATGTAGTAGCCGATCTGCATCTCGACCACGGTGATCAGGACGGCGGCGAAGAACATCTTGTGGAACACGCGGTCGCGCGCGACGGTGCGGTAGCCGAGGAGAAGGGCCCGCGGCCCCCGCTCGTTCCCGCTGCCGCCCTCCGGGGCGGACTCGGTGATGAACCAGAGCGTCACCAGGCTGGTCGCCAGTGACAGGAAGGCGGCTCCCGCGAGCAGGTGGGGGAAGTAGTCGCGGTAGAGGAAGCCGCCCAGCATGGCGCCGATGGTGAACGCCAGGTTGGTGGCCCAGTAGTTGATGGTGTAGACGAGCGTGCGGTTCTCCGGCGTGGAGACGTCGATGATCATCGCCTCGGCCGCCGGGGTCGCCAGCTGGGAGAGGGCGATGTTCAGCAGGAAGAACAGGTAGACGGCGACCGCGCTGTCCCACCAGCCGGATGCCGCCAGGGCCAGGGCGACGAAGGTGACCGTGGCGCCGGCCTCGCCGGCGAGCAGCAGCGGCTTGCGGCCCCGCACGTCGGCGAGGTGACCGCCCAGCAGGTTGGCGAGGATGCCCGCGACGGCGACCGTGAGAACCAACGCGCCGGCGGTCGCGGCGCCGTAGAGGTCCGCCAGCCGGATCGTCATCAGCGGCATGAGCATGACGCCGAGCAGTCGCTGAACAAAGCCGATACCTATGCGCAGCCGAATATTCGGGTGCAGTTCACGAAAGACCACTGAGTCCCCTTCTGCGGGCACCGTAAACGAAGAGACAGGACGCCCGGACGAACCACGGGGCGAGCGTAGCGTAATTGAAGAAGCGGGGGAGCAAGTTGCACGGAATCCCCGGCAACGCGCCCGATACGGTCCGTCTTGAACACCTTTGCCTGTCACCCCGTCACGCACGAATTAGCCAAGTCGCCTGAATCGGCAGACCGTTTGACTCGTTCAGGTCCGGGTGAGCTACTCTGCTCGAACATTCGCCGAACACCCCCTCTTCCCGCCGCTTCCACCGAGCGGGAATCTCTGTGCGATCACGCGCAGCGGGCACGGATCATCTCGCCCGCCCGAAGATTACGAAGGGCGCCGGAGTGACGGATATCAATGCAAGGAAAATCGGCGGGAACATAGGCGCCGAAGTCACCGGAGTGGATCTCGGCAGCACGATCTCATCGGCATTGGCCGGCGAGATCCGCGAGGCCCTGGTCGAGCACAAGGTGCTCTTCTTCCGTGACCAGGAGATCGACGACGGGGACCAGCTGGCATTGGCCGGTGTATTCGGGGACGTGACCAAGCCGCACCCCATGATGCGCAGCAGTGAGAACTCGCCGATGGTCCTCCCCGTCGACGGCGAGGACCAGCGCGCCGACCACTGGCACACCGACATCAGCTTCACCCGGGCGCCCTCGTTGGGGACCACCCTGCGCAGCGTGGTACTGCCGCCCTACGGTGGCGACACCATGGTCGCGAACGCCGAGGCCGGGTACCGGGACCTCCCGGCGGAGCTGCGGGAGGTGGCCGACCGGCTCTGGGCCGTGCACACCAACCACGCGGAGCAGCCCCGACTGGGGACCGAGCGCGGCGAGGCGGTCCGGGCGGCCTTCCTGGCCCGGCGGTACGAGGCCGCGCACCCGGTGGTCCGTCTCCACCCCGATTCCGGGGAGCCCTCCCTCTTCCTCGGCGGCTTCGCGCAGTGGCTGGTGGGCATGACGGTGCGCGACTCGCGCCCGATCATCGACGTGCTCCAGTCCTATGTGCGCCGTCCGGAGAACACGGCTCGCTGGAGCTGGCGCCCCGGGGACGTCCTCGTCTTCGACAACCGCTGCACCCAGCACTACGCCGTCAACGACTACGGGGACCACAAGCGCGTGCTGCACCGGGTCTCCGTCAACGGTGACGTGCCGGTCGGTCTCGACGGCAAGGAGAGCTACGTCATCAGGGAGGGCGAGTGAGCACCCCCTCCCCCGGCGACTTCGCCGAGCGGCTGCGCCGGCGCGAGCGGCTCGTCGGCTACTGGATCGCCTGCGACAACCCGGTCGGCACCGAGCGGATCGCGGGGCTCGGCTACGACTACGTCGGGGTCGACGGGCAGCACGGCGTGATGCACCAGCCGGGCTGGCAGTCCGCGATGATGGCAGTCGACGCCCGCGGGATCGCTGCCGGCGTCATCCGGGTGCCGTCCGCCGACCCCGTGGTGATCGGTACCGCGCTCGACACCGGCGCCCGAGCGGTGATCGTCCCCATGATCGAGACCCCGGAGCAGGTGCGCACCTCGGTCGCCGCGTGCCGGCACTGGCCGGTGGGGACCCGCAGCCTCAGCGGGCCGGTCCGGGCGGAGCTGCGGCTCGGCGACGTCCCCGCGCGGGTGGACCGGCAGGTCGCCTGCATCGTCATGGTCGAGACCGCCGCAGCCTTGGAGTCCATCGAGCCGATCTGCTCGATCGAAGGGCTGGACGCCGTGTACGTGGGGCCCGCCGACCTCTCGGTCGCGCTCGGCGCCTCCCACTTCGGCGATCCGTCGGCCGCGGAGGCGTTGGAGAGCGCCCTCGGGCGCATCGTCACCGCCGCCGAGGCGGCGGGGATCGCCTGTGGCATCCACTGCCTGGACGGCGACTCCGCGGCCCGGCGACTCGCCGAGGGGTTCACCTTCGTGACCGTCTCCAGCGACATCACCCACCTCCAGCAGGCAGCCGCCGCCCATCTGCGGGCGGCCCGCAGCGCCGGCTGACGCCGGCCCGCCGCACCCGCCCGGCCGACGCGCACCCCTGTCCGCCCGCACACCGAGGGGACCCATGTCTCTGCCCCTGACCACACCCCCGGCCACCACCGACCCGCCACCGCGCCCGGTGGCCCGAACCGTCGCCGACCTCGTGGGTGGGACCCCGCTCCTGGAGTTCCGGATGGAGGGGGTCGATCCGGCGGTGCGGTTGCTGGCCAAGCTGGAGATGCTCAACCCGCTGGCCAGTGTCAAGGACCGCGCCGCCCGGTGGATGGTGGCGGAGGCGGAACGGAGCGGCCTGCTGCCGGCGACCGGCGGCACCGTCATCGAGTGCTCCTCCGGCAGCACGGGGATCTCGCTCGCGGCGCTCTGCGTTCCGCGCGGACACCGCTGCGTCGTCGTGATGCCGGACAACGCGACCGAGGAACGCCGGCTGCTCCTGCGGGCGCTGGGGGCCGAGATCGTCCTGGTGCCCCATCAGGACGGGCTGCTCGCCGCATGGGAGCACGCCGAAGCGTTGCAGCGGGCCACACCCGGCTCGTGGGTGCCGCACCAGGACCGCAACGAGGCCAACGTCCGGGCGCACTATGAGACCACCGGTCCGGAGATCTGGGCGGACACCGACGGCCGGGTCGACGTGCTGGTCGTAGGGGTCGGTACCGGCGGCACCCTCTCCGGCACCGCCCGGTTCCTCAAGGAGCGGGGGGACGTGCGGGTCGTCGCGGTCGAGCCGGAGCGCTCCGCCGTGCTCAGCGGAGGCGAGGGCGGGCCGCACGGCATTCCCGGGATCGGCGCGGGCTACGTCTCCGACATCACCGACACCGACCTGATCGACGAGATCGTCACCGTCCCCGACGCCGCGGCGTCCGACACCGCGGCCCGCCTCACGCGTTCGCTGGGGCTGCCCGTCGGTGTCTCCTCCGGCGCCGCCGCCTGGGCGTCGGCCGAGATCTGCCGCGTGCCGCCCCGCGCGGGCACCACCGTCGTCACGATCTTCCCCGACTCGGGCGAGAGGTACCTGTCCACCCTCCGGGGCTGAGCCGCGCGCCCGTGCGGGCGCCCCGCCCCCCCGGTCGGCGGCAGCAGGCCGTTCACGACAGGAGTCACAGCATGTGCCGCATCTTCGGCTGCTTCAACACCCCGCCCACCGATCTCGCCGAGGTGGCGTCACTGCAACAACACGGCGGGCCCGACAGCAGCGGGGTCGTGACCGGCGCCGACTGGGCGCTGGGCGCCAACCGCCTCGCCGTCATCGACCCCGCGGGCGGCGCCCAGCCCTACTCGCTGGGCCCGGGCAGGGGGGTCCACGCCGTCCTCAACGGCGAGATCTACAACCACGACGAGCTGCGCGACCGGCTCCGCCGACTGGGCCACCGGTTCGACGACCGGTGCGACGGCAGCATCCTCCCGGCGCTCTACCACGAGTACGGCGAGGACCTCACCGAACACCTCGACGGCATGTACACGCTCGCTGTCGTCGACACCCGGACCGAGCCCGTCCTGCTGCTCGCCACCGACCACGCCAGCATGAAGCCGTTGTACTACCGCCACGACACGGCGGGCCACGCCCTGTACTTCTCCTCGGAGCTCGGCGCGCTCCTCGCCTTCGACGGCGTCGACGACCGGCTGTGGGAACCGGGGCTCGACCGCTACCTCGCCACCCGCACCCCCTTCGGCGAGCGGACGATGCTGGCGCAGGTGCGCACCCTGCCACCGGCGACCACGGTCGTCTGCCGCCGCGACCGACCACCGCGGTTCCGCGCCCGGCACCGGCCCGACGCGGTGCCGCCGGCCGGCGACGAACGGGAGACCGCCGCCCTGCTGCGCACCACGCTGCGCCGGGAGGTCCGCCGCCTGCTGGTGGCCGACGTCCCGGTGGCGGTGATCGTCTCCGGTGGGCTCGACTCCAGCCTGGTTACCGCCCTCGCCGCGGAGCGCGGCCCCGTCGACGCCTTCAACATCGCCTACCGCGGCGACTGGCCCTCCGACGAGCGGCACTTCGCGAGGGAGGTCACCGAACGCACGGGCGCCGTCCACCACCAGGTCGAGGTGGACCCGGAGCAGCTGCCCGACCTGCTGCAGGAGACCGTCCGCCACCTGGGCCAGCCGAACGCCGACCCCATCACCGTCAGCAGCCTCGCGCTCTTCCGCGCGGTGCGCGAGGCGGGGTTCACGGTGGCGCTCACCGGAGACGCGGCCGACGAGGTCTTCGGCGGCTACCGGCGGATGCTGACGGCCGCCGAGCACGGCCCGGGATGGCAGTCCGGCTACCTCGACGCGCTCGCGGCGGCCCCGGCCGCGCTCCGGGACGCCCTCTACACCCCCGAGTACAGGGCGGAACTGGCCCGGTCGGGTGCCGGCCCCCTCGCGGCGCACACCGTCGAGGAGCTCTCCTGCGACGGGCCGCGGAGCGCCCTGGAACGGATCACGGACTTCGAGCTGCGGCACCGGATGCCCGCCTACCACCTCCGACGGGTCGACCACCTCAGCATGGCGAGCTCCGTCGAGGTCAGGCTGCCGTACTGCCAGCAGTCCGTGACGCGGCTGGGCAGGGCGCTGCCCGACCACATGCGGATCAGTGGCGGCTCGGTGAAGCGCGTCCTGTTCGGCGCGGCCGAGGGGTTGCTCCCGCGCAGCGTGCTGGACCGGCCGAAGCAGCCGTTCACCCTGCCCGTCACGGCCATGCTCGCGCCGGGGACCGCGCTGTGGGGGTTCTGCCACGACGTGCTGTCCGAGTCGGCGCTGCGCCGTGGCGGCCGGCTGTGCCCCGGGACGGTGCGGGGGCTGTTCACCCGTCAGGCCGCGGCCCCCGACGACACCGCGGCGCTCGCCCTGTGGGCGCTGACCGTCTACCAGCTCTGGTTCGACCGCCTCGCGCACGGCGCGGCCGAGCGTGCCGGCGGCGCCCCGGAGGCCCTGGTGGCGGCGCCGTGATCGGGCACCTCGCGTACGCCGAGGGGAGCCCCTGCCCGACGCTGGTGCTCGACTCGCGCCACCTCCCGGAGGACGAGGGGCGGCTGCTGGCGGTGCTGACCGGCATCCGTGGCGAGCTGACCGACATGGGCGGCGGGCACGTCCTGAAGATCGCCCTGGTCCGCCCGTCCACCCACCCGATGTTCGACCTGGACTACCGGTTCGTGCAGGCGATGCCCCAGGCGCCGGACTGCTTCGAGCTGCGCGGCTCCTGCGGTCACTCGGTGCTGGCCGGGGTGAGCACCGCCTCCCGCGCCGGGCTCCTGCCGCCGCTGTTCCCCGGTTCCCGGGTGCGCGTGAACGTGTTGAACAACGGGGACGGCATCGTCTGCGAGGCGGACCGGGTGGACCGCCAGAGCGCGCTGTTCACCGTGCGCTTCATCAGGGTGCCCCCCACCCCCGTCCGGCGGTTGCTGATGACGGGTGAGCCGGTGAACCCGCTGATCGCGGCGGGCGGCAGGCGCGCGGTGTCCCTGGTCAACGGCGCGAACCCCTACGCGTTCGTCGACGGGCGGGAGCTGGGGGTGCCCGACGCCGCGGCGCTCTTCGCCGCGGGCGAGGAACTCGCCGTCGCGCTGGAGGAGGTGCGGGGCGCCGCCACCGACCTGCTGGGCTGGCCGCGGACGGGGGCGTTCCCGAAGGTCGCGGCCGTCGTGCCGGAGGACGGCGCGCTGGCCGTCCGCGCGCTCTCCGTCCCGAGTTGGCACCCGACGATCGCGCTGACCGGCGCCGTCTGTCTCTCCGTGGCCGCCGCCGTGCCGGGCACCGTCGTGGCGCGGATGGCGCGGGAGGCCGGGACGGGCGCGGAGTCGGTGGAGATCCGCACGCCCGGCGGGCGCACACGCACCGAGTCCGTCCTCGCCCCCGGGCCGGACGGCGCCGGCGACGCGCTGTGCTGGACCTCCGTGGACGGCAAGAAGGTCACCCTGCTCGGCTCGTACGCCCTCGACCACTTCAGCCGTGCGTATCGCAAGGAGGAGACCAGGTGGCTGCACCTACCGGCACATACGTGAGTTCGGCGCTCACCGCGGAGACGCGGGCGCAGCTCCGCGAGTCAGCGGCGCAGTGCGCGCGGAGCGCGACGACCGACCCGGCGGCACTCACCGCGCTGCGGCGGTCCGGGGTGCTCGCCACCGCCGTGCCGCACCGGTACGGCGGGCAGGGGGGCGACGGCGCCGAGGTGAACCGGGTGGTCGCCGATCTCGCCTCGGTCAACCCGTCCTTGGCGATCATCGCGTTCCAGCACTTCGCCGTCACCGCGCGCATCGCGGAGTGGGGCGCCCCCGAGCAGCAGGAGCGATTGCTGCCGGGGCTGGCCGACGGTTCGCTCCTCGCCGCCTCGGCGTGGAGCGAGCCCAACGCCGGCGCCGCCAAGCAGAACGTGTCGAGTGCCGGTGTCCTGCGGGAGGACGGCACCTGGGTTCTCAACGGCGCGAAGTCGTTCGCGACCGGTGCCGGGGTCGCCGACCTGTACCTGGTGCTGGTGCGTACCCGGACGGGGAGCGAGGAGAGCGTGCGGGGCCACTACGGCGCCCCCGACCAGTCGTTCTTCCTGGTGGAGGCCGGCAACCCGGGGCTGCGTCCCGACACCGGCCCCGTGCTGGCCGGTATGCGCGGCTCGGCGACCGGACTGATCGAGCTGGTGGAGTGCGCGGTCCCCGACCGCGACCGGGTCGGCCCGCTGGGACACGCGGCGGAGATCATCGCCGGTGTCCGGCGGACCGGGGCAACCCTGGGCGCGGTGGCGTTGGGGATCGCCCAGGAGGCCGTGCAGGTGGCGGAGGAGCACGCGGAGCGCCGCGGCCTGCTGGAACTGGACACGGTCCGCCACCGCTTGGTGGAGCTCTGGGTGCAACTGGAGGCGGTGCGGGCCGTGGTGGCGCTCGCCGGGGCCCGCACCTCGTCGGACCCCGGCTCGACCACGCTGCGCAGCAAGTTGTTCGCGACCGAGTCGGCGGAGCGGATCTGCTCGGAGGTCGCCCGGATGGTCAGTTCCGCCGGATACGTGGCCGACCATCCGGTCGTCCGCATGCTGGCCGACGTCAGAGGAGTCGCGATGATGGGGCCGACGAGCGACCTCTGCCGGACGCTGCTGGCCGCGGAGTGGCAGCGGTGACCGCGGGGAGCGCCGACGGCGCGGAGCTGGTGGTGCGCGCGGCTCGCCTGGTGACGCCCGAGGGGGTGCGGCCGGCCTCGGTGCGGGTCGCCGCCGGCCGGGTCGCCGCGATCGAGCCCCTGGACGCGCCCGCCGACGGAGCGCGGGAACTGGACGCCGGGCAGGCCTACGTGCTGCCCGGGCTCATCGACTCCCACGTGCACTTCCGCACGCCGGGGCTGACGGCGAAGGAGGACTGGGCGCACGGGAGCCGTGCCGCGGTCGTCGGCGGTGTCACCACCGTGATGGACATGCCCAACACGGTCCCGCCCTCGCTCTCGGCGGAGGCACTCGCCGCCAAGGCCGAACTGGTCGCGGGCACCTCGCTGGTGGACTACCGCTTCCACCTCGGCGCCGACCCCGACCGCCCCGAACTCCTGGCGGAGCTGGACCCCCGGGTGGCCGGCAGCGCCAAGGTCTTCATGGCGGGCCACCACACCGCGCCCACCGTGATGCGGGACGCGGGGCAACTGGAGAAGGCGTTCCTGGCGGCGGCGGACGGCGGGGTGCAGCTGGTGCTGCACGCCGAGGACAGCGCGGTCTTCGACCTGCTCGACAGCTGGCGGGGCGAGCCCGGGGAGTACACCGCCTACGAGCGTGCCCGGCCCCGCAGTGGCGGCATCGTCGCGGTGTCGAAGGTGATCGAGCTGGTGCGCCGGCACGGGACCCGCGCGCACATCCTCCACCTGTCCAGCGCCGAGGAGGCCGACCTGGCGACCGCCGCCCGTGCGGCGGGGCTGCCGGTGACGTTCGAGGTGACCGGCCACCACCTGTCGTTCACCGACCTCGACACCCGCCGCTACGGCGCGCGGACGCGGCTGTCGCCGTCGATCCGCGGCCAGGCCGACCAGGACCGGCTGTGGGAGGCGCTGAGCGCGGGGGAGCCGGCCACCGTGGGCAGCGACCACGCGCCGCACACCGTCGAGGAGAAGACGCGCGGGCCCGTCGCCTCTCCCCCGGGTCTGCCGGGCGTGCAGGAACTCGCGGTCGCCGTGTGGACGGGCTCGCGCCGCCGCTGGCCGGAGGAGGACCCCGACACGGCGGTGCGGCGGCTGGTCCGGTACCTGGCGGAAGGGCCGGCGCGGCTGTTCGGCCTCCCGGGCAAGGGGCGTGTCGAGGTCGGCGCCGACGCCGACCTGGTGTTCTTCGCCCCCGACGACCCGTGGATGCTCTCCGCGGACCAGGTGCGCTCCAAGTGCGGCTGGTCGGCCTACGAGGGGTGGACGTTCACCGGCCGCGTGCTGCGGACGATCCGGGCCGGTTCGACGGTGTGGGACGCCGGGACCGGGGAGTTCGGGTCGCCGGACGGCAGGCTGCTGGGATCGGCGGTGGACCGGTGACCTCACGGATCGTGGTGGCGGGCGGCGGGATCGCGGGGCTGGCCACGGCCATCGCGCTCTGCCGCCGCGGCAGGCCGGTGTCGGTGCTGGAGCGGGCGCCGCGCATCGCACCGGTCGGCTCGGGGCTGGTGCTCTACCCCAACGGCATGCGGGCCGTCGACGCGCTCGGCCCCGAACTTGGCGCGGTCGTCCGCGGCAGCGGTCACGAGGTCGGGCCGGCTGAGCGGCGGCTGATCGTGGGCGCGGACGGCGAGGTGCTGGCGGAGGAGCCGATCGGCGAGGTGCCGATGCGTCTGGGCTCCCCCCAGGTCTCCCTACTGCGCAGCGCGCTCCACGACGCCCTGCTGCGGGAGGCCCGTGCGGCGGGGGCGGAGATCGTCCTGGGCGCGGTGGCCTCCGGCTTCGAGCAGCACGGGGATTCGGTCGGGCTGCTGCTGCGGGACGGCCGGGAGGTCCGGGGCGCGGCCCTCGTGGGCGCGGACGGCCTGCGGTCGACGGTCCGCGCCGGGCTGCTCGGGCACTCGGCGCCCGTCTACCGCGGCTACACCTCGGTGCGCGGCCGGTGCGACCGGCCGCCCTCGGGCGCACGGGCGGCGGTGGTCAACGGTGCGGGGGCCCAGCTCTTCGTGGCGCCGGTTGGCGGCGGACGCGTGTACTGGACCGCCAAGGTGACGGCCGCCGAAGGGGTCTGGCCCGCGCTGGGGCCGCGGGGCGCCTGGGAGCGGCTCATCAACCTCACCGAGCGGTGGCCCGGCCCGGCCGCGGCGCTGGTGCGCGACAGCGACCCCGCCGATCTGGCGGTCACCGACATCCACGACCGCGACCCGGTCCACGACTGGGCGGCGGGCCGGGTCGTGCTGCTGGGGGACGCGGCCCACCCGATGGTCCCGGCGCTCGGACAGGGCGCCAACCTGGCGCTGGAGGACGCGGTGGTCCTCGGCGACGTCCTGGACGGTGTCCGGGACGAGGACGTCCCGGCCGCGCTGCGGCGCTTCGCCCGGCTCAGGTCCCCGCGCGCGGAGCGCGTGGTGACGGCGTCGCGGAAGCAGGGGGCGTTGGACCAGGGCGACGACACCCGGGCCGCCGCGGACCGCGACGCGCGGACGCGGCGGTCCGGCCGCAAGGACGTGACGGTGACGGAGCTGCTCGACTGGCGTCCGGAGACGGCGCCGCCCGGCGCAGCCGCGTCGGCGTCATCGACCAGGTCGGCGACACGCGCCGCACGACCCGACTCACCACAGGAGGAACCCGTATGACCGACACTCCGACACCCCCCGCCCTCCGGGAACTGGGGGCGGAGCTGGGCCCGGTGTGGCGTGACGCGAACATCCGCACCGGTCCCTCGCTCTCCCACCCCGTCACCGAGGTGGTGCTGCCGGACCCGGCGCGGTCGTACCACGGCGAGGCGTGGACCCCGGGCGAGGTGGTGGTCGAGGGGGAGAACCCCGTCGGTGTCATCACCAGCGACGTCTGGATCAGGATCGGCACCGACCGGTGGTCGAGCGCGGTGAACTTCGAGCCGGCCCGGCTGGCCGGCCTGCTCCCGGGGCACGCGCCCCGGGTGACGCCGCACGGCGCCGACGCGGGATGACCGCGACTGGGGGGTGACCGCGGGGTGCGGCGGGGTGCGGTACCCGACCGGGCCGCACCCCGCACGGGTCAGCCCTGGTTCTTCGGGTTGGTCGCCTTGCCGTCCAACCAGAGGGTGTCGCTGTCGTCCCGGTGGGTGCCCGCGCTACCGACGTGCTTGTCGGAGATCTTCGCACCGTTCTTCAGGATGTGGACGATCGCCATTCCGTGACCCCGGCCGAGGTCGTAGTCGGTCTTCAGCCACTCCAGTACCGTCCCCGCCTTGGTCTTGGGGTCGGTGAACCCCTTCTCCTCGGCGATTTCGATGAACTGCCGCGGGGTCAGGCCGGTCTTGCCCTCGATTGTGTCGAGGTACGCCTGAAAAGACATCTGTGACTCTCCCAAGGTGAACGAGCGGGAATTCGTCGAAACCGGAACGGCGCTCCTGACGGAGACCGAAAGCGCGCCGCCCGGGATTCCACCTCCACATACAACCACACCCCGTATTCATCGCTGCCCGTCTTCGAGCAAGTCGTCGGCGGCGGGGCACGGTAGCGCAGTCGTCGGCATCCAGGAGAAGGAGTCGGGAACTCGACCGAAAAGCGCGCGGTTGGCCGGTCCACGCCGTTCGGCACCCCGGAGGGAGCGGCCCCGATCGGCCCCGCTTGCGCCGACCACCGGACGGCCCCGGAGCGGAAGGCGCAATTCCGCACCGTGCCTTCCAGAATCACCGACCGAAACGTTCATCGGCCACGAATCCTCGGCGCCCCGGGCGGACCGCCGAGGCGGCGGGTCTCCCGCCGCACCGGCGCCCGTGTCCGTACCGCCTCTCCGCCCCGCGACCGGTCAGCTCCCGGTGGCCGTGCGGGCGCGGACCCGGACGGGCAGGCTGCGGTGGCCGTTCATGATGAAGGTCGGCAGCGGACGCAACTCTCCCGGCGGCGTCGCCAGGGCGAGGTCGGGGAACCGCTCGAAGAGCCGGGACAGTCCCGTTCGGGCGACCAGTCGCGCCACGCCGACGCCCAGGCAGTAGTGGGGCCCGTGGCCGAAGGAAAGGTGGGACTTGTCCGCGCGCAGCACGTCGAAGCGGTCCGGGTCCTCGGAATGGAGCCGGGGATCCCGGCCCACCGCGCTGTAGTTGACCAGGATCGGGTCCCCCTTGGGGATCGTCACTCCCCCCACCTCGATCTCCTCCGCGGCGTACCGCAGCGGCAGGTGGGCGAGCGGCGACTCGGCCCGCAGCGTCTCCTCGATCACGTCGTCCCAGTCGGCACGACCGCTGCGGACGTGCTCCAACTGCGTGGGATCGGAGAGCAGCGCGGTGATCGCGTTGTCGAAGAAGTTGATCGTGGTCTCCGAACCGGCCCCGAGGATCGCGAAGATGGTGTCGGTGAGCTCGTCCTCGGTGAGGCGTTCCCCGTCCTCGTCGCGGGCGGCGACCAGGTCGCTGGTGATGTCCTCGCCGGGGTTCCGCCGCTTCTCCGCGATGAGGTCCGCCATCGCGGCGCGCCAGCCGGCCAGCACGGCCTGGGCGTCGGCCGGGCTCAGGGTGGTGTCCACCATCGCGTCGATGACCTTGGCCGTTCTGGCGCGCGCCTCCTCCGCCATGCCGATGAGGTCGGCCACCAGCCGGGCCGGCAGGGGGTAGGCGAACCGCTCCCGCAGGTCCACGACCTCGCCGGGCGCCGCCGCCTCCAGTCCGTCGAGCAGTTCGTCGGTCAACTCCTCGACACGGGGACGGAACGCCTCCGTGCGGCGCGGACCGAACGCCTTGCCCACCAGTCTGCGCAGCCGCAGGTGGTTACGGCCGTGCGCGGTGACCATGTTGTCCATCGCGACCCAGCTGATCAGCTCCCAGTCCGGGGGGACCTCGCCGTTGACGAAGGCGGGCCAGTGGTGACGCGCGCTCTTGGTGACCCGGGGGTCGCCGAGCACCCGCTTGATGTCGTCGTGGCGGTTGAGCGACCAGGCGTGCTTTCCGCCGGGGAGGCCCACCAGCACGGCGGGCCCGGCCTCGCGGAGCGCGGCGGTCTCACCGTGCAGGTCGCTGCCGGTGGTGTCCAGGGTGAAGGGGCAGCCTTGTGTCATGGGTTCCGTCCCGGAGTGAGTGGTGTCGGTGGTGCGTCGTTCGTGGATCCCCGCCCCGGCGACCGGCCGGCGGGGTCGCGCGGTCAGTCGGCGACGCCGAAGTGCGCCCTGGCCAGTTCGCGGTTGGCGTGCGTGGCGAGGAAGACCCCGTTGCCGAGATGGCTGTGCAGCGTGGACATGTCCCGCCAGACCCGTTCGAGCCGCTCCCCTCGGCGCATCGCGCTGGACCCGGCGGTCGGCACCAGCCGGTCCTCGACGGCCCGCCAGGCGAGCTGCACCGCGTACCGGCTGATCAGGGCGAGTCGCAGCTCCCGCTCCCGCGTGAAGGCGGCGGCGCCCTCGACGCACATCGCCTCCCACTGACGCGCCGCGTCGTCCATGGCGGCGGCGGCGGTGGCGATCATGCCGGTGGCCTCGCCGAAGCGCAGCTGGTAGTCCGGGTCGGCGGTCCGGGGCACGACGGGCGGGAAGGACGTGGTGCGGGCACGCGCCAACTCCTCGTAGGCGTCGAGCGCCCCCTGCGCCATGCCCACCGCGAGCGCGCCGAGCTCCAGCAGCATCAGGCTCAACGGCCCCCCACCGTAGAGCGGGCCGTGGAGCGTCCGCCCCGGGGTGCCGTCCGTGACGGCGAGTTGGGCGAGGTGCCCGCCGAGCGTGTACCGGTCCGGTACCGGCGCGTCGGTCAGCCGGATGCTGTGGGAGCCGCTTCCCCGGAGGCCGAGCTGCGCGTCCCAGTCGTCGAGCCGCTCGAACGTCCGGCTCGGGGCGATGAACAGGAGCGGCACCGGCGGGCCCTCGGGCTCCGGGCCGGGGACCAGGGTGTGGCCGAGGAAGTGGGTGGCGTACGGCGCGCCCGAGCAGTACGCCCAGGTGCCGTCGACACGCCAGCCGGACGGCGTGCGCCGGGCGGAACCCGCGGGTGCGACGGTGGCCGGGCAGATGAAGTCGCCGTCGGCGAAGATCTCCGCCTGGGCCTCCTCACCGAGCAGCGTGCCGACCGCCGACGCGTGGACGGCACCGAAGAGGTACATCCAGGCGGTCGACGGACAGCCGCGCGCCAGCTCGGTGGCGACGCGCAGGAAGACCGCCGGGCCGTTCCCGTGGCCGCCGTAGCGTCGCGGCACCAGGATGCGGTAGAAGCCGGCGGCGCGGAACTCCTCGTGGGTGTCCGCGGCGTAGTAGCCGCGGTCCTCGGTCTCCTGCTGCCGGGCGACCAGTCCACGGGCGATGTCCCGTGCGCGGGCGACGAGTTCGTCCGACGTGGGGACGGCGTCCGGCGGGGCGGTGGCAGGGGGGGGCGTGGTCATGGGTGCTCGTTCCTCGGTGGCTCGGTGGTGCCCGGGAGGGGTGGTACCGCCTCGCGCGGGAGCGGGCGGCGACGGCCGGAGCGGTGGCGCTCCGGGGGGGGCACCGGGCGCGGGGCCCGGCCGGTCTCAGTGCGGCAGTTCGGTCTCGGGGGCGCGCGCGGTGATCTCCAGGTGGCGCGTGAACCCCGCCAGCAGGCCGACCACCGTCTCCCGGTCCCAACGGGAGTGGTCGAACTTCAGGCTGCCGACCAGTTCGCCGTCGGCCAGGAGGTCCAGCGCCCACAACGCGCCGTTGGGGATGGCGGAGCTCACCCGCTGGGAGAGCGTGCGGCGTCGGATCTCGGCGACGGAGGGCCCGCCCTCCGCGGCCGGGCCGTCGGCGCCGAACGGCGCCTGCAGCATCTCGAAGGCGGCGACGGCGAGGCCGGGATCGGCGAACGGGGCGAGCAGTCCCGGGGAGTCCTCGGCGACGTGGGCGAACGGGATCTCGTGCTGGTAGGCGCCGAGGCAGGCGGTCCTGGTCCGGGTGAGCACGTCGCCGTAGGTCGCGCAGTCACGTGTGTCGACGCGTATCGGCAGGAAGTTGAAGAAGGGCCCGACCGCGTGCGCGTACCGCTCCTCCCAGCGTCCGGCGGAGAACGTCGGGAAGACCACGTCGCCCGCGCCGGTCCGCTCCCGCAGGAGAACGGTGTACGCCGCTGCGAGGACCATGAAGGGGGTACCGCGGACGGCGCGGGCGCGCGCGGTGGTCCCGGTCGAGAGGTCTCTGCCGAGGACGAACCTCTCGACCCCGTAGTCCGCGGGGGTCCTCTCCTCGTGCGGCCGGTCGGTGGCGAGGCCGGTGATCGGGGCGCCGCCGAGGCGGCTCTGCCAGTAGGCGCGGGCCCGCCGTACGGGGTCGCTGCCGCTGCCGCTCTGCTGTGCCAGGGCGAACTCACGGTAGGGGACGGGAGGTTCGGCGGGAGCTGCGTCGGGGTCGCCGTAGGCGGCGAGGAGGTCGCGTGCGATCACCTGGAGCGACCAGGCGTCGGTGGAGGTGTGGTGGGTCGCCAGCACCAGTACGGCGTCCTCCGGCGAGAACCTGCCGAGGTGGGCCCGCAGGTGGGGGCGTTCGGCCACCGGGAAGACGCTCGCGTCCACCGTGTTCAGGTACTCCTCGGCCGCGGTGTCGCGGTCGCCGTCCGCCGGGAGGTGGACCTCTGTCAGGGTGACGGGCCCGGCGGGACGCACCACCTGGTGCCCTCCGTCGTCGTCCGCGACGATCTCCGTTCGCAGCGCCTCGTGGCGGTGCACGACCGCGTCGAGTCCGGCCCGCAGCCGGGCGGTGTCGACAGGCCCCCGCAGCCGCCAGCCGCCGACGAGGGTGTGGCGGTGCCCGAAGGCGCCGTCCTCGGGTCCTTTGTCGAAAGACCGCAGGAACTGCTGGTTGAGTGAGAGCGGGACGCGGGGGGCGGTACCCGCCGCTGGGGCGGGCGTGGCCGTGCTCTTGGTCTGGGTCATCGTCTCGTCCGTTTCCTCGTCGCCGTCCGGGCCCGTCAGGCGCCCGGCTTCACGCGTGCGGCCAACAGGCCGTCGAGCTCCTCGGGGGTGGGGTGGGAGAAGACCTCCCCGACCTCCACCACCGCGCCGAACTCCCGCTCGATGCGGGAGATCAACCGGATCGCCTGGAGCGACTGCCCCCCGAGCTCGAAGAAGTCGCCCTCGGCCGTCACCGCCGGAACGGCGAGGACCTCGGCGAAGAGCCGGCAGAGCCGCGCCAGGCGCCCGTCGCCCTCCGCCGCGGCCGGCGGCGGGGGGACGGGACGGACCGCGGCGGCGCGCAGCACGGCCCGGTCCACCTTCCCGTTGGAGGTGAGCGGGAGGCGGTCCACCACCCGCACCACGGAGGGCACCAGGTAGCCCGGGAGCCGCTGCCCGCACCACTCCAGCAGTTCCGCCCGGTCCACCGCCCGGTTCCCCCGGGGCACCACGAAGGCGTGGAGCCGGCGGTCGTCGGGGGCCGCCCCGTCCAGGGCCGCCACGACGGCGGCGTCCCCGACGGAGGGGTGCGCGGTGAGCAGCAGCTCCACCTCCGCGGGCTCGACGAGGTGCCCTCTGATCTTGAGGCGGTCGGTCGTCCGGCCGACGAACTCCAGCCGGCCGCCGGTGGTGCGGCGCATCAGGTCACCGGTGCGGTACAGCGTGGCGCCGCCCGCCGCGTGGGGGTCCGCGACGAAGCGCTCGCGGGTGAGATCGGGGCGGCCCAGGTACCCCCGCGCGAGGCGGGGCCCGCCGACGTACAACTCGCCGACGGCGCCGTTCGGCACCTGCCTCCGCTGCTCGTCGAGGAGTCGGACGACGACGCCGTCCATCGGGAGGCCGACGGGGACCGGACCGGTGGGTGGGCGGTCCGCCGTCATGACGTGCTGGAGGACGAACGCGACGAGTTCGGTTGCGCCGTAGGTCGCACGGACGGTGGTGCCCGGGCAGGCGTCGAGGACGGCGTGGACCGCCGCGGGCGCCACGACGTCCCCGCCGGTCAGCACCTCCCGCACCGGCGCGAAGACCCCGGGGTCCTCCTGTGCCAGGACCCGGAAGAGACCGGCGGTGACGTGCACGGCGTCGATGTCCTGCTCGGCGATCAGCTGTCGGAGGGTCCGGACGTCGGGAGCGGTGGGAGGTGCGAGCACCACGGTCCCGCCGTTCAGCAGCGGGACCCACCATTCGTAGAGGCAGACGCCGAACGCCTGCGGCGCGAGAGCCAGGATCCGCCGGTGCCCGTCCTGCCAGAGGCTGTCGGAGGCGAGGGCGACGACACCGCCGTGGGTGATCTCCACGCCCTTGGGGGTGCCGCTCGAACCGGAGGTGTGGATGACGCAGGCGAGGGTGTCGCTGGCGGGCCGGAAACCCGGGTCGTGCGCGGGGTGTTCGCCCTCCGCCGTCCCCGCCACCTCGACGACGGTCCCGGAGAACGAGGGCAGGCCCCGCTCGCGGGTGGCCGCGTCGGTGACGAGGACGGCGCACCCCGCGGCCGTGAGCACCGCCCGGGTGCGGAGTTCCGGGTGGGACGGGTCCAACGGGAGGTGGGAGGCACCGGACTTGAGGATGCCGAGGGCGGCGACCACGGCGTCCGGCGACCGGTCGGCGAGTACCGCCACGGGCTCGCCCGGACCGACGCCGAGCGCGAGCAGCCGGTGGGCGAACCGGTTGGCCAGCTCGTCGAGCGCCCGGTAGTCGAGGGTGCGACCGCCGGAGATCAGCGCGGCGCGGTCGGGGGTCGCCGCCGCGTGCTCCGCGAAGCGCTGATGGATCGAGGTGTGAGCCACGGGCGTTGCCCTCCCGGTGTCGGCGGCGGCCCGAGGGGCCGCGGCGATGTGGAACGTTGGCACGGGCCGTCGCGGCGGTGCATCTCCTGTATTGCCGAGGCGGCGGGCCGGCGCTCCGGCGTGCGCCCCGCCGCGCGCGGGGGTACCTGGGCCGCCCCGATCTCACC
>NZ_JAAVJB010000430.1 GCF_012034385.1 Streptomyces spiramenti
AGGTGGTGAGGTGGTGCGCCAACCGGTTCGCCGCTTCGTTGAGCTCCCGGTAGGTGGTGCGGTCCTGCTCGTGGATGACGGCGGTGTGCTCGGGGCGGGTACGGGCCTGATGTTCGAAGAGGGTGTTCAGCGTCCCGTCACCGATCGGCACCGCGGTGTCGTTCCACGCCCCGACAACCAACCCCCGCTCCACACCGCCCAGGACCTCGATCGCGCTCAGTGCGGTGCCCGGCTGCCGCAGCGCGTGGTCCAGCACGCGGTGCAACGTCGCGACCATGCGTTCCGCGGTGGCGGCGTCGAACAGGTCCCGGTTGTAGAGCAGCGCCCCGGTCAGTCCGCTCGCCGGCTCGCCCCGCAGCAGGAACTCCAGGTCGAACTTGGCGCCCCCGGTGTCCACCACCGAGGCCGGCGCCGGCTCCGAACCCGCCAGGCGGATCGTCGGCTGCGGCCCGCCCTCCAACGCGAGGCAGACCTGGAACAGCGGGTGCCGCGCGGGTGAGCGGCGGGGCGCCACCGCCTCCAGCACCTGGTCGAACGGGGCCTCCTGGTGCGCGAACGCGTCGAGGTCGGCCGCCCGCACCCGTCGCAGCAGCTCTCGGAAGGCCGGGTCGCCGGAGGTGTCGGTCCGCAGCACCACGGTGTTGACGAAGAAGCCGACCAGCGGCGCCAGTTCGGCGGTCGAGCGGCCGGCGACGGGCACACCGAGCGGGATGTCCTCGCCGGCCCCGAGCCGGGTGAGCGCCGTCGCCAGCGCCGCCTGCACCACCATGAACGGTGTGGAGCGCTCCGCCCGGGCCAGCCGCTCGATCCGCGCGTACAACTCCGGACCGAACTCCACCGGCACGGTGGCGCCGCGGTTGCCGGCGACCGAGGGGCGCGGCCGGTCCAGGACGAGCGGCAGTTCCTCGGGCAGCTCGGCCAGCGCCTGCCGCCAGTGGGCGAGGTGCCGCCCGAGGGAGCTGTCCGGGTCGGTCGGGTCGCCCAGTTGCTTCCGCTCCCGGAGGGCGTGGTCGGCGTAGTGCACGGGGAGCGGCGGCCAGGGCGGTCGTCCGCCCGTCGCCCGCGCCGCGTACGCGGAGGCGAGGTCGTCGAAGAGCGGCCCGAGCGACTGACCGTCGGTGGCGATGTGGTGCAGCAGCACCAGCAGCGTGGCGCTGCCGTCGCCGGTGTCGAACAGTGTGACCCGCAGCTGGGGTTCGGCCGCGAGGTCGAAGGCGTGGCGGGCGGCGTCGGCCAGCTCCACCGGCAGCTTCTCCGCGGTGGTCCGGCGGTGCTCGACGAACGGCTCGCGCTCCCCCGCGGGCAGCACCCGCTGCACGGGTTCCCCCTCGTGGGTGGCGTACACCGTCCGGAGCGGTTCGTGGCGCGCCACCACGTCGGCGACGGCCGCCCGCAGCAGCTCCGGATCCGGCAGCGCGTCCAGCCGGGCCGTCATCGGCACGTTGTAGGCGGTGCCCAGCTCCTCCATCGACGCCAGCAGCCACAGCCGCCGCTGGGCGAACGACAGCGGCAGCCGCTCGGGGCGGCGGGTGCCGGCCGTGCTCCCCGCTCCCGCGCCGGCGCCTGTGGCGTTCTGCCGGTGCGGGGTGGTGTGGGTGAGGTGGTGGGCGAGGCCGGCGGGGGTGGGGTTGAGGAAGATGTCGCGGATGGTGAGGTGGGTGCCGGTGTGGTGGTGGATGTGGTTGGTGAGGCGGGCGGCGAGGA
>NZ_JAAVJB010000431.1 GCF_012034385.1 Streptomyces spiramenti
CTGCCGCCGTGGGCGGCGCCTCAGCCGGCGGTGCCGCCGGCCCCGTCGAGCAGCGCGCGGGTAACGGCAGCCGCGGGGCCCGACCGGGCGGCACGGAAGCCGGTGCCCGCCCACAACGAGACCGAGTCCGGCTCACCCGCCCGCGCCGCTGCCGCCCGCAGCGGTGCCGTGAGGTGGTGCACCTGAGGGTAGGCGGGAGGCGCCTCGGCACCGTGGGCGTCGACGAACGCGTTCCGCAGCCCCCGAGCGGGGCGCCCCGAGAACGCCCTGGTCACCACGGTCTCGGCGAAGCGGTCGTCCGACAGCGCCGTGCGGTGCGTCGCCGAGGTGCCGGCCTCGTCGGTCAGCAGGAAGGCCGTGCCCGACTGGCCCGCGACCGCGCCGGCGCGCAGCACCGCCGCCACGTCCCGCCCGTCGCGCAACCCACCGGCGGCGATGACCGGCTTCCGGACCGCGCGGAGCACCGCGCCGACCAACCGGGGCAGAGGCAGCTCCCCGGGGGTGTCCTGGACACGGAAAGTCGCCCGATGGCCGCCGGCCTCCGGGCCCTGCACGCAGAGCGCGTCCACGCCCGCCTCGGCCGCCGCAACCGCCTCGGGGACCGAGGTCACGGTGGCGATCAGCGTGCTGCCCGCCGCCCGCAGCGCCGCGAGGTCACCCGCCGGTGGTAGGCCGAACGTGAACGACACGATCGGCACGGGCTCGGCGACCAGCAGCCGGACCTTTGCCTCCCAGTCGTCCCGCTCGTAGAGGTCCCCCGTCCGCAGCTTCACCCCGAACCGCGCCGCCCGCGGCGCCAGCACCTCCCGGTACGCCGCCACGGACTCGTCCGCGGCGCGCTCGCCGGGGACGAACAGGTTCACCCCGTACGCGCTCCGCACCCGCGCCCGCACCGCCGCGATGCGTTCCGCCAGCGCCTCGGCCGTCAGGTAACCCCCGGCCAGGAACCCCGTCCCACCGGCGTCGCACACCGCCGCCACCAGCTCCGGAGTGGCCACCCCACCCGCCATCGGCGCCTGCACGACCGGCGCCACACCCTCGATCGTCACCATGCGCACCATGCTGCCACTGCCCGGTCCCGGGCCGAACGCCCGCGTGCACCCGCCGCCGGGGCGTCGGGTGGGGCCCGCGGGGGCCGTGGCCGCGCCGCGCCGGAACGTTCCGAATGTTCATCTCGCGGGCGCTTGGCGGACACGGCACCGGTGTCCGGTGTGGGCACGATCACAGCATGACGAAGCGCTGGAACGGCCTGGTCGGGCTGCGGGCGGGGAGCGTCGCCCGGGCCGAGGACCTCTACACGGCCTGTGTACGGGAGTGCGCCCGCCACCTGGCGGCACGCGAGGACGCCGGCACGCACGCTGACGCCTCCCTCATAGCCGCCATCGGCACGCTGGTCGCCGAGCACACCGAACTGCGCCCGGACGAGGACGCCGTCTTCGCGGCCCTGCTCACCGTCGGCGCAGCCGCGCTGGCGGCTGGTGAGGTGCGGCTCGCGCGCCGCGTCGCCGACTCGACGGTCGCGCTGCGCAGCCGCAGCGCCGCCGCCTGGGAGCTGCGCGGCGAAGTGCTGCGGGCAGCCGGGTCACGGAGGCGCAGCGCCTGGCGCTGGTCCGACTGTGGTCACGCTGGGGGCTGGAGGTCGACGCCGAGACCGCCGTCGACCTCGGAGCGCTCTTCGGCGAGAAGCCGGTGGT
>NZ_JAAVJB010000432.1 GCF_012034385.1 Streptomyces spiramenti
CCGCGACGGGGCTGCGGCGGATCGGCCGGCGGCGTCGGAGACGGTCGGCCGCCGAGACGCGACGCCGTTGGGGTGGCGGGTGATGCCGGCACCGCGACGGACGGCCGTGACGTGCAGCGCGGGCCCGCCGGGGGTCGGACACGCCGTCAGGAGCGCGGGCGCGACCAGGCGTGCCGGCCTGCCTGCCAGACGTCCGTCACCAGCGGGACGCCGGGTCGGTAGGCCAGGTGCACCGGCGAGGGCGCGTCCAGCACCACCAGGTCGGCGCGGGCGCCCGGCCGGAGGGTGCCGATGTCGGTGCGGCGCAGCGCCGCCGCACCGCCGGCGGTGGCGGACCAGAGCGCCTCCTCGGGCGTCATGCCCATCTCGCGTACGGCCACAGCGATGCAGAACGGCATGGAACTGGTGAAGGACGAGCCGGGGTTGCAGTCCGTGGACAGCGCGACCGTGGCGCCGGCGTCCAGGAGGCGGCGGGCGTCCGGGTAGGGCGAGCGGGTGGAGAACTCGCAGCCGGGGAGCAGGGTGGCGACCGTCGGTTCGGGGGCGGTGGCGGCCTGGGCGAGTGCGTCGACGTCGGTGTCGTCGAGGTGGGTGCAGTGGTCGGCCGAGGCGGCGGCGAGTTCGACGGCGATCCGCACGCCGGGGCCGGGGCCGAGCTGGTTGGCGTGGACGCGGGGGGTGAGTCCACGGGCGCGTCCGGCTGTCAGCACGGCGCGGGTCCGGTCGCCGTCGAAGGCGCCCCGCTCGCAGAAGGCGTCGATCCAGCGGGCGTGGGGGGCGCAGGCGTCGAGCATGGGACCGGTGACCAGCGCCACGTAGCCGTCGGGGTCGTCCTGGTACTCGGAGGGGACGATGTGCGCGCCGAGGTAGGTGACCTCGTCGGTGCGGGCGGCGGCCACGCGCAGCGCGCGTGCCTCGTCGTCGGCGGTGAGGCCGTATCCGGACTTGGTCTCGGTGGTGGTGGTGCCCTGCCGCACCATCTCGGCGAGGTGGCGGTCGAGGGTGGCCGCCAGCTCGTCGTCGGTGGCCGCGCGGGTGGCGGCGACGGTGGTGCGGATGCCGCCGGCGCTGTAGGGCCGGCCGGTCATCCGGGCGTTGAACTCCTCGGTCCGGTCGCCCGCGAACAGCAGGTGGGAGTGGGAGTCGACGAAGCCGGGGACGACCGCCCGGCCACCCACATCATGGTGACTGTCAGTGACGGGTGCTCTACTGGATTCACCGATCCACGCGATGCGGTCGCCCTCGATGACGAGGGCGGCATCGTGGATCGGGCCGAGGGGGCCGGTGCCGTGGGAGGGGTCGTTGGTGGTGAGGTGGGAGATGTTGGTGACGAGGGTGGTGGGGGCCGCCGGGGCCGGGGTGGCGTCGGGGCGGGGGTGGGTGTCGCTCATCGTCGCGAAGGTCTCCGTGGCGGGTGGTGGGCGGCGGGCGTACGGGGCACCGCCGGGTTCTCGGCGGCGGTCGCTCCGTGAGTGGCGGCGGTGTGCGGCGGGTGCCCGCCCGGCGGGGTCCGCCGGGCGGGCGCGGTCAGCCGCGCAGTGCCTCCACCGCGTCGGTGAGCGCCTCGGGGACGCGGGGGACCAGTTGGTGGTGGCCGTCGCGGACGACGTGCCGACCGCCGACCACGGTGTGCCTCACGTCGGCCGCGGTCCCGGCGAAGACGACGGCCTCGGCGGCGAGCTGCCGGAGGGC
>NZ_JAAVJB010000433.1 GCF_012034385.1 Streptomyces spiramenti
GCCGGGGTCTCCCGGGCCGGGCCGATCGCAGGGTGGATGCGCCGGTCACGGCCGAGGGGCCGCTGACCGCCGCCGGTGCCGACCGTGCCGTCACATGACGGCGCGGGCCAGCGCCCGCCGGGCGCGGTGCGAGGCGCGCGCGGCCCTTCGTTGGAGGCGGCGGGAGCGGCGCTCCAACAGCATCGCGGTGGCGAGGCGTTGGCTCTCCGCTTGCCTGAGGCGCTCGTTCATATGCGAGCGCGCCATGACTTCGGGCATGAGTTCCATTCTTCGGTTCCTGTTCTGGGTGTGGCGCGGGTCTTCCTGCGCCGGAGCGTGGGAGGTGCGGCTGGCGGTGTTCATGTCGTCGTCCTGGTGGGGGTTGTGCGGTGTCGGCGCGCCGATCGTTCCGGGGATCATGCCGCGGGCACCGGGTTCTTGCGGGGACGCCCGCGCGGGCGCTTGCGGGGGACGACGACGCCCTGGACGAACAGTTCGCCGCCCCAGACCCCCCAGGGCTCGCGACGGTCCTTCGCGCCGGCGAGGCATGCCTCACGGAGCGGGCAGGTACCGCACAGGGACTTGGCGTACTCGACGTCCTCGGGGGACTCCGCGAAGAAGACCTCGGGGTCGTAGCTGCGGCAGGGGACGCCGGTGTCGAGGCGGTCGATGGCCTCGTCGAGCTCGTTCAGGGTGAAGAGAGGGGTCACGGTGGGCTTCTCCGGATCCGGTGGTGAGTGCAGGTCGGTCGATGACGGGGCGGGGGCTGCGAGTTGCACGGGGTGTGTCCTCGTCTCGTGTCGGTCTCTGTTCAGGGCAAACAGAAGGGCCGCGGTCCCCTGACGGGGTTCCGCGGCCCTGGAGGCACCGACCTGATCTCACGAATCAGGTTGGATCGGTCCAGGGATCGAGCCCGCGGAGGGCCCACATCGGGTGGAGCTGGGACTTCTGCTGTCCGAACAGCTGGGCGTCTGCCTCGGCGCCCGCGCCGGTGGCGGTAAAGCCGTAGCCGGCGGCGGTCCGCTCGTCGGCCACGACGGCGGCCACTGCGAGGGCGGTGCCTCGCTCACGCACGGCGACGACCGGGGTCGAGGCCGGAACGAAGCAGCCATGGGCACCGGGGACAGCGGCGACGCCCGTGGGGGCGACGCTGCCGACCGACGTACCGACGGTGGGGCAGGCGACGTTGAGATGACCGGTGATGGTGAAGTCGGACATGGGATTCGCCTCCCTTCGGCGTGTACGGGACCGGTGGTTCGGTCGTGGCTGCGGAACTGTTCGGAAGTGCTGCGAAACTCGGAAGTGCTGCGGAACCGGGTGAGGAAAGCCTCTTCCGGCGCCGTGAAGCACGCTATGCGTATCGCTCGGTCCTGCGCAAACTATTTTTCCGAGGTTTCTCCAGGACCTTCCCCCGTGGTGGTACTGCCGGCGGGCGGGCCTCCCGCGCACACGACCCTGACCAGGTGCGACGCACCCGGACGGTGCGCCCCGCCCACGTTCTCGGCAGCCGGGCGGAGAGAAGTTCCCGGTACAGCGGGCGCCGGACCGCCCACCACGCACCTCGCGCGGGCGCGGGGCGCGGGGCGCGAACGGGTGCACGCCCCGCGTCCGGGGTCGGCCGGTGGCGGGAACGCCCGCCCTGGTCCGCGGCGGGCTCGGGCGACCGACCGGCGCCGTGG
>NZ_JAAVJB010000434.1 GCF_012034385.1 Streptomyces spiramenti
GCGCCGCGGAGGCGGCACGGGCCACCTCCGCCCGGCCCGGCGGCCTCGCGGACTCCGGCTGCCACAGCAGCGGGCCCGCGTCGCAGACGAAGCCGGCGGCGGACCGGGCCGCGGTCTCCAGCGCGGTCCCGAGGTTGCGCAACTGGGCCGGGACGCTGCCCGAGGTGGCCCCCACCTGTGCGGCGAGTTCGTCCAGGGGGACGAGTTCGCGCGCGTGCCCCGGCAGGGCGGCGTCGAGCTCCGCCACGGTCACCGGTTCGCCGCCGTCGACCGCCGCCGCGCTCCCCGGGGCGGCAGCGGTGGTGTCCACCAGCAGGTCGCCGATGCCGCTGCCGCGCAGCAGGGCACGCCGCGCGGCGTAGGCGCCGAACTCCCGGCGCCGGGCCAGGTACCGGGCAGGCGAGCAGTGGGGCTCGATGCCGAGCAACGGCGGGCACCAGCGCAGCACGGCGAGCCCGGCGGCGCTGTCGAACCAGCCGCCGCCGCTCCCGCTGCCGGTCTCCCCGCCGGTCACGGCGTCCGCGAGGAGTCGCTCGAACCGGCCGAGGCCGAGTTCGCCGTGGAGCACCGGCCGGCTGTGGTGGTCCAGCAGGGGCGGCGGCGGCAGGAAGTCCATGGACTGGTTAACGCGCGGGTCCGTGTCCGGTGTTGCCCCCGTGGGCGCTGGCGGCGCGACGGCGGGCACCCCTGCGGGCCGCGCCAGGGGCGGTGAGGGACGACGCGGCCGTTGCCGTGCCACGCGTCACTCCCTCCCGCGCCGTCCGGATGACGGCACGAGGAGGGCGATACCCCCCGTCGTGGGCGCCGGAAACGCCCGGCGCGGGGTGGTGGCGGTGCGGAAGGGGCGCGCAGGGGCGCACCCCAGGGGCTCAGAGCGTGTGTGAGACCCCGCGTCGGCTCAGCTCGCGGCGCCAGATGCGGTCAGCTCCACGGCGGAGGGGCACCCTCATACCGGGTTGTCTTCGGGTGTTCCTGGCCACGCGGCAGATGGCCGTAGCTGGCGTCGCGGGCCCGGCGTGGGGTCTCACACACGCTCTCAGAGCTCATCGCGGGTGGGGGCGGTCGCTCCGGCACTGTCCGTCGCGGTCGGGGTGGTGACCGGGGTGGCGCCACCGGGCCCCTCGGGCGGGCCGCCGAGCTGGCTGCCGGCCATGCGCGCCCACTCGTAGGGGCCGGTGCTGACGCGCGCGGCCATCTCGCCGTCGAACTCCTCGCGGAGCTCGACCCCGGCCTCGCGGGCCGCCGCCTCCGCCAGGTCGCGGTCGGAGGCGACCAGGTCGCCCCAGGCGCCGTCGGCGCCGACGAGTACCAGCCGGTGGCCGCGCGCTCCGAGGTACGCGATCTGGCCCTCGGCCGAGCCGCCGTGGGCCGAGGCGAACCTGCGGGCGGAGCGGGCGAGCCGGGTCCGCTCGCGCGCCGCGCGGCGGTCCTCGGCGGCGGGCTCGTCGGCCGCCGGGGCCTTGGGGGAACCGGTCTCCGGGAGGTCAGCACTGTCAGCCATGCCGCCCATGCTACCGACCGGTAGCACCCGGGAACAGGACGCCGCCGCCCCGGCGAGCGGTCGGAGGGGCGGCGGTCGGAGGCGGGCGGCAGCCGTGGGCGGTCGGAGGCGAGCGGCCCGGCCGACACGGCCGGCGGAAACGCCGCGAC
>NZ_JAAVJB010000435.1 GCF_012034385.1 Streptomyces spiramenti
CCGCGGTGGTGTCGGCGTCGTCGGCGGTGCCCCACCCGTCGCGACCGCCGGTCGCACCGCGGGGCCCGTGGGCCCGTGGCGCCGGTGCGGTCCGCCCGGCCAGCGGGCCGTCCGATCCCGGCCACGAGACGAGCAGGCAGTGACACCGCACCCCCACCGCGACCCCGCGGCACCGCCCTGGTCCGACCACGGCCCCGCGGGCCCGCCGTCCACCGGCCGGCACCTCGACCTCTCGCCCCTCGCGCGGGAGGGCTGGACGCGGGACATCCTCCTCGGCTTCGGGGTGCTCGTCCTGGCGTTCGTGGAGCTGGACCGTGCCGTGGCCGACCTGTACGTCCGCTCGCCGGTGGTGTTCGTCGTGGCGGTGCTGCTGGCCGGAGCGGTCGCCTGCCACCGCCGCGCCCCGGGCGCGGCCCTGCTGCTCGGCTGGATGATGCTGTTCGCGCAGATGATCACCGGCACCCAGTTGTTCCTGGTACAGCTCGCCGGGGTGCTGGCGCTGTACGGCGCCGCCCGCTACGGGAGCACCCCCGTGGTCTGGGTCTCGGGGGTGTCCGTGCTGGGAGCCGTCGCCTTCGCGGTGATCCTCAGCTACACCCACGGCCTGCACATGCTCGGCGCCTACACCTACGGCGTCTGGCTGCCTCGGTTGCTGGACGCCAGGGGCGCGGTCACGCTGCTCCTGCTCACCGCGCTGGCGATCTGCGCGCTGCCGTGGCTGGTCGGCCTGGTGCTGCGGCTGCGCGCGGCGGCGCGGGCCTCCCGGGAGAAGTCGGTCGAGGACGAGGAGGCGCGACGGCGGGCGGAGGCGCAGCGCTCGGCGGCCGAGGCACAGCGTTCGCAGGCGGAGGCGCAGCGGTCCGAGGCGCAGGAGATCGCGAGGCTTCGGGAGGGCCAGGCCAGACTGGCCCGCGACGTGCACGACGTGGTCGGCCACTCCCTCGCGGTGATCCTCGCGCAGGCGGAGTCGGCGCAGTTCCTGCCGGACGAGGACACCGAGGGGCGTCGCCGCACCATGGAGAACATCGCGTCGTCCGCCAGGCAGTCGCTGCGTGACGTGCGGCAGGTGCTGGCGTCCATCGCCGGGCCCGACGGTCCGGGGCTCCAGCCGACGGGCAGCCCCGACACTCTCATCGAGGACGTGCGGGCCGCCGGGGGCGAGGTGCGGGACCATGTCATCGGGGCCCCGCGTCCGCTGCCGTCCGACGTGGGGACGGTCGCGTTCCGGGTGCTCCAGGAGATGCTGACCAACGCACTGAAGCACGGTGTGCGCGGGGAGCCGGTGCTGGTGGAACGGCACTGGGACGAGCAGTTGAGGATCGAGGTGCGTAACGCGGTGAGCCCGCGAACGGCGGCCGGTGTGTCCGGCATGGGCCTGGAGGGGATGCGGGCGCGACTGGACACGGTCGGCGGCCGACTGTCCGTGGCGCGGCATCCCGGCCACGCGGCGGACGAGGAGACGGCGGACGACCCGGCGACCGTCTGGGCGCCGCCCGACGGCGGGCGCCGTCCGGACAGCTACACGGCCACCGCGTGGATTCCGCTTCCCGAAGCCGGGCCACGCGCGTGAGCGCGGCGGACGAGCGACCGGCCCCGTCCCCCGGCCGTGCGGCCCCGCCACCGGTCGACGCAGGCCCGGCCCACGCCC
>NZ_JAAVJB010000436.1 GCF_012034385.1 Streptomyces spiramenti
TCGCGTTCAGCTCGGCCGTCCCCTCCGGCCGGTCGTACCGCAGCCTCGCGCCCGCGGAGGTCCCCAGGTAGGTCGAGGCCACGGTGTGCGAGGCGAAGCCGAACAGCTCGCGGTCGCCCGCCACCCGCCGCTCGGCAGCTCCGCGCCCGTCCGCCGTCCGCCGTCCGAAGCCCGGTCAGCCGCCCGGCAGCGGCCTGCGCGGACCGTCCGGTTCGTCCAGCCACAGCCACTGCCGCTCGCCCTCGACGGTCAGCCCGTACCGCTCGGGGCCCGGTCGACCCGCCTCCTCGAACTCGGCGTGGTACTCCTCCAGCGCAGTCCAGAGCCGTCGCGGGCCCGCCTCCGACACGGAGCCGTCGGGGAACCGGCGGGCAGCGGAGCCGTCCGCCGCCCGCACCGACACCGAGCGCGGCGCGACCGCCGCGTCGACCCGCCAGTCCAGGTCCGGTTCCAGCACGCTGACCACGAACCGGAAGTCGACGTCGCCGACCGCCTCCGGCGGCAGCCGCGACGGCCGGGTGCCCGTCGCGGGCGCCGACGACGGCGCCGGAGTGGTGGGCGCCGGGCCGGGACGCCGCAGCGGCATGAAGTAGGCCGCGCCGAGGAAGCGCCCGGACGCCCGGTCCGGCCCCTGGGCCGCCACTCGCACCAGCCCCTGGCCCAGCGGCGCGACGATCAGCCCCGCGCGCGTGCACTGCCGCAGCCAGGCCGGCGGGACCCGGTCCACCCGGCAGGTGGCGATGATCCGGTCGTACGGCGCCCCCTCCGGCCACCCCAGCGAGCCGTCCGCGGTGACCACGCGCGGCCCGTAGCCGGCCGCCGCGAGCCGCGCCCGCGCAGAGGCGGTGATCTCCGGCGCGACGTCCACGCTGGTCACCCGGGCGTCCCCCAACCGGTGGGCCAGGAGCGCCGCGTTGTACCCGGTGCCCGTGCCGATCTCCAGCACGTCGCAGCCGTCCTCCACCTCCAGCGCGTGCAGCATCGAGGCCATCAGCGATGGCTGCGAGCTGGACGACACCGGCTCACCGGCGTGGCGGTGCGTCACCAGCGCCCGGTCGCTGTGGACACCCCGCAGCCACGCCTCCGTCCGCCGCTCCCGGCCGATCCGCAGCCCGGAGACGTCGTAGAAGTAGGGCACGAGGACGTGCCGGGGCACCGCCGCGAACGCCGCGCGCCACGCCGGGTCGGGCAGCACGCCCGCCGCGTCGAGTCCGTCGATCATCTCCGTCCGCAGCCGCAGCGCGGCGCGATCGGTCTCCTCGGTGCGGTCCATGGTCCTCCTCGGCACGGCCGACGGCCGTTGTCGGACACCGAACGGTGCCACGCCGACCTGGCCGGGCGTGGTACCCCTCGCCGTGCGTCTCGCCACCCCGACGGCGTGTCAAACCGCGCCGCACACCGCGCTCGACGGCCGACGGGGCGGTGTCGGGCGGATTTCCCGCGACGGAGCGTGCGGGGGTGGTGGCCGGACGCGGGTCGCGCCGGTACGTTCGCCCTCCGGGCCGCCCCGCGCCGCAGTCGCGGCGCCGACCGGAGCCGCGCGACGCACGGAGGCACCGTGAACCGACCGCCGTCCCCCGGAGCGGCGGGCCCACGAG
>NZ_JAAVJB010000437.1 GCF_012034385.1 Streptomyces spiramenti
CGCCAAGGCGGAGTACTTCACCACCCCCGGGGTCAAGGGGCGGTTGACCGCCGCCTTCTTCAAGGGCGTCGGGCAGCTGCCCGTCGACCGCTCGGGGGCGCGGGGCGCGGCCGAGGCGAACGGCGGCGACGGACCGGCCGGGGAGGGCACCGCCCGGCCCGGGGAGGTCAACCGGCTGGACGCCGACGGCCAGTGGAACGGCCCCGGCCCCCGCGACTGGGCGCCGGAGGAGGAAGAGGGCGAGGGCCGCTTCATCCCGCCGGAGCCGCCACCGCTGCCCGAGACGGACATGATCACCCGCTTCGCCTGGCTCGGCGTCGTCGGCGGTCCGGTGCTGCTGGTGGGCTGCGCGGTCCTCGGGGTGGACATGACGTGGTGGCTCACGACGGCCGGTGTCGGCGGGTTCCTGGGCGGCATGGCCACCCTGGTGCTCGGCATGCGCGACGACCCGGACGACGAGTGGACCGATCCCGGCAGCGGCGCCGTGGTCTGACCGGGTCGGTGCGGGGCGGGGCGTACCGCCGCCCCGCACTGCCGACGCGGCGCCTGGTCGACGCGCACCCCGGGGCGACCGGTCCGCGCCGCGCCGGTCGGCGGCGGCCCCCGCCGGCTCTGCGCGTGTTCGAGAGCCACGCCGGGCCCGCGACGCCGGCTACGGCCGTCTGCTGCGTTGTCGGGAACGCCCGAATACAACCCGGTGCGAGGGTGCCCCTCCGCCGTGCAGCCGACCGCGTCCGACGCCGCCGGCCGATCCGGCTCGGGGTCTCACACACGCTCAGCGGGCGGTGGGCCCCGCCGCGGCGGACACGCCCTCGGCGATCCGCAGCACGGCGAGCACCGGCAGGTGGTCGCTGGCTGCGCGCAGGTCGGCCGCGGCCGGGCCCTCGTCCCCCGCCGCCGGGACGCCGCACCGCAGGAAGCGCACGCCGGGCCCCGCGAGCACCGCGTCGATCCGGCGGTCGGGGCCACCGGCGGGGAAGGTGTGCCGCCCGCCGGACGGTGCCGCGTCCCACCCGTCCCGCAGCGCCCGCCCGAGCACCGCCCGGGCGGCTCCACGGGGCCGCT
The DNA here is from genome assembly GCF_012034385.1 of Streptomyces spiramenti. Classification (GTDB taxonomy): domain Bacteria; phylum Actinomycetota; class Actinomycetes; order Streptomycetales; family Streptomycetaceae; genus Streptomyces; species Streptomyces spiramenti. Next base: position 1,066 of record NZ_JAAVJB010000437.1, read on the forward strand.
CGTTGAGGTCGCCGGCGAGGACCAGCGGCGCGCCGTCGGCCAGTTCGGGGAGCAGCTCCGTCACGAGGGCGGCGTGGCGGCGGCGTTCGTCGGCCGCGAGGCCGAGGTGGCAGCTGACGACGGCCAACCGGGCGCGTCCCAACCGCAGTACGACCGTGGCAAGCGCCCGCCGGTGCAGGCCGGGGGTCGGCGGCAGCGGGACCTCACGGGCCTGCTCCACCACCGGCCGCAGCGTCGTGAGGACGGCGACGCCCTGCGCGGGCGCGCCACCGGCGGCCAGGTGGAGCCCGGTAGCCCGGCCGAGCGCGGCGGTGCGGTGCCGCCAGCGGGCGAACCGAGGAGCTTCCTGGAGGCAGACCACGTCCGGGGCGGTCGCGCGGATCACCCGCGCGAGGGCCGCCGTGTCGTCGCGGAGCGAGCGGACGTTGTAGCTGAGCAGACGGAGCTCGGGCATGCCCCGACTGTAGGGGGCGCAGCCGGTATCCCCGCGGACCGCTGGCCCGGCGCGACGACGCGTCGCGCCAGGGG
>NZ_JAAVJB010000438.1 GCF_012034385.1 Streptomyces spiramenti
GGGCCCGCCCGCGGGCCCGCCCGGGTCCCGCACCGCCCGTGATCAGCCGTGCTTCCCGTCGTCGGCACCGCGGTCGTCGCCGGCCGCGGGGTCGCCGGGCGGACGCCGCTCCCGGCCCGGCCACCCCCTGCGCTCGCCCCGCACCACCCCGTTGACGATGACGCCGACCAGCGCGCCACCGACCACCACGACGACGAGTACCCAGAGCACGTCCATGGCCTCTCCCCCCTGAACTGCGACGGTGCGTCCCGGCCCCCCGGGAACGCGGCGACCGCCCCCGCGGGCGCTCCTCCGGAGTGTGCCCGCCGAAGACGCCGTCCGTGGGCGCTCCGGCCGAACAGGCCGGAATCGCCTCACGCAGGCCGAGGAACGGGGTGGTTCCCGGACAGCGCCGTCCCGATGCGCTCCCGCGGCCCGGACGGACGGTCTCTATCGCTGGTTGCAGACCGCGCTCATCCCCCGGCGTGAGGCGGCGGCGGTGCGGCGCGCCATAGCCTCGTTCCATCATGAAGAGACCCGACGACCGGCTGCTGCCGGTCCTGCCGGCGGCGGCCCAGGCCCTGGTCTGGCCAGGCGTCCCGCTCCTGCGCGGCGAGGTGCCGTCCGGTGCGCACCTGCTGGCCGCCGCTCTGGCCGCGTTGCTGGTGGCCGGCGCGCTGACGCTGCGGCGGGAACGCCCGGTGGCGGCACTCGCGGCGACCGCCGCATCCATCGCGCTGGTCGCGGGAGCGCTGCCGACGGGGGCCACCGCGGTGCTGGGCACCGTGGGCCCGGCTGTCGCGCTCCACGCGGTCGCGGCGCGGCGCGACGGCTGGACCGCGGTCCTGTCGGCCGCGACCCTCGCGCTGTGGCAGGCGATCTGGATGGTCTCCCTGCACGGACTCGGCGAACGCGACGGCTTGGACCTGGCGCTCACCGCCGTCCTCTACGCGGCGTCCTGCGGCTGGGGCATGCGCGGCAGGCGGCTGCGCCTGGCCGCCGCGGCGGCGGCGACACGGCTTCACCGGACGGAGTCCGAGCGTGATCGGCTCCCCGCAGTCGAGCGGCGCCGTATGGAGCGCGAGCTGCACGACGTCAGCGCCCACCACCTGACCGCCGTCGTCGTCTCCGCCGGGGTCGCCGAGGGGCTCCGGGACAAGCGGCCAGAACTGCGGGCGGAGGCGCTGGCGCTCGCGGTGTCATCCGGTCGGGAGGTGACGGCCGCCCTGGGCGCCGTGCCCGAGCCCGTCGACGCCGCCGCGGACTCGGCGGAACCCTACGAGCGCGTGATCGCGCTGCTGGACGGCATCCGCCGTCTCGGGCAACCGGTCGTCCACAAGCTGGTGGAGCTGCCCGGCGGTGCCGCGTCCGAGGCGGCTTTCGGCATCGTGCGGGAGGCCCTGACCAACGCGGTACGGCACGCTCCCGGGGCCGCGACGGAGGTGTCCTGCCGTCCGGAACAGGGCGGGCACGTGCTGGTCGTCAGGAACGGGGCGCCGCCGGAGGACTCGACCTCCGCCGGGCAGTTGGGCGGTGGCCGGGGGCGGGCGTTCCTGGCGGGGCGCGCGCAGGAGGTCGGCGGGACGGTGCGCGGCGGCCCGACG
>NZ_JAAVJB010000439.1 GCF_012034385.1 Streptomyces spiramenti
GTCGCCGCCTCTCGTCGGCGGGGCGGCCGGCAGGTGGTGCGCCAGCCGCTGAACGGCGCCGGCGGCCAGCGCGCGGGCGGTGACCGCGGAGGCGGTCAGCACCCGGGACAGCACGGCTCGCGCGGCACGGCCGGGGTCGGGCCGCTCGACGGTCTTGACCCACGTGTACTGAGTGTTCATCGCGTTCCTCCCGCAGTGGCCGCCGCGCGTGCGGCGGTCCGCCGGTAGATCTCCGTCAGGCTTTCGGCCGCTCGGCCGATGTCGTAGTGCCGCACCGCGCGCGGCTGGGGCAGCCGGACGGGGCCGGCCGCGGCAAGGGCCCGGAGGGCCGTGGTGAGTTCGGGGAGCCCGCCGTCGAACCGGGCGGCTCCCGGAGCGTGGTCGGCGGGCAGTTCCTCCAAGGCGGGGCAGGACGCGTGGAGCACCGGGAGCCCCGCCGCCAATCCCTCCAGCACCGCGAGGCCGAAGGTCTCCTCCCGGGAGGGCGAGACCAGGGCGTCGCACGCGGCGAGCAGCGTGGGCACCTCTTCGGCGGAACGGTCACCCAGGAACCGCACGGGCCGGGCGGCTCCCGAACCCGCCGCGAGGCGCAGCAACCGCGCCCGCTCCGGGCCGTCTCCGACCAGGACGAGTACCGCGGTCGGCACGGCGGCGACGGCACGCACCAGCTGGTCGAACCGCTTGCCCGGCACCAGTCGGCCGACCCCGGCGACCACGAAGGCATCCGGCGCGATCCCCAGGCGCGCGCGCGTGCCCCGACGCGCCGAGGGGCCGCACCGGTAGCGGGTCGGCTCGATGCCGTTGGGGACGACGTGCAGCCGTTCCGCCGGGACCCCCCACTGCCGCAGCCGCCGGGCCACGGCCGCGGAGACGGCGACCGTCGCGTGGCCGAGCCGTTCGGTCGCCAGGTAGAGGCCGCGGGTCGGCGCGGTCAGCGGCCGGCCCTCGATCCTTTCCTCCCCCAGCGAGTGCTCGGTGGCGACGACGGCGCGGACCCCCGCGGCGCGGGCGGCGATCCGGCCGTACACCCCGGCCCGGTAGAGGTGGGTGTGGACGACGTCGTACCGGCCGCGCCGGATGGCACGCGTCAGGCGGGGCAGCGCCGCGAGGTCGCGGTTGCCCGCCATGCCGAGGTGCCCGACGCGCACGCCGTCGGCGCGCAGCCGGTCCGCGACCGCCCCCGGGTTGGTGAGGGTGATGACGTCGCAGACGATGTCGCCGTGTGCGGGAAGCCGTCGCACCAGGGCGGCGAGCTGCTGCTCGGCGCCGCCGGTACCGAGGCCGGTGATGACGTGGAGTACGCGCATCAGGCTTCGCCCCCTTCCCGCGGGCCGCCGTCGCGTGCGGCGGGGCCGGCCCGCCGCGACGTGACCGGGCCGGACGCGACCGGGCACGGGGCGTCGATGCCGCCCTCCGCCCGGACCGTGGCGCCGTCCGGAGCAGCGGCCCGGGTCGGACTGCCGCTGGTGGCCGTCGCGACCAACCTGTCGCACGACGGGCTGTGCTCCCCGATCGCGACCCTCGACAACGACGCGGGCCGCGGTTCCTACGGCGTCCCCACGC
>NZ_JAAVJB010000043.1 GCF_012034385.1 Streptomyces spiramenti
TGCGGGTGTCGCATGCGTTCCACTCGTCGTTGATGGAGCCGATGCTGGCGGAGTTCCGGCGGGTGCTGGAGGGGGTGGAGCACAGGCCGGCGAGGTTGCCGTTGATCTCGACGCTGACCGGCGGGGCGGAGTCGGTGTTCGGTGCCGAGTACTGGGTGCGTCAGGTGCGTGAGTCGGTGCGGTTCGCCGACGCCGTTGCCGCCGGGCAGGTGCAGGGGGTGACGCGGTTCCTGGAGATCGGACCCGACACCACCCTCACCGCCCTCGCCCAACCCTTCATCGCCCCCGACTCTCTGGCCGTCCCGACCACTCGCCCCGGCCACGAGGAGGCGCGCACCCTCGTCGAGGCGGTGGCCCGGCTTCGGACGCTGGGTGCCGCGGTGCACTGGCCCGCGTTCTTCGCCGGGACGGGAGCACGTCGCGTCGACCTGCCGACGTACGCCTTCCAGCGCCGCACGTACTGGCTGCACGCCACTTCCGCCACCGGGGACGCGGCCGGCCTCGGGCAGCAGGACGCCCGGCACCCCCTGCTCCGCGCCGTCGTGTCGCATCCCACCGACGGCGGCGTCGTGCTGACGGGACGTCTCTCCCTCGACATGCAGCCCTGGCTCGCCGATCACCGGGTCCTGGACCGGGTGCTCATGCCCGGTACCGGCTTCGTGGAACTCGCGCTCCGCGCCGGCGAACAGGTCGACTGCCCTCGCGTCGAGGAGCTGACGCTGCTCGCCCCGCTGGTCCTTCCCGACCGGGGCGGCCTCGCCCTCCAGGTCGCGGTGGGCCCCGAGGAGTACGGCCGCCGAGCCGTGGCCGTGCACTCGCGGGGTGAGCGGGACACCTCGTGGACCCGGCACGCTGAGGGTGTCCTGACCCCCGCCGCCCCGGGGGCGGTCGGCGAGGACGTGACCGTGTGGCCGCCGCCGCACGCCACCGAGCTTCCTCTCGACGACGCCTACGCGCTGCTGGCGGACCGCGGCTACGGCTACGGCCCGGCCTTCCAGGGGCTGCGGGCCGCCTGGCGCGGCGCGGACGAGATCTTCGCCGAGGTCGTCGCGGGCCCGGAACTGGCCTCGACCGCACGGGACTTCGGTCTGCATCCCGCGCTGCTGGACATCGCCATGCACGCGGATCTGCTCAATGGCGTGCTCAACGGCGCAGCGGCCTCGACGCTGCTGCCCTTCGCCTGGCGCGGGGTCACCCTGCACGCCTCCGGCGCCGAGGTCCTCCGCGTCCGTATCGGCCAGCTGGACGGCGAGGAGGTCTCGACCATCGCCGTGGCCGACGCAACCGGCGCACCCGTGATGACGGTGGAGTCGCTGGTCTCCCGGCCGGTCTCCGCCGAGCAGCTCGCGCCGGCCGCTTCCGCGGGCCACGACGCGCTGCACCGGATCTCCTGGCGTCCGCTGTCCGGCGCGACCGCGATCGCCGCCGCCCCCGCTGACACCTCGTGGGCCCTGCTCGGCCGAGCCGCGACGGACGAACACGCAGGATACCGCGACCTGGCCGCGCTGGAGGAGGCTCTGGCAAAGGGTGCCGAAGCGCCCGGAACCGTGCTGCTCCCGTGCCCGGACCCCGACCCGGCGGCGACGCCGCCCACCGGCGCGCGCGCCGCTGCCGTCGCGGTGCGGGACGTGCTCGCCGAGTGGCTGTCCTCGCCCCGGTTCACCGCCGCCAGGCTGGTCGTGGTCACTCGGGGCGCCACCGCGCCCGACACCGCCGACGAGCGGCAGGTGCTGCATCACGCCGCCGTGCACGGCGTGGTGCGCGCGGCGCAGGAGGAGAACCCCGGGCGCTTCCACCTGCTCGACGTGGACGAGCGCACCTGGGAGCGGCTGGGGGCCCCGGCCGTCGTCCGCGCGGTCCTCTCCGGCGAGCCGGAGGCCGCGGTGCGAGGCGGCGAGGTGCTGGTGCCGCGGCTCATCCGTGCCGACAGCGCCCCGTCCGCGCGAACGGAGTGGGACCGCACGGGAACCGTCCTGGTGACCGGGGGCACGGGCGGCCTCGGCGTGCTGGTGGCGCGCCACCTGGTGCGCTCCCACGGGGTGCGGCACCTGCTGCTGGTCTCCCGACGCGGGCCGGACGCCCCCGGCGCGGAGCAGGTGCGCGCCGAACTCTCCCGACTGGGCGCCGCGGTCGAGGTGGTGGCGTGCGACGTCGCCGACCGGGCGCAGCTGTCCGATCTCCTGGAACGGATCCCGGAGGCCCACCCGTTGACCGCCGTCGTCCACACGGCCGGCGTCGCCGACGCCGGTCTGACCGGTGACCTGACACCGGAGCAGTTCCGCCGCGTCTTCGCCCCCAAGGCCGACGCCGCGTGGAACCTCCACGAGCTCACCCGCGGCCTTCCGCTCGACGACTTCATCCTCTTCTCCTCGGCCGGGGGACAGGTGCTCGCGGCGGGCCAGGCCAACTACGCCGCCGCCAACGTCTTCCTCGACGCGCTCGCGACCCACCGGCACGCCGCCGGACTGCCCGCCACCTCCGTCGCCTGGGCGCTGTGGGCCGAGAACACCGGCCTCGGCGGCGAGCTCGGCAGCGCCGACCTCGCTCGGATGGCGCGGCTGGGGATGCCCGCGATCAGCGCCGAGGAAGGACTCGCCCTCTTCGACGCGGCACGCGCCTGCGGGCAGCCGGTGGTGACCGCCCTCCGGACGGACCGCGTGGCCCTCGCAGCGCGCGGAGACGAACTCCCAGCGCTCTTGCGAGACTTCGTCGAGCACCGCACGGTCCGGCGAGCCGCCGCCGCTCCGGCCGTCGCGGACAGCCCGCTGCGGCGACGGCTGGCGCAGCTCACCGAGGCCGAGGTCGACCGCACCCTCCTGGAGCTGGTGCAGCAGCACGTCGCGGCCGTGCTCGGCCACGACGGGGCCCAAGCGGTCGCGTCCGGACGCGCCTTCAAGGAGCTGGGCTTCGACTCCCTGGCCGCCGTAGAACTCCGCAACCTTCTCGGCCAGGCCACCGGCGTCAGCCTCCCGGCCACCCTGGTCTTCGACCACCCGACGGCCCGAGCGGTGGCGGACCACCTGAAGGGGAAGCTCACCGACGTCGCGCGGGCCGACGTGGCGAAGGAGATCCGCCGCGCGCCGGCGGCGGGCTCGCCCCGGGACGAGCCGATCGCCATCGTCGGCATGAGCTGCCGCTACCCCGGGGACGTCACCACCCCCGAGGAGTTCTGGACCCTGCTGGCGAACGGCACCGACGCCGTCACCGGATTCCCCACCAACCGCGGTTGGGACACCGAGGGGGTCTACGACCCCGAGCCGGGCCGCCGTGGCAAGACCTACGCCCGCGAGGGCGGCTTCCTGCACCGCGCAGCCGACTTCGACGCCGAGTTCTTCGGCATCGGACCGAACGAGGCCCTGGCCATGGACCCCCAGCAGCGGCTGCTGTTGGAGATCTCCTGGGAGGCTTTCGAACGCGCCGGTATCGACCCCGCCTCGCTGCGCGGCAGCCGCACCGGTGTCTTTGCCGGGGTCATGTACGATGACTACGGCAGCCGCCTCAAGCAGGCGCCGCGCGAGGTCGAGGGGTATCTGGCCAACGGCAGCTCCGGCAGCGTCGTCTCCGGTCGCGTCTCCTACCTGCTGGGCCTCGAAGGCCCCGCGATGACCGTGGACACCGCCTGCTCCTCCTCGCTGGTGGCGCTGCACCTGGCGATCCAGGCGCTGCGCGCGGGTGAGTGCTCCCTGGCGCTGGCCGGTGGTGTGACCGTGCTGTCGGCCACCGACCTGTTCGTGGACTCCAGCCGCCAGGGCGTGCTGTCGCCCGACGGGCGCTGCAAGTCCTTCGCGGCTGCCGCCGACGGCGTCGGCTGGGCCGAGGGCGCCGGCGTGGTGGCGGTGGAGCGGCTCTCCGACGCCCGCCGCAACGGCCATCCGGTGCTGGCCGTCATCCGCGGGTCCGCCGTCAACCAGGACGGCGCCTCCAACGGTCTGACGTCTCCCAACGGGCCGTCCCAGGAACGTGTCATCCGGCAGGCGCTCGCCACCGCCGGGTTGAACCCCACCGACATCGACGTCGTCGAGGCCCATGGCTCCGGTACCCGACTGGGTGACCCGATCGAGGCGCAGGCGCTGCTGGCGACCTACGGTCAGGACCGCGAGCAGGACCGACCGGTGGTCGTCGGTTCGGTCAAGTCCATGATCGGGCACGCCCAGGCCGCGGGCGGAGTGGCCGGCATCATCAAGACTGTCCTGGCCCTCCACCACGAACAGGTACCACGCACCCTGCACCTGGACGCGCCGTCACCGCACGTGGACTGGACCGTGGGACACGTCCACCTCCCCACCGAACCGGCCCCCTGGCCGGCGGGGGAGCGCACCCGACGTGCCGGTGTCTCGTCGTTCGGGATCAGCGGTACCAATGCCCACCTCATCCTGGAGGAAGCGCCCCGGGAGAACCCCACTCCCGCCGTGCCGGTGACCGCGGCGCCGCCCGTGGTGCCCCTGCCACTCGCCGCCCGCAGCGACGACGCGCTGCGCGGCCAGGCTGCGCGTCTCCTCGAACTACTGCGGTCGGGCGACCTGCCCTGGTCGGCGACGGACATCGGCTACTCCCTGGCCACCACCCGTGCCCCGTTGGACCACCGGGCAGTAGTGCTTGCCGGGGCCGACGACGCGGACGGGGCCGAACAGGCACTCCAGGCGCTCGCGGACGGTCGTTCCGACCCGTGCCTGATCACCGGGCGGGCACGGCAGCAGGGACTGTCGGCGTTCCTGTTCTCGGGGCAGGGGTCGCAGCGGGTGGGTATGGGTGAGGGGCTTGGTGGGGCGTTTCCGGTGTTTGCGGCGGCGTTTGATGAGGTGTGTGGGGAGCTTGATCGGTATCTGGATGCGCCGGTGCGGAAGGTGGTTGGCGAGGGTGGTGAGCGGTTGAACGAGACGGTGTGGGCGCAGTCGTCGTTGTTTGCGTTTGAGGTGGCGTTGTTCCGGTTGGTGGAGTCCTGGGGGTTGGCGCCGGATGTGTTGGTGGGTCATTCGATTGGTGAGTTGGCGGCTGCGCATGTTGCGGGGGTGTGGAGTCTGGCGGATGCGTGTGCGGTGGTGGCTGCGCGTGGCCGGTTGATGCAGGCGCTGCCGCAGGGTGGGGCGATGCTCGCGGTCGCCGCTGCCGAGGCGGATGTCGCGGCTGTTCTTTCCGGCATCGAGGGCGCCGGTGTTGCTGCGGTCAACGGGCCTGCATCGGTTGTGGTGTCGGGGACGGTTGAGGCGGTCGCCGCAGTCGAGTCGGTCTGCGAGGACAAGGCCTGGCGGAAGAGCCGCCTGCGGGTGTCGCATGCGTTCCACTCGTCGTTGATGGAGCCGATGCTGGCGGAGTTCCGGCAGGTCCTGGAGGGGGTGGAGCACAAGCCGGCGAAGCTGCCGTTGATCTCGACGCTGACCGGTGAGCCGGAGTCGGTGTTCGGGTCGGAGTACTGGGTGCGTCAGGTGCGGGAGTCGGTGCGGTTCGCCGACGCGGTCGCCGCCGCGCAGGTGCAGGGGGTGACCCGGTTCCTGGAGATCGGACCCGACACCACCCTCACCGCCCTCGCCCAACAGAGCGCAGGCCCGGACACCCTCGCCGTCCCCACCGCACGCCGCGGGCAGGACGAGGGCCGAACCCTCGTCGAAGCAGTGGCCCGTCTCCGGACCCAGGGCGTTGCCGTGGACTGGCCCGCGTTCTTCGCCGGGACGGGAGCACGACGCGTCGACCTGCCGACCTACGCCTTCCAACGCCGCACGTACTGGCTCGACGCCACCCCCGCGACGGGGGACGTGTCCGCGGCCGGGCTCGGCCGGGTCGGTCACCCACTGCTCGGCGCCGTCGTCCCGTCGCCCGAGACGGACGGAGTGGTGCTGACCGGCAGGCTCTCCCTCGACACGCAGCCCTGGCTCGCCGATCACCGGATCCTGGACCGGCTGATCCTGCCCGGCACTGCCTTCGTCGAGCTGGCCATCAGGGCCGGCGACGAGGCAGGATTCCCCGTTGTCGCGGAACTCACGCAGGAAGCAGCGCTGTTGATCCCCGAACGAGGGGGCGTGGCCATCCAGGTAGTGGTGGGGGCCACCGTCGGCGACGGGCACCCGCTGACGATCTACGCGCGCGCCGAGGACTCCCCACCCGGCACCCCGTGGACCCGGCACGCCTCCGGCCTCCTCGCGCGCCATGCGGCACCCTTCGCCGCATCCGCCGCCGACCTGGCACAGTGGCCGCCGCCCGGAGCCGAATCGGTGGACACCGCCGGGATCTACCAGGCGCTCTCCGAACTCGGCTACGGATACGGCCCGATGTTCCAGGGCATGCACCGCGTCTGGCGCAGGGGCGCCGAGGTGTACGCCGAGGTGTCCCTTCCCGAGGGACGGGCCGCGGAGGCGGGAGGCTTCGGATTGCACCCGGCCCTGCTGGACTCGGCGCTCGGGGTCACCGACTTCCTGGCGGGCGGCGATCCGCGGACCCTCCGTGAGACCCGCGTTCCCTTCGCCTGGACCGGCGTCACCCTGCACGCCACCGGCGCCGGCGCCCTGCGGGTCGCGGTCCGCGGTGGTGGCGAGGCCGGGGAACCGTCGTCGCTGACGCTCGCCGACGCCGCGGGCGCCCCGGTGCTGACCGTCGACTCGCTCGCGACACGCCCCGTCGAGGCAGGACAACTGGCGCCGTCGCACCGCGCCGGAGAATCCCTCCACCGCATCGCGTGGACGGAACTGCCACCGGTGCCCGCACCTGCCGCCGCCCCCTGTCCGGACCTCGCCGACGCGCTCGCCCAGGCGGACGCCGGCCGGCCCGCGCCGCCCGTCGTCCTGCTGGACCTGGCCGTCGAACCCCCGGACGCCGAGGACGTCCCGGCCGCCCTGCGTGCGCTGACCCGGCGCGCCCTCGGCGGACTGCGGAACTGGCTGGAGGACGAGCGGTTCGCCGACAGCCGTCTGGTCGTCCGCACGAGCGGCGCCGTCACCGTGGCCCCCGACGACCCCGCGCCGGATCCGGTGCAGGCCGCCGGCTGGGGGTTGGTGCGCGCGGCGCAGGCCGAACACCCGGGACGGCTGCTGCTGACCGACCTGGTCGACGACCCCGGCGCGGCCGGGGCGTTGGCCGCCGTGCTCGCGGCGGACGAACCCGAGACCGCACTCCGCGGCGCCACCCTGCTGGTACCGCGGCTCGTGACCGATCCGCCTCCCGAGGGTTCGGGAACGGACCGCTGGGACCCGGAGGGGACTGTGCTGATCACCGGCGGCACCGGGCTGCTCGGCGGGCTCCTCGCGCGCCGCCTGGTGAAGGGCCACGGCGCCCGGCGGATCCTGCTCACCAGCCGTCGCGGACCGGCCGCTCCGGGAGCGGGAGAATTGCGCGAGGAGCTGACGGCGCTCGGCGCCGAGGTGGAGGTCGCCGCCTGCGACGTCGCGGACCGGGACGCCCTGGCCGCGCTGCTGGACGCCGTCCCGGCGGACCGGCCGCTGACGGCCGTGATCCACGCGGCCGGTCTCATGGACAACGCCGTCACGACCGAGCTCACCCCGGACCACCTGGACCGTGTGCTTCGGCCCAAGGCAGACGCCGCCTGGCACCTGCACGAGCTGACCCGGGACCGGAACCTCGCCGCGTTCGTGCTGCTCTCCTCGGCGGGTGGGTTGGTGATGGCCGCCGGCCAGGGCAACTACGCCGCCGCCAACCTGTTCCTGGACGCGCTCGCCGAGCGCCGCGCGGCCGACGACCTGCCCGCCACCGCCCTTGCCTACGGGCTGTGGGAGGGGACCGCCGACGGCAGCGGCATCGACGCCGAGAGGTTGGCGCGCCAGGGCCTGCCCGCGCTGGCGACCGACGAGGCGCTGGACCTCTTCGACGCCGCCCTCGCCACCGGCCGGCCGGTACTCGTGCCGCTCCGGCTTGACCGGAAGGCGCTCACCGCGCGCACCGCGCTCCCGGCGCTGCTGCGCGGCGAGGTGGCCGAGGCGGCCACCACCCGCCGGGCCGCCCGTACCGAGCCGGTGCGGCAGGACCCGGAGGAACTGCTCGCGCAGCTCGCCGAGTTGTCCCACGAGGAACGGGAACAGCGGATCCGGGAGCTGGTGACCACCCACGCCGCCGGTGTACTGGGCCACGCCGGGGACTCGACCGTGGACGAGGAGCGTGGCTTCACCGACCTCGGACTCGACTCACTGGCCGCCCTGGAACTGCGCAACCGCCTGGGCGCCGCCACCGGGCTGCGGCTCTCGGCGACCCTGATGTTCGACTACCCGACACCGGCCCAACTGGCCACCTATCTCCTGGAGGAGCTGGAGGAGGAACTGGTCGAGCCGGCAGCGGATGCGGGCCCGCCCGACCCCGGCCCGACCGGGCCGCCCGCCGCGGACCCCACCGGGCCACCGGCCGCCGCCGAGACACCGGCCATCGGCAGCATGGATGCCGACGACCTGATCAAACTGGCCATGGGCCGCCGCAGCAGCCGCGCAGGGGAGTGACACCGTGACTGTCGACGACACCGAGAGCACCGCTCCGGAGAACGCCCCCGGAGCCCCGGACACCAGCGCCGATCAGGCCGGGCAACTGGTCGAGGCGTTGCGCGGCACGCTCCTGGAGAACGAGGAACTACGCCAGGAGAACGACCGGTTGCGCGCGAGGGAGACCGAGCCGGTCGCCATTGTCGCCATGGGGTGCCGCTACCCCGGCGGGGTCACGACCCCCGAGGAGTTCTGGCGGCTGCTGGAATCCGGCACCGACGCCGTCACCGGATTCCCCGACGACCGGGGATGGGACCTTCCCGGCCTCTACAGCCCCGAGCCCGGCGAACCCGGCAAGAGCTGCGCCCGCGAGGGCGGGTTCCTGCACGACGCGGCCGACTTCGATCCCGAGTTCTTCGGGATCTCCCCCCGCGAGGCCCGCGCGCTCGACCCGCAGCAGCGGCTCTTCCTGGAGATCTGCTGGGAGGCCGTGGAACGCGCAGGCATCCCCCCGGAGCGGCTGCGCGGCGGGGACACCGGGGTGTTCACCGGCGTGATGTACCACGACTACGGCGCGGGCAGCAGCGACGGCAGCCTCGTCTCCGGCCGGGTGGCGTACACCCTCGGCCTGGAGGGGCCGGCCGTCTCCGTCGACACGGCCTGCTCCTCCTCGCTGGTCGCCCTCCACCTGGCCGCGCGGGCGCTGCGCGCGAGGGAGTGCTCGCTGGCGCTGGCCGGCGGCGTCACCGTGATGGCGCTGCCCGAGATGTTCGTCTACTTCAGCGAACAGCGCGGTCTCGCCCGGGACGGCCGGTGCAAGGCGTTCTCCGCCGAGGCGGACGGCGTCGGCTGCGCCGAGGGCGCTGGAGTGCTGCTGCTCGAACGGCTCTCCGACGCCGAACGCAACGGGCACCCGGTACTGGCGGTGCTGCGCGGCACCGCGGTCAACCAGGACGGCGCCTCCAGCGGGTTCACCACCCCCAACGGCCCCGCCCAGCAGCGCGTCATCCGCAGCGCACTGGCCGACGCCGGGCTGCGGCCCGCGGAGGTGGACGTGGTCGAGGCACACGGCACCGGCACCACCCTCGGCGATCCCATCGAGGCGCAGGCGCTGCTCGGCACCTACGGTCGTGACCGTCCCGACGGCCGCCCGCTGCTGCTGGGATCGGTGAAGTCGAACGTCGGCCACACCCAGGCCGCCGCCGGTGTTGCCGGTGTCATCAAAACCGTGCTCGGGCTCCAGCACGGCCGTCTGCCCCGCACCTTGCACGCGGCCGAGCCCTCCCCGCACGTGGACTGGTCCAGCGGCACGTTGCGGCTGGCCACTGAGGCGCAGGAGTGGCCCGCCGGGGAACGCGTCCGTCGCGCCGGCGTGTCCTCCTTCGGGATCAGCGGTACCAACGCGCACGTCATCGTCGAGGAACCGCCCGTCCCCGCCGCCGGCACCGGCGACCACCCGGAGCGGAGGGCGGGCGACCGGCCCGGCCCGGGCGCCGTGCTGCCCTGGCCGCTGGCGGCCCGCTCCGAGGAGGCGCTGCGCGCCCAGGCGGCGCGGCTGCTGGAGTGGACCGGCACCGCCCCCGACGTCCCACTGCCCCACATCGCTCACTCCCTCACCCGGCAGCGCACCGCGTTCGACCACCGCGCCGTCGCCCTGGGGCGCGACCGCGACGAACTGCGCGCGGCGCTCGCCGCCGTCGCGGACGGCGTCCAGGCCGCCGGCGTGGCACGCGGCACGGCCCGCCCCCGGGGCCGCACCGCCTTTCTCTTCTCCGGACAGGGCGGACAGCGACCCGGTATGGGAGCCGAACTGGCCGCGGCCTTCCCCGCCTTCGCGGAGGCGTTCGACGCCGCCTGCGAGGCGCTCGACCCCCACCTGGGACACCTCGAACTCCCGCTCCGTGCAGCGCTCTTCGCCGACCCGCAAGGTCCGGACGCCGCGGTGATGCACCGCACCGACTACGCGCAGGCGGCGCTGTTCGCCCTCCAGACCGCACAGTTCCGACTGCTGGAGTCCTGGGGGGTGACGCCCGACGCGGTCGCCGGCCACTCCATCGGCGAGATCACCGCCGCGCACGCCGCGGGGATGCTCTCACTCGACGACGCCGCTGCCCTGGTCGCCGCCCGCGGCAGGCTGATGGCCGGGCTTCCCGGCGGGGGAGCCATGGCCGCCGTCACCGCCCCCGAGGCGGAGGTGCTGCCCCTGCTGGCCGTCCACGACGGCCTTGCGCTCGGCGCCGTCAACGGCCCCTCCTCGGTGGTGATCTCGGGCCCCGAGACCTCGGTGGAGGCCGCTGCCGCCGACCTCGTCGCGGCCGGCCACCGCGTCAGGCGCCTGCGCGTCTCGCACGCCTTCCATTCCCCGCTGATGGAACCCGTCCTGGAGGACTTCCGCGCCGAGGCCGCCGCGATCACGCACCGGCCTCCCCGGCTCGCCGTGGTCTCCACGGCCACCGGGGAGGAACTGCCGGCCCGACAGCCCGTCACCGCCGAGTACTGGGCACACCAGCTCCGCGGCACCGTCCGCTACGGCGACGCGGTGGCCACCCTGGCCCGGCTCGGTGTCCGCCGAGCCGTGGAACTCGGCCCGGACGCCGTGCTCAGCGGCCTCACCGAGGAGAACACCGGCGATATCGCCGTCCTCCCGCTGCTCCGGCCCGGCCAGGCGGAGGACGCCACGACCCTGATGGCGGTGGCGCGACTGCACACCGAAGGCGCACCGGTCGGGTGGGAGCAGCTGCTGGAGCGCCACGGGGGCCGTCCCACCCCGCTGCCGACCTACGCTTTCCAGCGCAGCCGCTACTGGCAGGACACGCGGGCCTCCGGAGACGGCCCGGCGGCCCTCGGCCAGACCGCGGCCGGCCACCCGCTGATCGGCGCCGTCGTCCGCACCGGCGACAGCCACGACACCGTCCTCACCGGACGCATCTCGCCGCGCACCCACCCCTGGGTCGCCGACCACCGCGTCGGCGGCGAGATCGTCTTCCCCGGGACCGCCTTCGTCGAACTCGCCGTCCGAGCAGGCGACGAGACGGGCTGCCCGCACGTCGAGGAGCTCACGCTGCACGCACCCCTGCGGCTGGCCCCGGACGCCACCGTCGACCTCCGGGTGGTCGCCGCAGCCCCCGACCCCGACGCGCGCCGGACCGTCACCGTGTACTCCCGCCCGGCCGGCGCCCGACGCGACGACGGCTGGGTGCGGCACGCCGCCGGTCTCCTCGGCCCCAAGGCGCCCGCCGCCCCGCGGCCGGCCCCGTGGAACCCCGACGGGGCGCAGGCGCTGCCCACGGACACCCTGTACGCGGACCTCGCCCGCCGCGGTCACGACTTCGGACCCGTGTTCCGCGGCATCCGCGCCGCCCACATCCGCGGCGAGGAGACCTACGTCGAGATCAGCCTGCCGGAGACGGCCCGCGACGACGCCACGCGGTTCGGGCTGCATCCGGCCGCGCTGGACGCGGCCCTGCAACTGGTGGACCTCCCCGGCAGCGAGGGCGGTTCCCTGCTGCTCTTCGCCTGGAGCGGCGTCACCCTGCACGCCGCCCACGCCACCGACGTGCGGGCCCGGATCACGCCCCGCGGTCCCGGCACGGTCTCCCTGGAACTGACCGACCCGACCGGCGCGCCCGTGGTGACCGTCGACTCCGTCACCCTCCGGCCCATGCCACCCGCCGAGGGCGATACCGCCCCGAGCGCCACCGCCCTGCCGCTCTACCGGATCGACTGGCTGCCGCTGCCCACCGACACCGCCGAGCCCCGGCCCGGTGGCTGCGCAGTCCTCGGGGACCGGCCGGAGCCGCTCGCCGGCGCCCTCCGCGAGGCGGGCGTCGAGCCCTCGGCCTTCCCCGGCCTGCCGGAGCTGCGCCGCCGACTCGACGACGGAGGCGAAGCCCCGGGCACCGTCTTCCTCCCCCTGCCGTGCCCGGCCGCCGGAGAGACGCTGCCCACCGCCACCCGCCGGGCCGCCCACGACGCCCTGCGGCTCGCCCACGACTGGCTCGCCGACGAACGGCTCGCCCGGTCCCGGCTCGTCCTGGTCACGCGCGGCGCGATCGCCGCCACGGCCGGGGACACCGTGCCCGCCCTGGCCCACGCGCCGCTGTGGGGGATGCTGCGCGCCGCCCAACTCGAACAGCCCGGAAGGTTCGGGCTGCTCGACCTCGGCGAGCAGCCCGGAACCGACGGCCCGACGGCGCTGCCGGTCCCCGACCTGCTCCGCGCCGCCGGGAGCGACGAGCCCGCCGTCGCCGTCCGCGAGGGACGCGTCCTCGTCGCCAGGATGGCCGTCGCCGACGACACGACGGACACCGCGCCCGCTTTCGCCCCCGAGGGGACCGTCCTGGTCACCGGCGGGACCGGCGCGCTGGGCGCGCTGATCGCCCGCCACCTCGTCACGGAGCACGGCGTCCGCCACCTGCTGCTGACCTCCCGCCGCGGCGCCGACGCACCCGGCGCGGCAGAGCTCCGCGACGACCTGGCCGACCTCGGTGCGACGGTCACCGTCGCCGCCTGCGACGTCACCGACCGCGACCAACTCGCCGGTCTGATCCGAGCCGTCCCCGCCGGGCAGCCGCTCACCGCGGTGCTCCACACGGCGGGAGTCCTGGACGACGGCATCCTCACCGCGCTGACACCGGACCGGCTGGACACCGTGCTGCGCCCCAAGGTCGACGCCGGCTGGCTGCTCCACGAACTGACCCGCGACCTGGAGCTCGCCGCCTTCGTGCTCTTCTCCTCCGTGGCCGGCGCCATGGGCGCGGCAGGCCAGGCCAACTACTCGGCGGCCAACTCCTTCACCGACTCCCTCGCCGAGCACCGGCACGCCCGGGGGCTCCCCGCGACGTCCCTGGCCTGGGGGCTGTGGGCAGGGGGAGGCATGGGGGGAAACCTCCAGGACGCGGACGTGCAGCGCATGAGGCGCACCGGGGTCCTCGGCTTCTCCGCCGCCGAAGGGCTCGCCCTGTTCGACGCCGCGCTGCGGCACCGCGAACCCGTACTGCTGCCCGTGCGGTTGGAGTTGAGCACCATGGCGGAGAGAACCGAGCCCGCCCCCGCGGTCCTCCGCCGCCTGCTGCCCTCGCCCGTCCGTCGCACCGCGGCCGGCGCCGCGACGGAGAGCTGGGCACAGCGGCTCGCCGGACTCTCCGCGGAGGAGGCCGAACGGGCTCTGCTCGCTCTCGTGCGCGCCGAGACCGCGACCCTCCTGGGCTACGACCGCACCCGCACCGTCGACCCCGAACGCGGCTTCCTGGAACTGGGCTTCGACTCCCTGATGGGAGTCGAGCTGCGGAATCGACTGCACGAGCACACCGGCGTGCGCCTGCCTGCGACCCTGGTCTTCGACCACCCGACCACGGCCGCGGTCACGCGGCTGCTGGTCGCCGAACACATCGGCAGCGGCGGTGAGTCCATCCCCGACGCCGTGCCCGCGTCCGACCTCGCCGCCCGTATCGGCGCGCTGGAACGAGCCCTGGCCGCGGCCACCCCCGAGCAGCGGCGCGACCCCGGAATCCCCGCCCGCCTTCGGGAACTCGCCTCGGCCTGGACGGAGTCCGGCAACGACGGCGAAGGCGCCGGTGCGCTGGAGTCGGTCAGCGCCGACGAGCTCTTCCAGATCCTCGACGAGGAGCTCGAACAGGGCACCTGACGCCGCCGGCCGGGCACCGCCTGCATGCGGTACCCGGCCGGAGTTCCCCAGCTCGGGGTCGGGCGGTGGAAGCGCCGGGAGACCGGGCCCTGTCTGGTAGGTCCCACCTGGCCCGCGGTGTCTGGCCCGCGATGTCTGGCCCGCGGTGTCCGGCCCGCGGCGTTCACCGGACAGGAGCTAGGCAGCTTCCTGGTGCGCCGCCAACTCGGTCGGCAGATCCGTGCGGCGGTTCACGTTGAGCTTGCGGTACGCCCGCGTCAGGTGCTGCTCCACGGTACTGACCGTGATGTACAGCTTGCGGCCGATCTCCCGGTTGGTGTGCCCGAACGCGGCGAGCGCCGCGACCTTCCGCTCCGCCTCGCTCAACGCCACCATCCCCTCACCCTGCACCGCGTCCGCGGCGGGCTCGCGCCGCGGACGCTCGGACGGCGGACGGTGCGCCTGCGCGGTGCCGGCGACCTCGGCGCTGCACGCCTTGGCCTCCTGGTCGGCACGCCTGGCCACCAGCCGGGCCTGGTCGAGCTCGTCCAGCGCCTGGTGCGTCTGTCCGAGGTCCGCCAGCGCCCGCGCCAGCTCCAGCCTGTCCCCGCAGTGCTCCAGGGACTGGATCGCGTCCTGCAACCGCGGCACCCGCTCGGCGGGCGGACTCCCGGCGGCGACCAGCCGCAGGGAGATGCCGCGGACCCAGGCGTCCCGGGCGGCGGCGGGCAGCTCCAACTGCTCCGTCGCCAGTGCCCTGGCTTTCTTCGGCTGACCCAACTGGAGGTGGGCCTGCGCCAGGTCGCTCCGCCAGGGGATCAGCCCCGGGATGTCCATCCGGCCCTCGCGGGCCAGCGCCCCGCAGCGCTCGAACTCCTCGATGGCCGCGAAGGGCCGCCCGGTGGCGAGGTGATAGTGGCCGCCCGCCCGGAGGTACTGGAGTCCGGAGACCGTCGTGGCCATGGCGTCCGGGACGGCGCGCTCCAGTTCCTTGCCGGCCCGCTCGTGGTTGCCCATGGCCGTGTGCGCGAGCACCAGCACCGACAGCGGGAACCCGATGAGCACCCCCCAGCTCTGTGCGTGGAGGAGCCCCAGGGCGACCTCGGCCCGCGCCGCGGCGGTGGCCATGTCGCCGCGCCGCAGCGCCATGTGCGCGCTGACCGTGCCCAGCAGCGCCTGCCAGGTCACCGCCCCCTGCCGGACCGCCTCGGCCATCAGCGTCTCGAACCAGTACTGCGCGCGCCGGGAGTGCCCCTCCCGGTCCATGATGAGGATGGCCAGGGCGCTGGCCTCCGGAACGGTGTCGCTGATCTGCCCCTGCAGGATCCGCTCCGCGGAGTGCATCAGCTCGTTGCGGGCGTTCTGCGAGCGGGTCGCGGTCGCCCGCGACCACGACGGCGTGAACGGCGGCTTCCGGTTGCCGGCGAGGACGGTGCTCCGGTCCGGATGGTCGTAGGGCACGCCGTGGACCAGCTCGTAGCACATGGAGAGCTGCGCCACGAGCCGCGTGTCCCCGGTCCCGACCGACTCCAGCAGGGCCGCGACGGGTTCCGCCGCCCCCTCGGTGTCGCCCTGCCAGAGCAGATGCCGGATGAGGGAGAGCAGGTCCCGCTGTCCGAGCCGCCCTTCGGCCATCGCCTGTCGCAGCGCGGGCAGGTGCCTGACCGCGGCCAGCGGGTTCACCCGCCAGGCCACCTCCACCAACTCGGTCCGGAAGAAGAGCTGGTCCCGCTCCTCGCAGTCGCGAAGCGCCAACTCCAGGCCCTTGACGGTCAGTTCCACCTCCTCCTCGGTTGCGGCCTTGCGCGCCGCCTGGCGGAGTATCGGAACCGCCCACGGGCCGGGCAGCTGGTCGGCACTGACGATGTGCCGGGTGATCTCCAAGGTCTCCGCGCCGGACTCGTAGAGGAGCTCGGCCGCCTTGGCGTGGAGGTGACCGCGAACACCGGGGGGCAACCCCTCCAGCACCGCCGCGCTGATCTCCGGGTGACGGAAGGAGCATCCCCTGGCGAGGCCGGCCATCTCCAGCACGTTCAGGGACTGGCCCACGCATTCGGGCGTCACGTCCAGGAGCTGGGCGACCCGCTTGGGGTCGGCGGACGACCCCAGGACGGCCACTCCCTCCGCCACGTCGGACAGGGCCCGGTCCCAGCGGTGCAGGCAGTCCCGTACCGCCCGGCGGTAGGCCACGCCCAGGACGCCGCTGCCCACCGGTCCGTGCCGGTGCGGAGGCCCGGTGCGGACGTCCTCCACGAACCCCTTGATCAGCAGGGGGTTGCCTCCGGACAGGTCGCTGCAGCGGGCGACCAGTTCAGGGGTCGCGGCGTCGCCGAGTTCCTGCGCCAGCAGCTCGGCGGTACCGCGCTCGCTCAGCTGGCGCAGCACGATGCGGCAGTGCGGCTGCTGGGTGTACTCCGTCAGCAGTCGGGAGCGTGGGTTCGCGGGACACGTCCACTCGGTGAACAGCAGGACCACCCGCGAGGAGCGGATGCGCCTGCGCAGGCGCAGCAGCGTCTGCAGGGTCGCGGGATCGGCGAACTGGACGTCGTCCACGGCGATGACGACGGGTTGCGCCCGGGACGTCTCCAGCAGCGCGTCGCACAACTCCCGTGCCCGGGAGTCGTTCTCCGCCTCGGAGTCGGACCGCTCCCCGCCCAGCCCCGACTCCACCAGCTCCCTGAGGTGCCCAGGGAGAGCGGCGCTGCGGCAGAGCTGGGACAGCACACCGTGGCGGGCGTGCGTCTCGGCACGGGCGCCGGCGGCGGAGAGGACCAGTGCACCCGCGTCCAGGGCGACATCCTGGAATTCCTGCATCAGCGCGGTCTTCCCACTGGCCAGCCCTCCACTGGCCATGACGAAGTGACCGCGGCCGTTGACGCACTCCTGGAGGATCTCTCGCAGGGAGTGCAGCGCGTGCCCTCGATCTATTAACATGATGAATGCCCCCTTCCGATCCATGCGTTGGCGGCCCGGCCGGGAACTGCTACCGGGAGGGAGCGGCTGGGGGACTCCTCGCGGATGCTGCTGTCGCGCAGGAGGTGCTGGCGGTGAATCCCCGAGTTCACATCCATATGATTCCTGTCTCTCGGCCTGCGCCGGGCCGACCGGGCGCCATGTCCACTTCGTGTGCGATCCATGGCAGACCGATCCGCCGGGCCCCCTGTCGGCGGCCGGATAGGTGATCCGTCTGTAGTCATGTCTGAGGCTGGTTCTCTGCCGCGCGGATTGCTGGGGACGGCTCTGTGCTACCTGCGTGAAGCGTTCTCGCTCGTGCTTCGGTCCGCCCTTGGTCGCACCGGATCACCTTTGTGGGCGAAATGACCGATGGAGGGGGTTGCAGGGGTCGGTTCAGGAGGCGGCTAATCCTGGATGTTCCGCGGTTTGCTTCTGATTCATTTGGGGGGGTTTCGATCTCGGGGCTTCTGTCTCGCGGGATCCGTGGTCTCACTGTGTATCCCGCGCACCCCTAGGGGGAGGTTCGGCGTGCGAAGATTTTGCGTCGTAATCTAGCCATGGTCAAGTACCGACAGACGGACAGTAGTTGACCGAGGACGCCAGATGCCCGAAAGCTGATCGCCGCTACCAGTGATTTTGCGGCGCAGTGCCCGTCTGCGGACCGGTTCCGGGAAACCCGGGCCTGTTTCGGGCGCGTGGCGTCTGTCCGGAGCGCAGCCATCGGTGAGGCCGCGCGGGGCGTCCGGCAGGGGCCCGGATGGCCCCCTGCCGGATGGTCGTCCCGGCGCCGGCGTCGGAATAGGGGCCCCTAGTGAGGGCCTGGGGCCACTGCGGGTGCGGTCAACCGTCGGTGGCCGCCTATTGTGCGCCGCATGGCTTCGATAATGGTGACAGGAGCGGCCGGCTTCATTGGCTCGCACTTCGTGCGGTACTGGCTGGAGAACAACCCCGCCGACACCGTGGTAGCGCTCGACGCCCTGACCTACGCGGGCACCGAGAGCAATCTGGCGGACGTGCGCCCGGGGGTGGTGTTCGTGCACGCCGGCATCGGCAGCCAGGAGGCGCGGAAAGCGCTGGTGGAGCACGGCGTCACCACCGTCGTCAACTTCGCCGCCGAGTCGCACAACAGCCTGGCCGTCCTCGACCCCGGACGCTTCTTCCGGACCAATGTGCTGGAGACCCAGGAGCTGTTGGAGTCCTGCCGCCACAGCGGTGTGGAGCGGTTCCACCACATCTCGACGTGCGAGGTCTACGGGGACCTCGCCCTGGACAGCGACGAGATGTTCACCGAGGACAGCCCCTACCGGCCGCGGACCCCCTACAACGCCAGCAAGGCGGGCGCGGACCACGCCGTGCGGTCGTACCACGAGACCTTCGGGCTCCCGGTGACCATCACCAACTGCGCCAACAACTACGGCTCCCACCAGTTCCCCGAGAAGGTCCTGCCGCTCTTCACCACCCGCGCCCTGGACGGCGAGCCTCTTCCCGTGTACGAGTCCAGCGACAACCGCCGCGAGTGGATCCACGTCCTGGACCACTGCCGCGCCATCGCCGCCGTGCTCGACGGCGGGCGGATCGGCGACACCTACCACGTCGGCACGGGCGTCGAGGCCAGCGTGCGCGAGCTCGCCGATCTCGTGCTCGACGAACTCGGCCTGCCCTCCTCGTTGAAGCGGACGGTCCCCGACCGGCCGGGACACGACCGCAGGTACCTGCTCGACTCGGAGAAGATCCGCCGCGAGCTGGGATGGTCCCCCCGGATCCCCTTCGACGAGGGTGTCCGTGACACCATCCGCTGGTACGCCGCCAACCGGAGCTGGTGGGAGCCGCTGCGGGGTCGCAGCCCCGTCACCGAGGGCGCGCCCGCCACGGCGCCCGCCTCCACGCCCTAGGTTGTCCGGTACGTGGCGCCGCGGGCCAGGCGGGATCCACCAGACAGGCCCCAGGCTCCTGTCCGGCGCCGTCCCGCCCGACCGACGGCGGCCGGTGCGGCCCGCGACCTCGCCCCGCGCGAGCGGGACGGGCACGAGCCCGCGACCCTCGGTCCCGCGACGCGCCGTCCCGGCCGCCGCGGGACCGATCGGCGCCGGTTCCGGGCCAGTTCCGGGCCGGTTCCGGACGAGCGATGCCGCGGGACCGAACAGAACGGAGAGACTGAGGGCATGACGACGGAAACCGACACCAGCACCTGGATCCGGCGCTTCCGCCCGGCGCCCGAGGCAGCCGTGCGACTGGCCTGCTTCCCCCACGCGGGCGGCTCCGCCAGCTACTTCCATCCGGTCGCCCAGGCACTGGCCCCCGCGGCCGAGGTGCTGGCGGTGCAGTACCCGGGCCGTCAGGACCGCCACCGGGAGCCGTGCCTGGAGTCCGTCGCGGAACTGGCGGACGGCGCCACCGCCGCGCTCCGTCCCTGGGCAGGGAAGCCGCTGGCTCTCTTCGGCCACAGCCTGGGCGCCATCGTCGCCTTCGAGGTGGCACTCCGCCTCAGCCGCGAGGGCTCCGCCCCGGTCAGCCTGATCGCGTCCGGCCGCCGCGCGCCCTCCCGCTACCGGGACGAGTCCCTGCACCAGGCGTCCGACGGCCGCCTCCTCAGCGAGGTGGACCGGCTCAGCGGCACCGCCGCGGGCATCCTCGACGACCCCGACCTGGTACGGATGCTGCTGCCCGCCCTGCGGGCGGACTACCGCGCCGTCGAGCGCTACCGCAGCGAACCCGGCGCCGCGGTGGACTGCCCGGTGCTGGTGCTGACCGGCGACCAGGACCCGCTCACCACCCTGGAGGAAGCACGGGCCTGGGAGGCCCACACCACGGGCGACTGCACCGTCGACGTCTACCCGGGCGGGCACTTCTACCTCAACGACCACGCGCCGAAGGTGATCGCCGCCATCTCTGATCATCTGAGCGGCACGGTCGGCAGCGCTTCCTGACGACGGGTCGGCCGGACACCCCGTGGAGCCGCCGGCCGACCGATGGAGACGTCCCGGCGCCGATGTCCACCGCTCACGACGGCCGAGCGGGACCGTGCGCGGCGCCGGCGGTGGACTCGGCCCGCCTCGTCGTTACCCCGCGCGGGGTGGCCGGGGGAGTAGCGTCGGCGCCATGGACTCTCGCACCGTTGTGGAACGCGCCCAGCGCCTCAGGCACCTGCACTCCGACCACGCGCCGCTCGTACTGCCGACCGTCTGGGACGTGTGGTCGGCGCGCACCGCCGCCGCGGCCGGCTTCCCGGCTCTGACGATCGGCAGCCATCCGCTGGCGGACGCGCGCGGCGCGGCCGACCAGGAGGGCCAGACGTTCGAGGACGTCCTCGCCGCCGTCCGGCCGATTATCGCGTCGGTCGAGGTACCCGTCTCCGTCGACCTGGAGGCCGGTTACGGACGGGAGCCCGCTGAACTGGTGGCGGGGCTGGTGGAGGTCGGCGGTGTCGGCGTCAACATCGAGGACACCGTCCACTCGGACGGCGGGCGGGTGCGCACCACGGAGGAACACGCCGCCTTCGTCGCCGGTCTCCGCGAGGCGGCCGACGCCGCGGGTGTCCCGCTCTGGGTCAACGGCCGCACCGACCTCTTCCTGCACGCGGCGAACGCCGCCGACGTCCTCGACGAGGCGATCGAGCGGCTGCGGGCGCTGGCCCGCGCCGGAGCCGACAGCGTCTACCCGGTGCGTATCCAGGACGACGACGAGCTGCTCGCCGCGGTGGTCGGCGCCGTCGGTGTGCCGGTGAACTCCACCGCCCATCCGGTCAAGCACGACCTGGAGCGCTTCCGCCGCCTCGGCGTCGGCCGGGTCACCTACGGACCGCTGCTCCAATTCGCCCTGACCGACGCGATGTCGGAGATGCTCGCCCCCTGGGCGCCGTAGCCGCGCCTCCCTGCACGGGGGCGGGGGCGAGTGGGACGCACGTGCCGGCGCCGCACTCACCGGCTGGAGGCCGCCGGGGGAGTTCGGATCGGTGAAGCAGGTGACGCCGAGGCCCCGGGCACGGCGTCCACCCGGGCGACGGACACCGCGGTGGAGTGCGCCGAGGCTACCGGCTCACCGCCCGGGTGCTCGCCCCGGCCGCCGCCGACCGTGGTCGTCGCACCGGCCACCGGCCACCGGCGCCAAGGCGTCGTACCACTGGCGCTCCGCTTCCCACCTCGCCGACGCCGCCTTCCGCGCGGTGGCGGCGGGCCACCGCGGCATCGGCCGGTCCGGTCCGGCCGGCGGCGGGAGAGCGCTCCGGTCCCTGCCGGTGAGATGCCACCAGTGGGGCACGCCGGACCTGGTCGCGGTGCTCGGTCGGGCCCGCCGCACCGCCCCCGAGGACCGGCTGGTCGTCGTCGGCCACAGCCTTGGCGGGTTCGCGACCTGCCTGGCGCCGCGGGTCCCCGAGGTCTCCCGCCTGCTGCTGGTGGGCGCCCAGCACGCCCACTGGGCCGACCCCCGGCGACATGGCCGGCTCGACACGCTCCGGCGCCGTCACGTGGCGATGCCCGCGCTCACACCCGCCTGCGGCTACTTCCCGGGGCGGCGCCTCGGCCGGACCGAGGAGCTGCCGCGCGGTGTCGCGTTCGACCGGGCCCGCGGCCGTGCCGACTTCGCCCGCACGATGGGGCGCGCCGACCGCGACGCGCTACGACGCGCCGCGACGCTCGACCTCGACGTGCTCGCGGTGGCGGCGGGTGACGACCTGTTCGCCACGAACGGGGCGACCGAGCGCACGCCCGCTCGGCCGACCTCGGCACGTGTCCAGCGCTGGGTCGTCGAACCCGATGACCACGGGCTCGGCCCCATCGGGCATCCGGGCCTGTTCCACGACTGTTTCCGCCCGGCCTTCCGGCCGCGCTCCGCCGAGCTCCCCGCCGCCGGTCCCGCCCAGAGGTCGCGGCGGGTGCGGACGACGGTGCACCCGGGGCTGTCGCCGCCGTGCAGCGGTGCGAGAGTGGACCGGACCCCCGACGGCTACCAGGAGGACCGACCCGACCCATGCGCCTGCTGCTCATCAGACACGGCCAGACCCCCTCGAACGTACGGCGCCTGCTGGACACCGCCGCGCCCGGTCCGGCGCTGACCCCGCTGGGCGAGAGCCAGGCGGCTGCCCTCCCCGCCGTGCTCTCCGGCGAGCGGATCGAGGCGATCTACGCCTCCAACCTGCTCCGCACCCAGCTCACCGCGGCGCCGCTGGCGACAAGGTTGGGGCTGGAGGTGCGCGTACGTGACGGGCTGCGGGAACTGGCCGCCGGCGACCTGGAGATGCACGGTGACGGGGACTCCATCGGTCTCTACCTCGGCACGGTCTTCGCCTGGGCCGCCGGTGAGACCGCCCGCCGCATGCCGGGCGGAGAGACGGGCGAGGAGGCCATTGCCCGGTTCGACGAGGTGGTCGCGGAGGTCGCCGCCGAGGGCATGACCGCCGCCCTGTTCAGTCACGGCGCCGCGATCCGCATGTGGACCGCGGCACGGGCCGGGAACGTGCAGGTCGACGAGGTGGCTTTCCGCGAGTTGGAGAACGCCGGTGTGGTGACCGTCACCGGCTCGCCCACGGACGGCTGGCGGCTGGAGAGCTGGACGGAGACCCCGGTCGGACACACCGGCGAGGCCGCCGGGAGCGGCCCCGCGGGCGAGACGACGGACGAGGCTCCCGAGCCGCCCAGGAGCTGAGCGCGCAGCGGGCCGCCGTCGTACGGGCGGGTGCGGTCGTCGTCGGCGGTGCGGCGGCCCGTCGGGAGGCGCGGACGGTCTCCCCCGCGGCCTTCGACGCTGCGTCCGGGCGACGGCGCGGCGCCCGGTGCCCCCCCCGCTCCGGCGCGCACTCAGCCGCCGTGCTGGTCGAGGAGGGCGTCCAGCTCGCCCTGGAGACCGTCGCGTTCGATCCCGGCGACCCTCACCAGCACGTCGTAGTCGTCCTGCGGGATTCCCTCGCAGACCTCGGGCTTGCCGGTGGGTGCGGATTCGGCGGTGAGCGCGTCCCAGCATGCCTGCTCGGCGTTCCGGGACGAGCAGCCGACAGCCAGCGCGGAGAGGAGGGTGGCCGCCAACGCGGCGCGGATGGTGCGTGTCATGCCGCCAGCGTGGCGCGCCGCGGCGGCCCGCGGTAGCGATGTGGCCGTTCCGTGACGAACTCGCGCGGGTGGCGGGCGACTCCGGCCGCCGCGGCCCCGGCGTCAGGGCAGGGCGCGGATCAGGACGAGGGAGCCGTCGAAGGTGGGCTCCTGCCTGAGCGGGCCGTGGAGTTCGTCCCAGCGCCCGGACTCCAGCTCCCGGCGGAGGTGGTCCACGTACTGCTCCCGCAGGTCCGGCTCCACGAAGCTCCAGGCGGAACACGCCTGGCGCGCACCCGGGTCGAGCAGCAGCTCGGGGCGCCCGTAATACGCCTCGTTGAAGCCGTCGGTGCAGTCGAGCGGCACGGGGACCCGGTCGACGGCGACGTCGCCGCCCAGTGCTTCGGCGATGGCCGGCAGGAGCGGGTAGCGGCGGGCCTCGGTCTCCAGCACCAACGGTGCGTACGCGGCGAGCCAGAAGTCACGGACCAGCTCCGGGTCGCAGGTCAGGACGACTACGGGCCCCCGCGCCACGCGCCGCATCTCCGCCAGCCCCGCCGCGGGGTCACGCCACTGGTGGACGCTGAAGGTGGACATGGCGGCGTCGAAGCTGTCGTCGTCGAAGGGCAGGCGCTCCGCCACGCCGTCGACCGCACGGGAGAGGTGGGGCGGCCGTTGGGCGCGCATGGAGCGCGACGGCTCGACCGCCGTCACCTCCGGTCCGACCGGTTCGTAGGAGCCGGCCCCCGCGCCGACGTTGACGACGGTCCGGACGGCGCCGAGCGCGTCGGTGATCGCCGACGCGATGCGGGCGTCGGGGCGTCGGTGGTGGGCGTAGCCGGCGCCGATCCTGCCGTAGTCCGCGTCCCCGGCGCTGCCGTCCGGTGTTTGTTTGTTCATGGAACAAAGATAGGCCGAAGGGGCTACTCCCGCGGCGCCGTCGCAGGGATCGAGCCGTGCGACCGGGGCGGCGGCTGCCCGCCGGGCAGCCGCCGCCGTGGTCAGGCCCAGGGGTCGGGGGCGCGCCCGGTGTAGAGGGACGGGGTGAACGTCACCGGGAGCGCCTGCAGCCCGCGGATCCAGACGCCCGGGTACCAGCGGAGGTCCTCCGAGGGACACGCGAGGGTCAGGTCGGGCAGCGAGTCGAGCAGCACCTCGATGCCCGCGGCGGCGATGGACTCGGCCATCTCCCGCGCCGGGTTGGGGCAGCCGTGCGGCCCGTGCGAGTACGACAGGTACGCCTGCGAGCCGCGAAGGGCGCGACCGCCGAGCGGGCGGATGGCCGGGTCGCTGTTGGCGGCGGAGAGCCCGAGCAGGAGCATGTCGCCCGCCGGGATCCGCGCGTTGCCCAGTTCGACGGGCCGGGTCGTCCACCGCCCGGCGCTCACCTGCGTCGGGGTGTCCTCCCAGAGGACCTCCCGCAGCGCCTGCCCGACCGGCAGCCGCCCCCGGGCGAAGGAGTCGGTGTACCGGGGGTCGGTGAGCATCAACCGCAACGCGTTGCCGATCCAGTTGCTGGTCGTCTGATGGCCCGCGGTCGCCACGACCAGCAGGTCCTCCAGCAACTGCTGGTCGGTCAACTTCACCGGATGGGTCGCCAGACGTCCCGCCACGTTGTTGCCCGGTGCGCGGCGGGTCTCGGCGACGAGGTCGAGACCGATCAGACGGAGCCGCCGCTGCGCGTCGATGGCGTCGGGTCCGCCGGAGAGCATCGTGGTGACGCTCTCCAGCAGTTCGTTGCTGCGTTCCGGCGGGAAACCCATGGCCCAGCCCACCGCCATGATCGGCAGCCGGAGGGCGTAGGCGCTCATCAGGTCGGCCTCGCCGTCGGCGGCGAAGGACTCCACGAGCTCCTCGGCGAACTGCTCGCAGCGGGAACGGAACTCCAGCAGGTCGCCGTCGAGCGCGTGGGCGACCGCCGCCGCGCGGTGGCGGTGCTCCTCGCCCTCCGTGTACAGCAGCGCCGCGCCGCCCTCGCCGCCACCGAGCATCGGCCACAGCGGCCAGTCCCCCGGCAGCCTCGGCCCCAGACGCCACCGCGCGACGTTCCGCGTGAAGGTGGCGGTGTCCGCCGTGACGTGCTGGAGCTCGCGGTGGCCGAGCACCAGCCACGCCGGGACGTCGCCGGTGAGCAGGACCGGTGCCACCGCGCCGTACCGCGAACGGAGCTCGGTGAAGATCTGAGCGGGCTCGGTGGCGTAGCGCGGGTCGCCGAGCCGAGGTGCGTCCAGGTGGCTCTCCGGCAACTCCACGAGCGGGGTGTCGTTCATGGTGCGGTGTCTCCGTTCGCGATCCGGGCCGCGTCGAGCGGCCCGGTGGGCGGGCCCACGGGCGGACGCCCCTGGAGCCGGGCGGCGGCGCGCGGTGCGGCGGGGCCGCCTCGGGATGGGCAGCCGCTCACCGGGCCGGCCCCCCGGCCTCGTGCAGGACGGACGCCCGCCGCACGTGGTCCAGCGCTTTGACCAGGACGTCGCGGACCGAGCCGCGGTCCCGGGCGTCGCAGCGGACGACCGGGACGTCGGGTGAGAGGGAGAGGCTCTCGTGGATGTCGTCGAGGCTGAAGACGTCGTCCTCGCCGTCGAAAACGTTGTGGGCGACGACGAACGGGAGCCCGGCCGCCTCCACCCGGTCCAGGGAGGCGTGCGACGCCTCGATGCGGCGGGTGTCCACCAGGACGACGGCGCCGAGAGCCCCGGTGAACAGCCGCTGCCAGAGGAACTCGAATCGTTCCTGCCCCGGGGCGCCGAAGAGGTACAGCACCAGCTGGTCGTCGAGGCTGATGCGTCCGAAGTCGAAGGCGACGGTGGTGGTCGTCTTCGTAGGGGTGGCGGCGACGTCGTCGACGCCCACGGAGGCGCCCGTCATCTCCGCCTCGGTGCGCAGGGGGGTGATCTCGCTGATGGCGCCGACGAAGGTGGTCTTGCCGACGCCGAAGCCTCCGGCCACCGCGATCTTCAGGCCGCTGCTGGCGGTGGCCGCCAACTGCGGGGGCGCGTCAGAGGTTACGGAGGGCAACGAGGGTCCTTTCCAGCACGTGGGGGTCGGGCGGCTGCCACGCGATGAAGCCGGCGCCCCCGGTGGTCGGAGCGGTGTGTGTCCGCGGATGTCGGACGCTGACGCAACCCCGGTCCAGGAGCCCGGAGAGCAGCACCATGACCGCCCCCAGCGGCAGCTGGAGGTGGGCGGAGATCTCGACCACGGCCAGCGGCCTGGCACAGGCCTCGACGATGGCGCGTTCCTCCAACCCCAGCCCGCTGCCCGCGGAGTCCTCGGTGACGATCAGGGAGACCGGGTCGAAGACGTGCTCGGGTGCGGGGGCGGTGCGTCCGGACAGCGCGACGAAGAGGCGGTCGGGCAGATCCGGGTCGATCATCAGGCCGGCGCTCCTGACTGCCGCGGCGCTATGCCGAGGTGCTCGGACAGGCGGTCGATGAGCCGCACCATCTCGGCGCCCACCAGACCGGGCTCCGCGTCGGCCGCCGCCAGCGCGGTGAGGACCGCGCCGTGCCCGGCGTTGACCAGGAGCAGCTGGCGCTCGGGGAAGAGCAGGGTGATGTAGTCGGGGGAGCCGCCGCAGTCCAGCTTGTCCGACGCCTCGGCCGCGAGTCCGGCGATGCCGGAACCGATGGCGGCCAGGTACTCCACGCGGTCGCGGACGACGGGGTCGGCCTCCGGATCGGGGTCCAGGCCGTCGTCCCAGTGCAGCTTGAGACCGTCTCGCGAGAAGAGCAGTGCGTGCTCCACGCCCTCCGTCCGGTCGCGGAAGTCGTTCATCAGCCAGGACAGGGAGTTGGGCGTCATGGGGTCTCCGGGAGGTCCGAGGTGGCCGGGGGAGCGGCGGGGTTCGCGGGTCGCACGGCGTGGTGGAAGGAGGACATGCGGCGGGCCGCCTCGTCCGGCGCGAGCCGGGTGCCGGTGTCCGGCTTCCGGTCCGCGGGACGGTCGGGGAGGGTCGACCCGCGTCGCCGCTTGGGCAAGCGGCGTTCCTCGGGCGGGCCGTCGGGCGTCCCGGTGTCCGGTGCCCGGGTGGCGAATGGCGCCGCGGCGCTCGCACCGGCCGTAGAGGCGGGCGGGGCGGCGCTCGCACGGCCGGTCGCGGCGTCGGGC
>NZ_JAAVJB010000440.1 GCF_012034385.1 Streptomyces spiramenti
GACCACCGGCAGCAGCTCACCGACCTCCAGGTCGAGCCGTTCGACCTGGTCGTCGTCAACCTCTACCCCTTCCGTGAGACCGTCGCCTCCGGTGCGGCGCCCGCCTCCGGTTCCGGCTCCCGCACGTCGGCGCGGCGCTGGGGCCGGGGCACCCGGGCGGCGACGGCCCGACCGCCCCGCGCGGCGATCCCGCGCGCACCGACCGCGCCCTCGCTGATCACGGTCCGCGCGAAGTTCTCCCGGCGGAGGCGCCACGCGCGGGCGAGGAGCGCCGCCGGGGTGCCGAGCACCGCGACCCAGCCGAAGGCCGCCAGGCCGGTGAGCCAGGGAGAGGGGCCGAACTCCGCCAGATCCCCGGTACCCATGGCACCGCCCGCCAGGAGCGCCAGTACGGCGGCGCCGAGTCCGAGCAGCGCGGCGGCCAACCCCGCCGCGCAGGCGGTGTCGCCCGCCGAGGTGGCGGTGTCGCGGTCGGCGCGCACCGGCACCGCGGCACGCCCCAGGAAGAAGGCGGTGACC
The DNA here is from genome assembly GCF_012034385.1 of Streptomyces spiramenti. Lineage (GTDB taxonomy): Bacteria > Actinomycetota > Actinomycetes > Streptomycetales > Streptomycetaceae > Streptomyces > Streptomyces spiramenti. The sequence goes on from NZ_JAAVJB010000440.1 coordinate 520, forward strand.
GACACCGCCGCCAGCGGCACCAGGGCGGAGAGTGCCAGGGTGAGCGGGGCGCCGCCCTCGCCGGGCAACGCGGCGAGCAGCGGGAACGGCGGCAGTCGCGGGTCGTCGGTGCCGGTCGCCAGCGGCGCGAGCGCGACGCCGCCCCCGACGGTGAACCCCGGGCCGAGGCCGTAGGCCGCCGCCCACACCGCCGCGTTCGGTACGAGTGCGCAGGCGAGCAGCAGCAGGGAGATGCGGCCCGACCAGTCCCCCGCGAGCTGGCCGAACAGGGCCTGCGCGGCGCCCGCGTGGCCCACCAGCGCGACGGCGGCGAGCACGGTGCCGACCCCGCACATCGCGGCCAGCCCCGCCGCCGCCGCGCGCGGGGCGTCGGTCTCCTGGAGCCACTGCGCCCGTCCGGGCAGCAGTGGCGGCCCCGTGTGCGACCACCCCGCGGTGACGGTCACCACCAGCGTGAACAGCGGGACGGCGACGGCGGCGGCGAGGGGATCGACGCTGACCGGGCCGTCGAGGGTGTAGACGACCCCCACGGCGGCGGCGACGAGGTAGCCGCCGGTGATCCACAGCGCGGTGGTCAGCGCTCGGCCGGGGCCGCTGTCCGCGGGGAGGGTCACCCGCACGGCACGGCGCAGCAGCCACCCGGGCACGAGGGCGAGCAGCAGCGGGGTGATGCCGATGGGCGCCGGGGTGCCGCCGAGCGTCTCGGCCCGGACGAGGGCGGCACCGTGCGCGAGGAGCCAGAGGTCCACGGCGAGTGCGGTGGCGTTGCCCGGGCCGTCGTCGGGGTGCGGCGAGACCGTCCAGAGCGAGAGCACGAGCACGGCGAGGGCTCCGGCCCCGAGCCCGGCAGCCACCAGTCCCTCGACGGCACACGCGCCGCCGGGGCGGAGGCCGCCGCCCGGCTCGGGAGGGTCGTCGTCCGTCCCCTGGAGGGGCCGGTGGCCGGAACGGCCGGCGGGGCGGTGGCCGGGACGGGCGGCGGGTCCGGCGGCACGGGGGGAGGCGCCCGCGCGCGGTGCGCGCG
>NZ_JAAVJB010000441.1:0-732 GCF_012034385.1 Streptomyces spiramenti
GCCCCGGCCGGGGCCCCAGCGCCGACGCCGTCCTCATCCCGCTCGGCCCCCTCGGCGGCGACGCCCCGGACCGGGCCGACACCGCCGCTCTCGCCGCCGCGCTTCCCGGCCTGCTGGCCGACCCGGGACTCGGCAGGCGCCCGGGCGCCGTCGTGGTGGACCTGACCACCGGTGAGGAACTGTTCGCGCAGCGCCCCGACGTGCCGATGGCGCCCGCCTCCACCGTCAAGCTGGTCACCGCCGCGACCGCCCTCCACACCTTCGGCGCCGAGCACCGGCTGGCGACCCGCACCGTCCTCGACTCCGGCGGCCCCGGCCCCGACCGGGTCGTCCTGGTCGGCGGCTCCGACACGACGCTCACCGCGAAGGACGTGGTCGGGCTCGCCGCCGACACCGCCGAGGCGCTCGCGCGGCGCTCCGTCGCCGAGGTCTCCGTCGGCTACGACACCGAGCGCTACGGCGGTCGCGAGGAGCGGCACCCCATCGGTGTCAACGACAACATCGCCCCGCTGACCTCGCTGATGCTCAACGCGGGCCGCCTCGACGACTCGGGGAGCGGGCCCGCGCCGCGCGCGGCCGACCCGGCGGGCGACACCGCCGCGCTCTTCGCGGCCGAACTGGCCGCAGCGGGCGTCACCGTCACGGACGAGCCGGCCCCCGCCACCGCCCCCAACGGCGCCGAGCGGCTCGCCCACCACCTCTCCGCCCCGCTGACGGACCTGGTGGAGCGGA
>NZ_JAAVJB010000441.1:741-1535 GCF_012034385.1 Streptomyces spiramenti
GGTGGCGGCTCCGGCCTGCGCCGGGAAGCCGGGGACACGGGCCGGGGAGGCCGGCACAGGCACCGGGGCAGGCACCGGGGCAGGAACGCTCGGCCCGGACGCGGCCCCTCTCCGCCCCGCTGACGGACCTGGTGGAGCGGATACTGACCGACAGCGACAACGACCTCGCCGAGGCGCTGGGCCGGCACATCGCCGTCGAGCTGGGCGAGCCCACCAGCCTCAGGGGCGTCGGCGCCGCCCTCACCACCCAGCTCGCCGACCTCGGCGTCGACGTCTCCGACGTCCGGCTCGTGGACGGCAGCGGCCTGGACCGCGCCGGCCGGCTCACCCCCCACGCCCTCACCGGCGTGCTGACGGCCGCCGCCGACCCCGACCGCCCCGATCTGCGCCCCGTCCTCACCGGCCTGCCTATCTCCGGGTTCACCGGCACCCTCACCGGCCGGACCACTGACGGCGGCAACGGCCTGGTCCGCGCCAAGACGGGAACCCTGACCGGCGTCAACGCCCTCAGCGGCACCGTGGTCCACACGGACGGCCGAGTGCTGGCCTTCGCTTTCCTCGCGGGGGAGACCCCCGGCCCCGCCGAGGCCGAGGCCGCCCTCGACCGGGCGGCAGCCGCGCTCACCGGCCGCACCCTCGGCGCACCGGGCGTGAACGACGCGGCCTGACACCTCGGCGGAGCGGGGCCGCGTCCGGGCCGAGCGTTCCTGCCCCGGTGCCTGCCCCGGTGCCTGTGCCGGCCTCCCCGGCCCGTGTCCCCGGCTTCCCGGCGCAGGCCGGAGCCGCCACCCCGC
>NZ_JAAVJB010000442.1 GCF_012034385.1 Streptomyces spiramenti
AGGGGGTGGAGCACAAGCCGGCGAAGCTGCCGTTGATCTCGACGCTGACCGGTGAGCCGGAGTCGGTGTTCGGGTCGGAGTACTGGGTGCGTCAGGTGCGGGAGTCGGTGCGGTTCGCCGATGCCGTCGCCGCCGCGCAGGTGCAGGGGGTGACGCGGTTCCTGGAGATCGGACCCGACACCACCCTCACCGCCCTCGCCGCCGGCAGTGTCGAGGGGACGGTCGTCGCCACGAGCCACCGGGAGCACGACGAGACGACCGCGTTGATGGCCGCCATGGCGGCGCTCCACGTCGACGGCTGGTCACCCGACTGGACACAGCTCCTCGCCCAGTACCGTCCGGCCTACATCGATCTGCCCACCTACCCCTTCCAACGCCAGCGGTACTGGCTCCACAGCGGAGTCGCCACACCGGAGGGCACCGGCGGCCACCCGTTGATCGCCTCGGCCACGCGAGTCGCGGATACCGGGGACCTGCTGTTCACCAGCAAGCTGTCGACCGCGACGCATCCTTGGCTGGCCGACCACGCGGTGGGCGGCGCGGTGATCGTCCCCGGCACCGCTCTCGTCGAGCTGCTGATCCCGGCCGGCGACGAGGCAGGGCTCGGCCGCATCGACGAACTGACGCTGGAGGCACCGCTGGTGCTGCCGGAGCGGATGCCCGTGGAGCTGCAACTCGCGGTCCGTGCTCCGGGGGGCGACGCCCTGGATGGGAAGCGCCAGTTCACCATGCACTCGCGTCCGGACGGCTCCGGCCCCGAGGCCCCGTGGACCCGGCACGCGACCGGGGTGCTGGCAACTGCCGGTGCCGAGGAACCGTTCGAGCTGACACAGTGGCCGCCGAAGGGCGCCGAACCGGTCCAGCTGGACGGCTTCTACGACCGGCTGGCCGACGACGGCCTCGCGTACGGTCCGATGTTCCGCGGCCTGCGGTCCGCCTGGACGCTGGCCGACGAGGCATACGCGGAGGTGGCCCTGCCCGACCAGGCACTCGACGAAGCGGGTGCGTACGGCCTCCATCCGGCGCTGTTCGACGCCGCGTTGCACGCCATCGGCGTCAGCGGTGCCGCTTCGGGAGAGCCGGTGCTGCCGTTCGCGTGGACGGGTGTGGAACTGCACGCCGCCGGAGCATCCTCGGTTCGGGTCCGGGTCGCGCCGGCAGGCAACGGGGCGGTCTCGCTCCGGATCGCGGACAGCGACGGCAAGCCGGTGGCGACCGTGGAGGCGCTGCACGTGCGACCCGCCTCCGGTCTGAACGCCTCCGCCGCCCCCGCCTCCGGCATCACCGACGCCATGTTCACCGTCGGTTGGGAGACAACGGAACTGACCCAGGCCGACCAGGCACAGCCGGAGCTCTTCCGGGTTCTGCGCGCGGGGGGTGAGGCCGTCGGTCGTGCTCCCGCGGATGTGCGGGGTGAGGTGTCTCGGGTGCTGGGTGTGGTGCAGTCGTGGTTGGCGGAGGGTGCCGCGGATGCTCGTCTGGTGGTGTTGACGCGGGGTGCGGTGGCGTTGCCGGGTGAGGATGTGG
>NZ_JAAVJB010000443.1 GCF_012034385.1 Streptomyces spiramenti
GCGGGGCCGGCCGGCCCCGCCCCTGCCGGGTGGGGCGGCCGAACGGTCCTGGTGCATGGTCGTCCCCTCCGGGTGTCCCGCCGGTGCGGGGCGCTCGCCCGCCCCGGGCGCGGGGCCGGGACTATGTCCGGTCCGCGTCCGGGGCGTCCACGAGGTCGTGTACGGCAGCGGCGAAGGCGTCGCCCCGCTCGTTGTAGTCGGTGAACATGTCCATGGAGGCGCAGGCGGGCGCCAGCAGGACGGTGTCACCGGGGCGGGCCAGCCGTGCCGCCTCGCGGACGGCCGCCGCCATCGCTCCAGTGTCGGTCCGGTCGATGTCGGACACCGGCACATCCGGCGCGTGTCGCGCCAGCGCTTCGGCGACGAGCGCGCGGTCGGCGCCCAGCAGCACCACCCCGCGCAGCCGCTCGGCGGCGCCGGCGGCCAGCTCGTCGAAGGTGGCGCCCTTGGCCAGACCGCCGGCGATCCACACGATCGACGGGTAGGCCGCCAGCGATGCCTCGGCGGCGTGGGTGTTGGTGGCCTTGGAGTCGTCGACCCAGGCGACGTCGCCGATGTCGGCGACGTGCTCGATGCGGTGGGCGTCGGGCCGGAACGCCCGCAGCCCGTCGCGGACCGCTACCGGCTCGACGCCCCAGGCGCGGGCCAGGGCGGCGGCGGCCAGGGCGTTGGCGATGTTGTGCGGGGCGGCGGGCCGGACGTCGGCCACGGCGGCGAGTTCTGCCGCCGCGCGCTGCCGGTCGGCGACGAACGCCCGGTCCACCAGCAGGTCCTCGACCACCCCGACCTGTGAGGGCCCGGGGGTGCCGAGGGTGAAGCCGACGGCGCGGCAGCCCTCGACGACGTCCGCCTCCCGTACCAGGGTCTCGGTCGCCGGGTCGGCGGCGTTGTACACGCACGCGACGCGGTTGCCCTCGTAGGCGCGGCCCTTGTCCGCGGCGTAGGCCGCCATGGAGCCGTGCCAGTCGAGGTGGTCGGGGGCGAGGTTGAGGACGGCGGCGGAGTGGGCCCGCACGCTCGGGGACCAGCGCAGCTGGTAGCTGGAGAGCTCGACGGCGAGGACGTCGTAGGGCTCGCCGGAGAGCACCGCGTCGATGATGGGCGTCCCGATGTTCCCGACCGCCGCGGTGCGGGCACCGGCGGCGGCGAGGATCGAGGCGAGCATCCGGACGGTGGTGGTCTTGCCGTTGGTGCCGGTGACGACGAGCCAGTCGGCGGGTGGCGTGCCGTCCGCGGCCGGACGACGCATCCGCCAGGCGAGCTCGACGTCGCCGATGACCTCGACGCCGGCCGCCGCGGCGGCGGCGAACAGCGGGCTGCCGGGCTTCCAGCCGGGTGAGGTGACGACCAGGTCGGTGCCCTCGGGCAGCGTGTGGCCGTCGCCGAGGCGGACCTCGACGGCCGGGCCGGCCCCGCCGTCGGAGACGGGGCCGGTGAGGCGGTCGGCGGCGGCGCGGGGGCGGGG
>NZ_JAAVJB010000444.1 GCF_012034385.1 Streptomyces spiramenti
CACCCGGCCGGGGTCGGCGACGGGACCGGCCCGGGGCGCCCCGCTGCGGGACGGCGGTCGGCCCGCCGTCCCGCTCAGCGGGCGGTGAGGCGGGCGTGCAGCGAGCGGGCCGAGGCGTCGGTCAGGGCGGCCATCTGGTCGACGATCACCCGCAGCCGCTCCCGGTCGTCGGTGGCCGAGGCGTACAGCGCCCGGTACTGCGGGTCCAGCCCGTCGGGCGCCCTGCGCACCAGCGCCTCGCCCAGCTCCGCCAGCAGCTCCCGCTGCCACCCCCGCATCCGCTCCTGGTCGGGCCGCTGCATCACGTACACGTCGGCGACCGCCTTGAGGACGTCGCACTCCAGGCGGGTCCCGCGCGGCACGATCAGCTCCGCGCCGTAGCGGGTGAGGGGGCCGTTGCCGAAGCGGGCGCGCGTCGCGGCCTCCGCCGACAGGCAGAACCGGCCGATCAGCTGGCTCGTGGCGTTCTTCAGCCGCACCTGGGCCGGGGCGGTCCCGTCGTAGCCGTGCGGCCACCACTCCTGTTCCAGCAACCGGTCCAGCGCGGCTGCCAGTTCCTCGGGGCCGGTGCCGGGCGGCGCGTAGCGGGAGGCGGCCACCGCGAAGACGCCCTGCCGCTCCGGCTCGGCCAGCAGCACGTTGGGGTCGAGGTGGCCGGCGTGGAGGCCGTCCTCCACGTCGTGCACCGAGTAGGCCACGTCGTCGGCCCAGTCCATCACCTGCGCCTCGAACGTACGGCCGCCCGAGGGCGCCCCCTCCCGCAACCAGCGGAAGACGGGCAGGTCGTCCGGGTAGACCCCGAACTTGCGGGCCGCGGGCTCCTCGGGGTGGACCCCGCGCGGCCAGGGGTACTTGGTCGCCGCGTCCAGCGCCGCCCGCGTCAGGTTCAGACCCGCCGGCGCGCTCTCGTCACCGCCGCGGAACCGCTTGGGCTCCAGCCGCGTCAGCAACCGCAGCGACTGGGCGTTCCCCTCGAACCCGCCGCACGGCTCCGCCAGTTCCGCGAGGGCGCCCTCGCCGTTGTGGCCGAAGGGCGGATGACCGAGGTCGTGCGCGAGGCAGGCGGTCTCCACCAGGTCCGGGTCGCAGCCGAGGACGGCGCCGAGTTCCCGGCCGATCTGCGCGCACTCCAGCGAGTGCGTGAGCCGGGTCCGCGGGCTCGCGTCCCAGGCGTGCTGCGCCTCCGGCTGGTCCGGGGTGACCACCTGGGTCTTCCCCGCCAGCCGCCGCAACGCCGCGGAGTGCAGCACCCGGGCCCGGTCGCGCTGAAAGGCGGTGCGCCCGGGCCGTTTGTCGGGCTCCGGGTCCCAGCGCTCGATGTCGTCGGGGCTGTAGCCGGCGGGAAGGTCTCGCATGGCTCCGACAGTAGCCCGCCCCCGGCCGCGTCCCCGCGCCGGTCCGCCCGGGGAGCGGACCCGAGGGGCGTCCCGGTCGGGCGGGGCCGTCAGCCCCGCCCGAC
>NZ_JAAVJB010000445.1 GCF_012034385.1 Streptomyces spiramenti
TGGAGCACGCGCAGTTCGGGGTCGAGCTCGCTGACCTCCTGGGAGAGGTAGGCCAGTCGCACGGTGCGACCGACCTTGATCCGGCCGCCGGTGACGAGCGGGGAGACGCCCTCGCCGCCGTCGTTCGCGGTCTCGGCCAGCGCCCGCAGCAGCGAGGTCTTGCCCGCGCCGTTGACCCCGACCAGTCCGATCCGGTCCCCCGGGCCGAGCTGCCAGGTCAGCTGGTGCAGCAGCTCACGACCGCCGCTGCCGTCGGCGTCGGTGCCGACCTTCAGCGTGACCTTCTCCAGGTCGAAGACGGTGCGGCCCAGCCGCGCGTTGGCGAACTTCATCAGCTCGGCGCCGTCGCGGGGCGGCGGCACGTCCTCGATCAGCGCGTTGGCCGCCTCGATCCGGAACCGCGGCTTGCTGGTGCGGGCGGGTGCGCCGCGGCGCAGCCAGGCCAGTTCCTTCCGCATGAGGTTCTGCCGCTTGGACTCCTCGGTCGCGGCGATCCGCTCCCGTTCGGCGCGGGCGAAGACGTAGTCGCTGTAGCCGCCCTCGTAGCCGTGGACGCTCCCGCGCTGCACGTCCCACACCCGGGTGCAGACCTGGTCCAGGAACCACCGGTCGTGGGTCACGCAGACGAGGGCGGACCGACGGTCGCGCAGGTGGCGGGCGAGCCAGGAGATGCCCTCGACGTCGAGGTGGTTGGTCGGCTCGTCGAGGACCAGCAGGTCCTGCTCGGCGATGAGCAGCTGGGCGAGGGCGATGCGGCGGCGCTCACCGCCGGAGAGCGGGCCGATGCGGGTGTCGAGCCCCTCCGCGAACCCGGGCAGGTCCAGCCCGCCGAAGAGGCCGGTCAGGACGTCACGGACCTTGGCGTCGCCCGCCCATTCGTGGTCGGCGCGGTCCCCGATCACCTCGTGCCGGATGGTGGCCTCGGGGTCGAGCGAGTCGTGCTGGGTCAGCACCCCGACGCGCAGCCCACCGGCGTGGGTGACGCGCCCGGTGTCCGGCTCCTCCAGCCGGGTCAGCACGCGGATGAGGGTGGTCTTGCCGTCGCCGTTGCGGCCGACGACGCCGATGCGGTCCCCCTCACCGACTCCGAGCGAGATGTCGTCCAGCAGGGCCCGGGTGCCGTAGACCTTGTGGACCGATTCCAGGTTGACGAGGTTCTTCGTGGGTGTGGCCATGAGGGGTCCCAGCGTAGTGCGGCGGTCGGACGGCTTCGGGCGGGTGCGGGTGGTGATCCTGGCGGGTGGTGGTGGCGGGTCCCGGCCGGGCAGGGCCGGTGGTGCCCGGGTCGGGCGGGCGTGGGGTTCGGGGGCCGGTGGTTCGGGGACCGGCGTCGCGTGCTGTGCCCCGATACGGGCGGCCGGGGTGGTACCGCCACCGGGGCGGCCTCCGTGGCCTCGCCTCGGGCTCCCCGGGTGCGGCCACCCCGGTGGCCCCGGCCCGGCGGCACCG
>NZ_JAAVJB010000446.1 GCF_012034385.1 Streptomyces spiramenti
CACCCGGACCCCGCCGCCCACCCGGACCCCGGCACCGCCCGGGCCGGAACAGCTCAGCACTCGCCCCCCTCGCCTACTGCAGCCGACCCCTCCGCCGGCGCGTCGTGGCCGACCGGAGGCGAATCGCTGCGCGCCGCGGTCGACATCCGCCCCTTCGCCGGCCCGGACGGCGAGGACTGGTGGGTCGTCTCCGACGCCGGCTGCGCCATCGGCGGTGCTGCGGGTGCCGAGGGCGCCGCGCAGGACGTCGTGCTCGGGGTCGGCGGAGCCTCGGCCACCCTCACCCAGCTCGCCGTCGACGCCCCTGCAGCCCGCGCGCTGGACCTGGGCACCGGCTCCGGCGTGCAGGCGCTGCACCTCGCGGCGCGCGGCACCCGGGTCACCGTCACCGATGTCAACCCGCGCGCCCTCCACATCGCGCGTCTGACGCTCGGACTCTCCGGGATGCCCGAGCCCACGTCCCGTCAGGGCTCGCTCTACGAGCCGGTGCGCGACGACGAGCGGTTCGACGTCATCGTCAGCAACCCGCCGTTCGTCATCTCCCCGACCTCCGGCCCCGACGCCCGTCTGACCTACCGTGACGGCGGGATGGAGGGCGACGCGCTGTGCCGGTCCCTGGTGCAGGGTGCCGCGGACCGGCTCACCGACGGCGGCTGGTGCCAGTTGCTGGCGAACTGGGAACACGTCGAGGGCGAGGACTGGCGGGAGCGCGTCTCCACCTGGGTGCCCGCCGGTTGCGACGCCTGGATCGTGCAGCGCGAGGAACAGGACGTCGCCCGCTACACCGAGCTCTGGTTGCGCGACGCGGGCGCGCACCGCGGGCCGCGCTCCGACTACCGCGCCCGGTACACCCGCTGGCTCGACGCGTTCGCGGCCCGGGGCACCCAGGCGATCGGTTTCGGCTGGATCACCCTGCGCCGCACCGGCGCGGACCGGCCGTCCGTCGTCGCCGAGGAATGGCCGCACGCGGTCGAACAGCCGCTGGGCCAGGAGATCCGCCGTCACTTCGCCGCGCGTGACGGACTCCGCGCCCTCGACGACGCGGCACTGCTGGAGGCGCGCTACGTCCTGGCCGACGGGGTGGTGCAGGAGCAGATCGGGCTGCCCGGGGAGGAGGACCCGGAGCACGTGGTGCTGCGCCAGCGGCACGGCATGATGCGCGCCACCACCGTGGACACCGTCGGAGCCGGGCTCGTCGGCAGCTGCGACGGGACCCTGCCCGCCGGACGCATCGTGGACGCCATCGCCCAGCTCCTCGGGGAGGACCCCGACCGCCTGCGGGAGGCGACCCCCGACACCCTGCGTTCCCTCGTCGAACAGGGCTTTCTCCACCTGGCGGAGTGACGCGCCCGGTCCGCCGGGGCGGCCCGCCACCCCCGGGCGCGCGTGCCGGAGCGGACCGCCCCAAGACCCGTGCCGCCGCGCGCGGCGCAGGCGTCCGCGC
>NZ_JAAVJB010000447.1 GCF_012034385.1 Streptomyces spiramenti
TCGGCGGGCCGGCCGGCGCGTCGGCGGGCCGGGAACCGCCGGGGTGTCCCGCGGACACGGTCCGGTGACGGGAGCCGCCGTCGGCGTGTCAGTTGCGGATCAGCAGCACGACGGCGGCGGAGACCACGGCGAGGCCGAGCGCGGCCAGTCCGTGGGTGAGCCGGGACTCGCGCAGCACGGCCACCGGCAGCAGCCGGTCCAGCGCGTACCGACCCGGCCCGGTCAGGGCGAGGGCCGCCGCCGCGACGGCCAGCACCAGCGGCAGTTCGTACCCGCCCATCCAGGCGTCCTCGGCGTGGGCGGAGAACAGCGCGTTGATGAGTGTGCCGACGACGGCGGCGGCGCCCAGCGGCGTCAGCAGGCCGAGGACCAGGCCGAGACCGCCGAGGAACTCCGCGAGCCCGGCGACCAGCGCCATGGTCTCGCCGGCCGGGTAGCCGAGGAAGGTGAAGAACTCGCCGGTGCCGTCGAGACCGCCGCCGTCGAAGGAACCGAACAGCTTCTGCGCGCCGTGCGCCGCCATCGTGAGGCCGACGCCGACACGCAGCAGGAGGAGGCCGAGGTCGATCCCGGAAGGCGTGGCACCGCCGAGCGGGCCGCCGTTCCGGGGCGCGGCGTCGGTGGGGGCGCCGGGGCTGGTGGTGGTGGTCGTCGTCACGGGTGATCTCCCGGTGGGGGCAGGGGGCGGCGGGACGCGGCCGGGCGACCGCCGCCCGTGGTTCGTTTCGGGTGCATGCGTTCACACACCGATATCGTTCAAATTGGAACTTCGATCGCCGAGCGTACAGGATCGTTCGAATTTGAACAACGCCGTAGGATGGTGCCATGGCGAACACCCGGTGGCTCGACGACGGCGAGATGGCGGCCTGGACCTCCTTCCTGGAGGCGACCCACCGCGTCTTCCGGGAGGTCGAGGCGCAGCTCCGCGACGAGGCGGGGCTCTCCCACCCGCAGTACGAGATCCTCATCAAACTCACGGATGCCGGGCCCGACGGGCTCAGGATGACCGAGCTCGCCACCACCCTCATCACCTCCAAGAGCGGCCTGACCTACCAGGTCGGGCAGCTGGAGAAGCGGGGACTCGTCACCCGGGGCGCCTGCCCCACCGACACCCGGGGCGTCACCGCCCGGATCACCCCCGCCGGCACGGACGCGCTGCGCGCCGCCGCCCCCGGGCACGTGGAGCGGGTACGCGCCGTCCTGATCGACCTGCTCGACCGGGAGCAGCTCGCAGCCGTCACCGACGCGATGAACAGCGTCAACGCCCGTCTGCGCGAGGAGAACTGACCGCCGGTCGTCCACCGGTGCCGCCGCGCGCCGGGCCGCGGCCCGGTCGTGCCGCCCTCAGCCCCCGTCGCCGTCCCCGGCCGGCGACGGCTCACCGGCGGGCCCTCCCGCGCGCGGGGCGCCCGCGGCCGGCCCAGGGG
>NZ_JAAVJB010000448.1 GCF_012034385.1 Streptomyces spiramenti
GCCGGATGTCGGTGTCCCAGTCGGCGGACCGGGGGTGCATCTCGGGGAACGCGGCCACGACGACGGTGCCCACGACGGCTGGGGCGGGGACGGACCGGGCAGCACCGCCGGTGCCGGTGCCCGCGACGTCGCCTACCGCGACACCGAGCCCGGCCACCCCCCGCACCCCGCCGCCCGGGAGGACGGGGACGACGCCGATGGCTACGGCCCGGACGCCCAGCAGGACCCGTACGGGAGGGGCGGATACCAGGGCTACCCCGAGGAGCCCTCCCCCGCCTACGGCGACGGCCGGGGCACCGACCGGTCCGGCTACGGCGACGACGGCTACGGCCGTACCGCCCCGAACGGCGGCTACCAGGGTGACGGCGGCTACGGCGAGACCGCTGCCTTCCCCGCGCAGGGCGGCGCCTACCCGGGGTACGACGAACAGCGGGGCGGCTACGGCGACGACGGCCGGTCCGCCTACGGCGCCGACGGCAACGGCAACAACAGCGGCTACGGCGACACGGGGTACGGCGACTCCGGATACGGCGCCGGGAACGGCTACGAGAACTACGGCGGCGCAGGCCAGGACGGCAGGCCAGGTCAGGACACGAGGGGCGGGCACGCGCCCGGCCGGGACGACGGCTACGGCTACCCCCCGGCCTACGACAGCGGCTACCCCGATCCCACCACCCAGGGCTACGGAACGCAGTACCCGCCGCCCGGCGGTTACGACCCCGCCGCCGGCGGCCCGGGCCAGCAGGGGCCGTGGCCGCCCCCCGGTCCCTACTACCAGGAGACCCCGCCCGGCGGGGTCTGGGTCCCGCAGCAGCGCGACACCGTCATGCCGGACGACTACCAGCAGTCGTACGACCCGGGCGCCCATCGCGACCAGCAGGGCCACCACCCGCACGACCCGCAGCGCTACTGACGGCGCCGGTTCGGGGTGCCGCCGCGGTGGCACCCCGGCCGCGCGCCCCCGCGACGCGTCTCAGTAGGAGCCCCGCCAACCGGGGCCCTCGACGATCAGCCCCGCCGCCAGCGCCCCGGACATCCCCGCGTGGATCAGCCCCCCGCCCGGGTGCGCCTCGCCGCCCACCCGGTACGCCCCCGGGAGCCGCCCCTCCGTCGCGGGCGCCAGGTACGCGCCGTCGGCGCCGGCCAGCACGGGGGGTGCCACGACGCCGCCGGGTACGCCGGTGCCGCGCTCCAGATCGGCAGGGGTCAGCACCACCCGCCACAGGATGCGGTCGCGGAGTGCGGGGTCGGCCGCCTCGGCCCGCTCCGTCATCCGGTCCGCACAGGAGTCGGCGGCGCCGGACGCGTCCCAGTCCACCTGGTCGAAGGGCTCGGCCGGCTCGGGACCGGGTGCCGGGGCACCCGCTCCGTGGGGCGCCACCTCGGTCGTCAGGACCGCGGTGGCGTGCGCCGCGTCCGGCGC
>NZ_JAAVJB010000449.1 GCF_012034385.1 Streptomyces spiramenti
GGGCGGGCCCGGGGCCGGTACCGGCGCGTCCGCCCGGACCGCCGGGGGCGCGCGGGGCAGGGTGGGCGGCGCCCACGAGGGCCGGCGCGGAACCCGGTCGGCCTGCTCACTTCCGGGGGCGGGGTCCGGGCTCCTAGAATCAGGTTACTTAACGGTCACTAGCAAGCTGTGGGAGTGGTGAGAACCGTGGCACGAGCCGCCGATTTCGACCTGTACCGCCCGGCGGAGGAGCACGAGATGCTCCGGGAGTCCGTGCGCGCGCTCGCCGAGGCGAAGATCGCCCCGCACGCCGCAGCGGTGGACGAGGAGGGCCGCTTCCCGCAGGAGGCGCGGAACGCGCTCACCGCGAACGACCTCCACGCCGTCCACGTACCGGAGAAGTTCGGCGGGAACGGCGCGGACGCCCTGGCGACGGTGATCGTCATCGAGGAGGTCGCCCGGGTGTGCGCCTCCTCCTCGCTGATCCCCGCCGTCAACAAGCTGGGTTCCCTGCCGGTGCAGCTCGCCGGCTCCGAGGACCTGAAGGCCCGCTACCTCACGCCGCTGGCGCGCGGCGAGGCGATGTTCTCCTACTGCCTGTCGGAGCCGGACGCGGGCTCGGACGCCGGCGGCATGAAGACCACCGCCGTGCGCGACGGCGACCACTACGTGCTGAACGGCGTCAAGCGCTGGATCACCAACGCCGGCGTCTCCGAGTACTACACGGTGCTCGCCGTGACGGACGCCGAGAAGCGGACCCGCGGCGGTGTCTCGGCCTTCGTGGTGGAGAAGGCCGACGAGGGGGTCTCGTTCGGGGCGCCCGAGAAGAAGCTCGGCATCAAGGGCTCCCCCACCCGCGAGGTCTACTTCGACACCGTCCGCATCCCCGCCGACCGCATGATCGGCGACGAGGGCACCGGCTTCACCACCGCGATGAAGACGCTCGACCACACCCGCATCACCATCGCCGCCCAGGCGCTGGGCATCGCCCAGGGCGCGCTGGACTACGCCAAGGGCTACGTCCGGGAGCGCAAGCAGTTCGGCAAGCCGGTGGGTGACTTCCAGGGCGTGCAGTTCATGCTCGCCGACATGGCGATGAAGATCGAGGCCGCACGCCAGCTGACCTACGCGGCGGCGGCCCGCTCGGAGCGACTGGACGACGACCTGACCTTCTTCGGCGCGGCGGCGAAGTGCTTCGCCTCGGACGCGGCGATGGAGGTCACCACCGACGCGGTGCAGCTGCTCGGCGGTTACGGCTACACCCGGGACTACCCGGTGGAGCGGATGATGCGCGACGCCAAGATCACCCAGATCTACGAGGGCACCAACCAGATCCAGCGCATCGTGATGGCGAGGAACCTTCCCTGACGGAGGCGTCACCCCGGGCGAGGCGCCCGCTCGCGCTGTCGCGCGGCGGGCGCC
>NZ_JAAVJB010000044.1 GCF_012034385.1 Streptomyces spiramenti
TCCCGGCCTGGCGTCCAGGGCCCGCCGATGCCCGGGAGCGCTCCACTGGACGGCCCCGCGCTCGCGCCTCACGGCGGCGTCACGGTTCGCGCGTCGCCGGACCGCCGTACAGCTCCCGGTACGAGGGGAAGACCCCACCCGGGGTGTCGCAGCTCTCCGCCGCCAGCACCGCCCGCGCCACCGCCCGCGTCAGGGTGTCGGCCCCCGCCGCCAGCACCTCGTTGACCGCCTGCACCCGCGCCTCCCCCTCCGGGAGGGGCCGGTCGCGAGTGGACAGCGCGAACACGGTGTCCCCGTCGGTCAGCAGGTGCACCGGGCGCACCGACCGCGCCAGACCGTCGTGGGCCGTGCCCGCCAACTTGTGGGTCTGTCCGTGGCTGAGCGACGCATCGGTCGCCACCACCGCCAGGGTGGTGTTGAGCGGGCCGCCCAGCGACTGCGGCGCCCGACGGTCCGACTCCCGCAGCGCCGCCGCCAGCAGCTCCTTCGCCGAGTCCCGCACCTCGACCGGGGGCCGCCACGCGGGAGCACCGAAGAGCGAACCCGTGTCCGGGTCCACCACCGAGCCGACGGCGTTCACGACCACCAGCGCACCCACCGTCGCGCCCGACTCCAGCCGGGCACTCGCCGTCCCGACCCCGCCCTTCAGACCACCCGCCACCGCACCCGCGCCGGCTCCCCGGTTGCCCTCCGCGACGGTGGCGGAAGCGGCCTGGGCCGCCGCGAATCCCAGAGCGGCGTCGGGCCGGCGCGACCAGTCGCCCCCACGCCCGAGGTCGAACAGCACCGCCGACGGCACCACCGGCACCACCTGCCCCGACCGCGGACCCACCCGGAAGCCGCGGTCCTGCTGCTCCAGCCAGGCCATGACACCGTCCGCGGCGGACAGACCGAACGCGCTGCCTCCGGCGAGGACGATCGCGTCCGCGCGCCCCACCAGATTGCGCGGGTCCAACGCGTCCGTCTCCCTCGTCCCCGGCCCACCGCCGCGGACGTCGACCCCGGCCGTCACCCCGCCCACGGGCGGCAGGACCACCGTCACCCCCGTCAACGAGCCGCCCCCCACCCGCTCGGCGTGGCCCACCAGCAGTCCGGCTACATCGGTCAGCGCGTCTCGCATGGCTCATGGCTACCACGCCGACGAGCGACGCACCCCTCATGCGCGTTTAGCGGACGTATATCGCGAGGGTGCAGGCTCGACGCCATGACCATCCACCAGTCGGGGGACGAGGGCGACGGCGTGGCGGTACCCACGCACGCCCATCTGATGGACCTGGGCCGTCGTGCGGCCCTCGGCCTGGCACGTCTGGGAGCCGGGTCGGGCAACCGGGTCGCGGCGATGCTGCCGACCTCCCCGGCGTCCTTCGCGACGACGCTCGCCTGCCTGCGTCTCGACGCCGTCCGCATCAGCCTGCCGCTGGGCGACCACACGGGATGGGTCCGGCACCGGCTGCGGAGCACCGGCGTCCAGATCGTCGTCGTCGCCGACGGATGCGAACGGGACGGACGTGTCGTGTCGCTCAAGTCCGAACTGGACCAGGCTCTCGCCTCCTGCCCCGACATCCGCAGCGTCGTGGTCGTACCGCTGCTGCGCCGCCCCGTGCCCTGGACGCCAGGCCGGGACATCTGGTGGGACGAGGTGCTCGGTCCGGAGCCGGGTGCCGGCGTCCCGCGTGCTCCCGCCCGCCCCGGCTCGGAGCTCTCAGCTCCGAAAAGCGGCCGTAGGCTGGGTGGCATGAGCGACACTCCCGACCTCCCGCGTGACGTCCCCCGCGCCCGGCTCGATTTCGAGGACCCGCTGGCGGTCGGCTCACGCGACGACAGCGACGAGGGATGGGGCGGCCGGAACGACCAGCAGACGGTGCCCGGAGTGGCGGCCGACCTCGCACGGTTCCTCGACGAGAAGCCGCCGCACCACCTCTGACCGGCCGGGCGACGGATGGCCCGGCTGCCGCCCGTGACCGCTCCGGGGCAACCGTGCGACCGCCCCGGAGCGTATCCGCCGGCCGATTCAGCTCTCGCCGGAGCCGGAGCGCTGGGCGCTGACCGTCTTGTCCAGGTCGAGCTGTCCGTCGGCTCCGCCGGCGCGACGCGCCGCGACCAGCTCGTCCCGGATCTCCGCCAGGAGCTCCAGCTCGGTCGCCGCGGGGGTCTCCTGGGGCTTCTTGGCGTCCATGCGTGCCTTGAAGCGGTTCATCGGAAGGATCATGAGGAAGTAGACGACGGCAGCGGTGATCAGGAAGGTCAGCGCCGCGCTGAGGACCGACCCCCAGCTGATGAGGACGCCGATCTGCTCGCCGTTCACCTCTCCGCAGGGGCCCTTCAGACAGGACGTGTAGCTGTCCAGGTTCTGGGTGCCGAAAGCGCCGACCAGCGGACCGATCACGCCGTCCACAACCGCGTTCACGATCTTGGTGAACGCCGCGCCGACGACGACGGCCACTGCCAGCTCGACCACATTGCCCCGCATCAGGAATTCCCTGAATCCGGCGACAACGCCCTGCTTTTCCTCGCTCAACGCCCTGACCTTTCCGTGTGCTCCGCGCGCGGCGGTCCGCGCTTCTCCTGACGGGCAACGAGCTGTCTACCATCGCGTCACCGTCAGGTGTGAATCGTTCATGGATCCGGCGAGGGTCACCGCGGTCGCCTGTGACACCTCGACCACGATGAGTGTGCCGTCCACGTAGCCGGCCGGACCAGTCTCTTCGGGCGGCGGAACTTCCGCTACCCGCGCCCGGTGTGCGATACGCCGCGCCGTACCGAGGGGAGTCTCGCCGGGCACCGCTGCGGTGGGTGCGGCCAGGATGTCCACGACGTCGCCGGGGTTCAGCAGCCCGCCGACCGCCGGGTCCGTCAGCCGCACCGGGGCGAACACCGGCTCGTTCCCGCCCGGCAGGCCCTCCGGATCGTCCTGGTGCTCCCCGACGGGCGCCTCCCGGTCGTCGACCGCCTCCTCCGGGCCGCCCCCGGCCGGCCGGCCCTCCGTCCGCCCTTCCGACTGCGCGGCGGGTTCCGGCGGCGCGGGCCCCTGGCGATCGGCGGCTTCCGGCGTCGTCCCCAGGGGCGGTCGCGCGGGCGAGGCGAGGGCGAGCAGCAGAAGCGCGGCGCCGGCACCGATCAGGGCCGTGGCCGCGATCCGCCGTCCGTCACGGAGAGCACGGCGCAGCCTCCCGAATCCGGGGCTGACGAGCACAGGGGGGAACGGAGGGACGAGGAGAGAGCCGCCAGGGCTCCCGGTGCTGTTCATGGCCTCAATGTGCCGGAAAATGCAGCGTGACCGCCGGGGCCTGTGGACAACTCCGCGACTGTGGAGAACTCCGCCACCCGTGAGAGTGGTCGACGCGCTGTGCGACGGATATTGGGCGGCCGGCGGTGAGAATGGAGCGCGAGCCGGGCAGTGGTGGTCTGCCCCCTTTGGGAGGGTGGGGCATGCCCGGGAGCGCCGACCGGACCGCGCCGTTCCGGTGACCGCAGTCGTCCGGCGTCCGCCGGCCTGGTTCCTACCAGGGCCCGGCTTCGACCGGGGCTCGGTTCCGACCGGGGCTCGGTTCCGACCGGATGAGTACGTCGACACGCGCCGGGCAGCCCACACCTCATGTCCGCGACGCGAGGACGCCCGCCTCGGGGAGGGATCGTCGAAGGCCGCCGCCCGCGAACCGGGGACGAGGCCGGCACCCGACGCGGCCCGTTCCGCTGCTCCGCCCGCCCGCCCGCGGCGCGCCCGCCCACGCCACGCGGAGCGTCCGGCAACGCCGCTCAGGGCAGCGGCAGTCCGGTCTCCTGGCCGTCCAGCGCGGTCGTGCAGAGGCATGTCCCCTGCTCCTGCGGGAGCCGGGCGACCGCGTCGAAGAGGACGTCGCGCAGGCGGTCCACGTTCTTCGCGAAGACCTCCAGGACCTCCGTGTGCGAGACGCCCTCGCCGTTCTCCGCCCCGGCGTCGAGGTCCGTGACCAGTGCGAGCGCCGAGTAGCAGAGCTCAAGCTCGCGGGCGAGCACCGCCTCGGGGTGACCGGTCATGCCGACCACCGACCAGCCCTGTGCCGCGTGCCAGCGGGATTCGGCGCGGGTCGAGAACCGGGGCCCCTCGATGACGCAGAGGGTCCCGCCGTCGACCGCCTCCCAGCGGGCCCCTCGCGCTGCGGCGAGCGACGCGGCGCGGCCCTGGGGGCAGTACGGGTCGGCGAAGGTCACATGCGCGACGTTGGGACGTACCCCGTCGGCGCGGGTCTCCCCGTCGAAGTAGCTCTGGGTGCGGCTCTTGGTGCGGTCGACCAGCTGGTCCGGCACGACGAGGGTCCCCGGCCCGTACTGCGGCTGCAACCCGCCGACCGCGCACGGCGCGAGCACCTGCCGGACGCCCACGGAGCGCAGCGCCCACAGGTTGGCCCGGTAGTTGATGCGGTGCGGCGGCAGGTGGTGGCCGCGGCCGTGGCGGGGGAGGAACGCGACCTCGCGTTCCCCGATGCGACCGAGGAACAGCGAGTCGCTGGGCGCCCCGTACGGCGTTTCGACGGTGAGTTCCGTCACATCGTCGAGGAAGGAGTAGAACCCGGATCCGCCGATGACGCCGATCGAGGCGCGGGCCGTCACGCGGCGCTGCCGGCCGTCGTCTTGGTGGTCCCGGAACTGCTGCTCGACGAGGACGAGTCACCGGTCGAGGTGGAGGACGTGCCGCTGGTCGAGCCGCTGTCCGAGGAGGTGGCGGGCTTGTCGGCGCCGCCGGACTTCTTCTCGGCCTTGCTCCCGCCGGCGGGCGTGGAGCTGGAGCTCGTGCTGCGGCTGTCGTTCCGGTAGAAGCCGGAGCCCTTGAAGACGATGCCGACCGCTGAGAAGACCTTCTTCAGCCGACCCTGGCAGCTGGGGCACTCGGTGAGAGCGTCGTCGGTGAACTTCTGCACCACCTCGAGGCCCTCTTCGCACGCGGTGCACTGGTACTGGTACGTCGGCACGGTATTCCTCCTGGCACTCTGCTTCGGTGAGTGCTAACGACGGTCCATCGTGCAACATTCCGGCCCCATAGTCCACTGCCGAAGGTCCCCACGGCCCCACGCGGCCCCCGTTCCGCCCTGCGCCGGGCACCCGTCGGGCAGTACGCGACCGACCGGGACGGCGTGGCCGCGGGGGCCCCGGTGCCACCGCCCGCGAGGCGGTCCCCGCGTCGCCCGTCGACCTCCCGCGCACCGGGTGACGGCGCCGCCCCGCCGCCGCCGACGCCCGCCCCGGCACCGCCGACGCTCGGGCGACCCGGGTGCCGTGCAGCTCCGGGGCCGCCCGCGTTCCGGGCGGCGGCGACAGGTGGCGGCGGGCGCCCCGAGCGGTCGACAGGGCGGTCTGCGGGGCGTGTTCGGCGTGGTGCGGTGTGCGGTGAAGCGATCCCCGGCGGAACGACACGCCCCGCGGAGTGTCTATGGTTGCTTCCAGTCCGCCCATGGCCTGCGAAGGACAGCGATGCCCGCCAAGAAGAAAACGCGACGTCTCCGCCTGTTCGTCATCGTGGTGGTGTTGCTGCTGTTGGCGGGGCTGGGTTTCAGTGCCTTCTGGGCGGTCGACACCGTCCGCGCCTCCCACCCACAGGTGACCGGTCAGATCAAGATTGACGGCCTATCGGCCCCGGTGAACGTCAAGCGGGACGCCAACGGCATCCCGCAGTTGTACGCGGACTCCGCCGAGGACCTGTTCCGCGCGCAGGGATTCGTCCACGCGCAGGACCGTTTCTGGGAGATGGACGTCCGCCGGCACATGACCTCCGGTCGCCTCTCGGAGATGTTCGGCGAGAGCCAGGTCGAGACCGACGCGTTCCTGCGGACCCTGGGCTGGCGCGACATCGCCCAGCAGGAGTTCGACGAGGAGCTGTCGGACGACACCACCACCTATCTCCAGGCGTACGCGGACGGGGTCAACGCCTACCTCGGCGACCGCTCCGGCGCCGAACTCTCCGTCGAGTACGCCGCGCTGGGGCTCGTGAACGACTACGCGCCCGAGGAGTGGGACCCGGTCGACTCCGTGGCCTGGCTGAAGGCGATGGCGTGGGATCTGCGCGGCAACCTCCAAGAGGAGATCGACCGGTCGCTGCTGGCGGGCCGGTTGAACCAGGAGCAGATCGACGAGCTGTACCCGCCCTACCCCTACGACCGCAACGCCCCGATCGTCTCGGGCGGCGGGGTCTCCGGCGGTGCCTACGATCCCGACGGCGGTGGCTCCGGCAGCGACGGCGACTCCGGTGACGGCCTCCCCGGCGCGGGCGGCACCGACGGGGCGGACGGCCTCCCCGGTGACGGCACGCCGGGCGAAGGCACGGAGGGAGAGGGCCTCCCCGGCGCGGGCACACCGGCGGACGGTACGCCCGGCGCGGGTGAGGCCGCCGATCTCGGTTCCGGCGTCGCGACCCAGCTCGCGGCGGTCGCCGACGCCCTGGACGAGGTTCCGGCGCTGCTCGGCCCGAACGGCAGCGGCATCGGCTCCAACTCGTGGGTGATCTCCGGCGACTACACGACCACCGGTGAGCCGCTGCTCGCCAACGACCCGCACCTCGCCCCGATGCTGCCGTCCATCTGGTACCAGATGGGCCTGCACTGCACCGAGGTCAGCGAGAGCTGCCCGTTCTCCGTCTCCGGATTCAGCTTCTCCGGCATGCCCGGTGTGGTCATCGGCCACAACGACTCCATCGCCTGGGGGTTCACCAACCTCGGCGCCGACGTCACCGACCTGTACCTGGAGAAGCTCAACGACGGCACCTACCTCCGCGACGACGAGGAGGTGCCGTACACCACCCGCATGGAGACCATCCACGTCGCCGGCGGTGAGTCCCGGGAGATCACGGTGCGCGCCACCGAGAACGGCCCGATCGTCTCCGACCGCAGTGAGGAACTCCGGGACACCGGTGGTCTGGCGCCCGTCGGCAACGCGGCCCCCGACCGGGGCAACGGCTACGCTGTCTCGCTGCGCTGGACCGCGCTGGAGCCGTCGAAGACGATGGACGCCGTCTTCAACCTCAACCAGGCGTCCGACTTCGACGAGTTCCGCGCCGCCGCCGCCGACTTCGCGGTGCCGTCCCAGAACCTGATCTACGCCGACACCGAGGGCAACATCGGCTACCAGGCGCCCGGCCGCATCCCGGTGCGCGGCGCCGGTGACGGCCGCTACCCGGCGCCCGGCTGGGACTCCTCCTACGACTGGGAGGGCTACATCCCCCAGGAGGAGATGCCCTGGGAGTACAACCCGGACCGCGGTTACATCGTCACCGCCAACCAGGCGGTCATCGACCCGGACGAGTACCCCTACCTCCTGACGGACGACTGGAACTACGGCACCCGCAGCCAGCGCATCGACGACCTGATCCAGTCCAAGATCAAGGACGGCGGGAAGATCTCGATGGGCGACATGCGCACCATCCAGCTGGACAACAGCAACGAGATGGCCAAGGTCCTGGTGCCGTATCTGCTGAAGGTGGACGTCTCCGACCCGTACGTCCGCGAGGCGCAGGAGCTCCTGGAGGGCTGGGACTACACCCAGGACGCCGACTCCGCCTCGGCCGCCTACTACAACGCGGTCTGGCGGCACGTGCTGAAGCTCGCCTTCGGCCACAAGCTCCCCAAGGAGGTCCGCGTCGAGGGGCAGTGCCTGCGGGTGCGGCCGACCGGTGACTCGGGTCCGATCGAGGACGTCGACGGCCGGGCGCCGCTGGTGCGCGAGTGCGGTGAGCGTTCGCCGGACTCGGCCCAGCCCGACGGCGGTTCCCGCTGGTTCGAGGTGGTGCGGTCGCTGCTGGACGAGGAGGAGAGCGACTGGTGGGTGACGTCCGGCAACCGCACCGTCCCGCCGTCGGAGAACCGTGACGAGCTGCTCGCCAAGGCCATGCGGGACGCCCGCTGGGAGCTGACCGCACTGCTGGGCAAGGACATCTCGACCTGGAGCTGGGGCCGGCTGCACCAGCTGGAGCTGGAGAACCAGACGCTCGGCACCGAGGGCCCGGCCCCGGTGCGGTGGCTGCTCAACCGCGGCCCGTGGAACCTGTCCGGCGGCAAGGACGCGGTCGACGCGACCGGGTGGAACGCCGCGGGCGGCTACGAGGTCACCTGGGTGCCGTCGATGCGGATGATCGTCAACATGGCCGACTTCGACGAGTCGCAGTGGATCAACGTGGCCGGCGCCTCCGGCCACGCCTATCACCGCAACTACACCGACCAGACGGAGCTGTGGGCGGACGGCGAGTTCCTGCCGTGGGCCTGGAGCGACGACGCTGTGGACTCGGCGACCACCGACACGGTGGCCCTGATCCCGTAGCCGGGCACGCGAGGCCGGTGACACCGACGCCGCGGCGCGACGGGGCGGGGCGGACACGCCCCCCCCGCCGCGGCGTTCGCCGTTTCCTCGCGCGTCGGCCCGCGGCCGTCGGGCGGAGCCGTCGACCGGGCGCGCCCGGTCGACGAGGTGGACCGAGGTGCCCGTCAGCCGTGGAAGCGGTGGACGCCCTCCGGGGTCACCGCCGCGTGCACCGGCTGGTCGTGGGGCTCGTCCGGGAGGCGGCCGACGATCTCGTGGCCGTAGACCACGGCCACCAGCAGCGGCTTGCCGCTCCCGGCGGCCGATCCTTCCGGCCGGCGGCCCTGTGCCGGGCCGTCCTCCGGACCACCCGCCGCATCCTGGCCCAGTGCGCCGTCCGTCGCGATCGGCGCTGTGCGGGCGGCGGAGTCGGCGGCCTCGGCGGCGTCGTCGGGCAGTGCCGCGCTGATCGCCAGTCGTGCGAGGACGCGGTCGTAGGAGCCGCCGCCCCGACCGATGCGGATGCCGCGGCCGTCCACCGCCAGTCCGGGCAGCAGCACGACGTCCGCCTCTGTCACGGCGTGTGTCCCCAGCCGCTCCCCGGCCGGCTCGTACAGTCGGATACGGCCCGGGTGCTCCGCCTCGGCGAGTTCGGCCGCGCCGTCGTACCGGGCCCAGTCCAGGTCGTCGTCGGGAAGCAGCACCGGCAGCAGGACGCGGGTGCCGCGGGCGCGCAGCGCCTCCAGCAGGGGCCGGGTCTCCGGTTCGTGTCCGACGGCGACGTAGGCGGCGACGGTGCCCGCGGTGGCCAGCTCCGGCACGGCCAGTGCCTGCTCCGCCAGGGCCTCGCCGGCGTGTTCCAGCTCGTCGTCGGCCATCGCCGCCCGCACCGCCAGCAGGTCCCTGCGGACCTCACGTTTCCGCGCCGCGATGGCCATGCTCTCGTCCACAGTTGCCGCTCCCCGGGGGCCGGTCGTGCGGAGCGCACACGCGGGCGCCCCACCTGCTCGTGCACCCGTCATCGGATGCGCTGTACAAGCAGACTAAACGGATAAGGTGACCGGTATGACCTCAGCGCGTTCCGCGATCACCAAGGCAGTCATTCCCGCCGCCGGCCTGGGTACTCGGTTCCTCCCCGCAACGAAGGCCACTCCCAAGGAAATGCTGCCGGTCGTGGACCGGCCGGCGATCCAGTACGTCGTCGAGGAGGCCACCAGCGCCGGCCTGACCGACGTCCTCATGGTGACGGGCCGCAACAAGCGCCCGTTGGAGGATCACTTCGACCGCAACTACGAGCTGGAAGAGATCCTGCGCGCCAAGGGCGACCAGGGCCGGCTCTCGCGCGTCCTGGAGTCCAGCACCCTCGCCACCGTCCACTACGTACGCCAGGGCGACCCCCGCGGCCTCGGCCACGCGGTGTCCTGCGCCGAGCCGCACGTCGGTGACCAGCCGTTCGCCGTGCTCCTCGGCGACGACCTCATCGACCCCCGGGACCCGCTGCTCGCCCGCATGACCGAGGTGCGCGCGGAGTTCGGCGGCAGCGTCGTCGCGCTGCTGGAGGTCGACCCCTCCCAGATCCACCTCTACGGCTGTGCCGCCGTCGAGGCCGTCGGCAGCGACGGCGTCGTGCGGGTCACCGGCCTCGTCGAGAAGCCGGACCGGTCGGAGGCGCCCAGCAACTTCGCGGTCATCGGGCGCTACGTGCTCGACCCGGCCGTCTTCGGCGTGCTGCGGCGTACCGCTCCCGGCCGCGGCGGGGAGATCCAGCTGACCGACGCGCTGCAGACCCTCGCGGGCGACCCCTCGATCGGCGGACCCGTCCACGGTGTCGTCTTCCGCGGCCGGCGGTACGACACGGGCGACAGGGCCGACTACCTGCGCTCGATCGTCCGGCTCGCGTGCGAACGTGAGGACCTGGGACCCGACTTCCGGGACTGGCTCACCAAGTACGTCAACGGGGAGATGCGAGAGATTGAGTGACATCTGGTCGGTCAACGACCACCTGGAGGACATCCTGGCCGCCGTCAAGCCGCTGGAGCCCATCGAGCTCCAGCTGCTCGACGCCCACGGCTGCGTCCTCGCCGAGGACGTCACGGTGCCTCTCCCGCTGCCGCCGTTCGACAACAGCTCCATGGACGGCTACGCGGTGCGTTCCGCCGACCTCCGGGGATGCGACCACTCCGAGCCCGCCCGCCTGGTGGTGACCGGCGAGGTCGTCGCCGGCACCGAGAACCCGCCGGTGGTCGGCCCCGGCCAGTCGGTCCGCATCATGACCGGCGGCCCCGTGCCGCAGGGCGCCGACGCCGTCGTCCCGGTGGAGTGGACCGACGGCGGCAGCGGCAACGGGCCCGCCGGGACGATGACGCCCGGCAGCGTCGCCTACGGGCAGGTGCAGGTGTTCCGGGCGCCCGAGGCCGGGCAGTACATCCGCCCCCGGGGCAGTGACATCGCGGCCGGCTCCACGGCGCTGACCGCCGGGACGCTGATCGGCGCGCCACAGGTCGGCCTGCTCGCGGGCATCGGCAGGGCCTTCGTCCGCGTCCGCCCCCGCCCGCGCGTGGTGGTCGTCTCCACCGGCAGTGAGCTGGTGCGGCCCGGCGACGAGCTGGGGCCGGGTCGGATCTACGACTCGAACAGCTTCACCCTCTCCGCCGCCGCCAAGGAGGCGGGCGCCGTCGTCTACCGGGTCAGCGCTGTGGCCGACGACGCCCGTGCGCTGCGGACAGTGCTGGAGGACCAGCTGATCCGCGCCGACCTCATCGTCACCTCCGGCGGTGTCAGCGTGGGCGCCCACGACGTGGTGAAGGAGGCGCTCAGCAACCTGGGGCGCACCCCCGGGCACGTCGACTTCCGACGGGTCGCCATGCAGCCGGGCAAGCCGCAGGGGTTCGGCGTCCTCGGCGAGGCGCGCATCCCGCTTCTCGCGCTCCCCGGCAACCCCGTCAGCTCCTACGTCTCCTTCGAGGTCTTCGTCCGGCCCGCGCTGCGGCGGATGTCGGGGCTGCCCAACCCCTTCCGGCCGGGAGTGCGCGCCACCCTGGAGGCGGACGGCCCCCGCTCCTCCCCGCACGGGAAACGCCAGTTCCTCCGGGGCGTCCACGACTCCTACCGCCGTACCGTCCGGCCGGTGGGGGGCTCCGGTTCCCACCTCACGGGGGCGCTCGCCCACGCCGACGCGCTGATCGTGGTGCCGGAGCACACCACCGAGATCACCCCCGGGGACGAGCTCGACGTGGTGCTCCTGGACACACCGGTCTGACCGGCCGGGGTACCGTTGGCCATCATGAGCAGCACCCGTCTGACGCACATCGACGAGGCCGGCGCGGCCCGGATGGTCGACGTCTCCGCCAAAGAGACCACCCGGCGCACCGCGCGCGCCACCGGCCGGGTCCGGGTGACGCCCGAGGTCGTGGAGTTGCTCCGCGCCGGCCCGGACCGCATGCCCAAGGGGGACGCGCTGTCCGTCGCCCGGATCGCAGGCATCATGGGCGCCAAGCGCACCCCTGAACTCGTGCCGCTCTGCCATCCGTTGGCCATCTCGGGTGTCTCGGTCGAACTGACCGTCTCCGACGAGGCCGTCGAGATCACCGCGACCGTGCGCACCACCGACCGCACCGGGGTCGAGATGGAGGCGCTGACCGCCGTCTCCGTCGCCGCGCTGACCGTCGTCGACATGGTGAAGGCGGTGGACCGCGCGGCGGTGATCACCGACATCCGGGTCGACGAGAAGACCGGCGGCGCCTCCGGCGACTGGAGCCGGGAGTCGTGACCGCCCCGCGCTACCGGGCGCTGGCCGTCACCGCCTCCAACCGCGCCGCCTCCGGTGTGTACCGGGACACCGGCGGTCCGCTCGTCGTCGAGGAACTCCGCGCGCTCGGCTTCGCCACCGAGGGACCGCAGGTCGTACCGGACGGCGAGCCGGTCGCAGCCGCGCTGACCGCCGCCGTCGAGGCCGGGTACGACGTCGTCGTCACCACGGGCGGCACGGGGCTCACCCCCGGCGACCTCACGCCGGAGATGACCCGCCGCGTCATCGAACGAGAGGTGCCGGGGATCGCCGAGGCCATCCGGGCCGCCGGTCTCGCCAAGGTGCCGACCGCCGCGCTCTCCCGGGGACTCGCCGGCGTCGCCGGAAGGACTCTCGTGGTGAACCTGCCCGGCTCCACCGGCGGGGTGAAGGACGGACTAGCCGTGCTCCGACCGCTCCTCGTCCACGCCGTGGACCAGTTGCGCGGCGGCGACCACCCCCGCCCCGGCGGCGCAGCGTCCGAACGCGTCGCGCCCGGGACGGGCGGCAGCACCGGGGAGCGACCGTGAGCGCCCACTGGCCGGTGGAACTCGTCGAGGGCGAGGTGGGGTTGCGCCCCATCAGGCAGCGTGACCACGCGAGCTGGCGGGAGATCAACCAGCGGAACCGGGCGTGGCTCCGGCCCTGGGAGGCGACCGTGCCGCCCGCTCCGCCCGGACATCACCAGCCGCGCCGCCCGACGTTCCGTCAGAACGTCCGCCACATGCGAGCCGAGGCGCACGCGGGCCGGATGATGCCGTTCGTGGTGACCTATCAGGGCCGCATGGTCGGCCAGCTCACGGTGGCGGGCATCACCTGGGGTTCCCTGTGCGCGGCGCACGTCGGGTACTGGGTGGACAGCGCCGTCGCGGGACGCGGGGTCATCCCCACCGCGGTCGCGATGGCCACCGATCACTGCTTCCTGACGGTGGGTCTGCACCGGCTGGAGATCTGCATCCGCCCGGAGAACGGACCCAGCCGACGGGTCGTGGAGAAGCTGGGCTACCGCGAGGAGGGCGTGCGCCCCCGCTACCTGCACATCGACGGCGGCTGGCGTGACCACATCGTGTACACGCTCACCTCCGATGACGTGCCCGAGGGGTTGCTGCCCGGCTGGCGAGCGCGACGTGAGCCGCGCGGAACGGGTGCCGAGGGCGGGTCGGACATCGGCCGCAAGACAGAAAATAAAACAGACATTCGATAAATCCGGTCCGCCTTCATAACAATCCGAGGAAAACACCGGGATGGCGGCCAGAACCCGCAACACACCGCGCAATGTGGCTGATGCGGTCGCGGAAACCCCTCTACCGTGTGACCGTGAACAGCCATGGCCTCATCTTCGCAATGATCGTTGGGGCGTGGGCCGCGTATCTCGTACCGATGTGGCTCCGCCGCCAGGACGAACTGAACGAAGCCCGTCCGACGGAGCGCTTCAGCACCGCCATCCGGCTGTTGTCCGGCCGCGCGGGGTTGGAGCGCCGGTCTGCCCGGGACACCGAACGGCGGCGCCGCCGCTCCGGCACGGACACCGACGCCGGTGAGCCGACCGCCGCGTCCGAACCGGACGGGCCGGTGTACGACGAGGCGGAGGCCGGGGCCGACCACCACCCCGGCAGCGCCGCTCGGTCGGACCCCTACTCCGACCTGCGCGGCTACGCCGATCCGGTCACCGAACTGCGCGACCTCTCCGAGGAGGCGCCGGAGCACGCGCCCCGCTCGGCGACGCCCGACCGCGGCGCCGCCCACGAGGAGCGGTCCGGGGTCCGCGCCAAGGTCCTGGTGAGACGTCGCCGGGTCACCATGCTGCTGTTCCTCACCTTCGCGGGCAGCGGCATCGTCGCCATGTCGGTGGGCGGTCCGCTGCTGATGTGGCTGCCCGTCGCCCCGGCGGTGCTGTTGAGCGTCTACATCGTCCACCTGCGCCGCCAGGAACGGCGGCGCTACGCCGTCACGATGGACCGCCGCCGGGCGGAGGAGGCCGCGCGGCGACTCCGGGAGCGGCCCCGGCCGCAGCCCGTCGCGCCCGAGCCGGTCGCCTCGCCCGCCGCGGAGGGGCGGCGCGCCCTCGTCGAGCAGACCGACCACGCCGAGTGGGTCGACCAGGAACGCAGCGGCGGTGCTCCCGACGCCGAGGGCTGGGAGCCCGCACCCGTTCCGCTGCCCACCTACGTCAACGCGCCGGTGGCCCCCCGCAGCAACCGCACCGTCGATCTCGACGCGCCCGACACCTGGAGCGCCGCCCGCTCCACCACCGCCGGCGGCGCAGCGGCGGCCGTGCCCGGCCCGGCCACCTCCGGCTCCGCCCGACCGCAGCGCACGCCCCTCTTCGACCAGTACGACGAGCGGGTGGACGAGGAACGGCCGCGCGCGGCGGGGGAGTGACGCTCGCCCCGCCGTCGCCGTCGTCCTGTGCCACCCGGTGCCTGACTCTGGGCAGTGGACGCCGCCCCGGCGCAGTGGACGCCGCCCCGGCCCCCCGGCCCCCGGCCCCCCGGTCGTTCGGTCGCCGATTTCGGTCTCGGGTGGTCGAGGTGCTAGAGTTTTGATCGTTCGCAAGGGCCTGTAGCGCAGCCTGGTAGCGCATCTCGTTCGCAACGAGGGGGTCTGGGGTTCAAATCCCCACAGGTCCACAGCGAGGCAGCTCACGCAGTTCCAGGAACGAGCAGCCGCGAAAGCCCCGTTCGGTCGGAAGATCGGGCGGGGCTTTTCGTCGTGCCCCGCCGCCTCGGTCCTCGCCGGTCCGGCCACCGCCGACTCGGCCACCGCCGACTCGGGCCGTGCAGCGCGGGGAAGGTCGCGCCCACGTCCCCTTTCACGCCATCCCCGCCAGGCACGCGGGCGTCGCCCGTGGCGAGGGCCGCACGGCGCCCGGTCGTCGGCGTCACCCCGCTCACGTCCCTCTCTCCGCCCCCGGCGCCTCGCACGCCCCTCGCCGGATCACCGCCGAGCCTCGGACGGTGGACGTCCGGAAGCGGCCCGGTGCCCTGGCGTCGCCACGCGGCGTCCGGCTACCGTCCCGACGGTCGCGCCACGGCTTCGCCCGGGTCCGGTCGACGCCGCGCGTTCGGCGGCCCCCACTCCGCCGCGCCGTGTCACCGCCCGCGGCCCTCGCCGCACCCGGCGACACCGCATGATCACGCACCTGAGCACCGCGCAGCCGCACCACCGCGGCCCGCAACGGTCATGGACCGCCGCGACCGCGTACCGCCGCACGACGGAACGACAGCCGCACGTCCCCCACAGTTGACGGAGTCGCCATGTCACGACGCACCTGGACGGTCCGGGCCCTGCTCGCACTGTCCCTCGCAGCCACCGCGCCCCTCGCCCACGGCGCCCTCGCGGCGCAGGCGCACGAGTCCGAGGACACCCCGCTCACGACGGCGTCCGTCACCCCGGACGGTGGCGGGTCGACCGCGCTCACCGACCTCGCCGTCACCACCGAACAGCTCGCCTTCGGCCTCGCGCGGCCCACCGCGATAGCCGCTCCCGACGACGGCACCGACAGGTTGCTCATCACGGAGAAGGCCGGGACGGTCCGGGTGTACCACCCGGACACCGGGCTGACGGCCGAACCCCTGCTCGACGTCACCTCGCTCATCGCGGTCGGCGGCAACGAGCGCGGCCTGCTGGGCATTGCCACCGGACCGGACTTCGCCGACACCCAGCACGTGTACCTGGGCTACACGGCGGCGCCCGCGGGCGACGTCACGCTGGCCCGCCACGACCTGAACGACGGCTCCACCGAGGTGCTCATCTCCCAGGAGCACCCGAACTACAGCAACCACAACGGCGGTCAGATCGCCTTCGGTGCCGACGGCCACCTGTACTGGAGCCTCGGCGACGGCGGCGGCGCCGGGGACCCCGACGACAACGGGCAGCGCGTCGACACCCTGCTCGGCACCATCGTCCGGGTCGACGTGAACGCGACCTGCGGCGAACTGCCCTACTGCGTGCCCGAGGACAACCCCTACGTCGACGACCCGGACGCCCGGTCCGAGATCTGGGCGACCGGGCTGCGCAACGCCTGGCGCTTCTCGGTCGACCCGGCCGACAACTCGCTGTGGATCGCCGACGTCGGGCAGGGCCGCTGGGAGGAGATCAACCACCTGCCCGAGTCGGCCGCCGGGGCCAACCTCGGCTGGTCCTGCCTGGAGGGGCTGGAGGTCTTCAACGCGGACCGCTGCCTCCCCGACGTCGACTACCACGACCCGGTCTTCACCTACGGGACGTCGGTCGACGGCTGTGCCGTGATCGGCGGTCACGTCTACCGCGGTGAGCGCCACGCAGAGCTGGCGGAGGGCGTCTACATCGCCACCGACTACTGCTCGTCGACCGCCTGGGCCGTTCGGCCCGACGGCAACGGCGGGTACGAGGACGCGCGCGTCGGAGAGTTCCCGACGCAGGTCAGCGCCTTCGGTACCGACGTGGGTGGTGAGCTCTACGTGGTCAACGACCTGCCCGGGCAGCTGCACCGCGTGGGCTTCGAGTCCGTGGACGCGGCGGCACCCACCTCCTGACCCCGCCGCCTGACACCCGGGCCCGCCCCCTCCGGCCGGGCCCGCTGGGACCACCGTCCGGGCGGGCCCGGCCCTCGGTCGTGCCCGCCCTGCCCCGACTACCCTGCCCCGACCGACCGACCGACCGACCGACCGACCGCCTCGACCGCCCGCGCGCCGCTCCCCTCACCGCCGCGCCCGTTCCGGCCGGCGGTCAGAGGGCCGGGAAGGGGGCGTCGGCCCAGCGGAACGCCGCCTCGTCGCCGTCGAGTCGCAGCAGGTAGTCCGGTACCGCTGCCCGGTCGGGCCGATGGAGCGCCAGCACGGCGTCGATGCGGCGGTGGGCGAGTTCGAACCCGTCCCAGTCCTCGGCCTCCAGCCGGTCGGAGAGCGCGTCGAACAGCGACCGGAACGGACCGAACGCGGGGCGCGGTTCGAACCGCCCGGTCAACCAGGGGAAGTCCGAGTCCTCGACGTGTATCTCGCCGACGGTCGTCCCCTCGGCCCGGTCCACCAGTCGCCACATCTCGACCTCGGTCATGGGGGCCTCCTCCGTGCCGGGCGGGTTTCCCCGGCCGTCGCCTCGATCAGTGCCGTTCACCGTAGGCGGCAGCGCCGACAGAAGCGGTCGCGAACGGTCGGCTGTCGGTGGGGGCGGCTAGCGTCGTCCGAGTGAGAGCCACGACACCGCCGACCGCTCGGCCGACGTCCGGGCTGCCTGCGGGTGGAGCGGCCCCGCCGGCCACACCGGTGACATGTCGGCGTTCTCGGCGGTGCTCCGCTCCTGGGAGGACCGGTTCGGCGCGCGGGACGTCGGGCTGGGCTTCGACACGCTCCTGTTGAGCGTCGCGTCGCCGCCGCGTGACGAGGAGTCGGCCCTGCGCGCGGCAGCCGAGCACCACGCCTGCTGCCCCGACAACGTCCGGCAGAACGCCCGGCGGGGGCCTCGCGACGTACGTCGCCGCGTTGATCGGGGAGGACTTCTCATCGTTCTGGTGGGACTGACGGCGCGCGTCGGCGCCCGCGGCGGTCGCGGATGCGGGCCACCCCGCCCGCGCCTACCGTGGAGGAGCCGCCGGCCCCGCACGGGAGGTATCCATGACGCAAGGACCCGAAGCCGATCCCGAGCAGCCGTTCATGGACGACGCGACGGATCCGCCGATCGACGCGCCGACGCCCGACCGCCTGCTCCACACCGGGGCGGAAGGCCCCGTGGACCCGGAGGACCTGGTGCGGCTCACCGGCAAGGACGTCACCCCCGAGCGGCTGGAGCAGGCCCGGCGCCTGCTGGAGGAGCACGGACCGGCTGCGGTGGAGCGCTACCTGCCCTGACAGCGTCGCGGCGGGGGCCGCGACCGCGCACCGTCTTGGTCACGCTCCTCGGCGGTGCGCGGCGCCGCGGTCCCAGCCGCGAAGTCGTTCAGCCGTGGTCGACCAGCTGGTCGGCCCCCTGGGTGCGGGCGCAGTGCGCGCAGCAGAAGAACCGGCCCTCCTCGGTCTCCAGGCCGTGTCCGAGAATGCGGCAGCCGCAGTTCTCACAGATCGGGGCGATGCGCTGCGCCGCGCACTCCAGCGAGTCGAAGACGTGTACCGCTCCCGCCGCCCGCACCTCGAACGTCATCCGGTACTCGTTGCCGCATACCTCGCACATGGCCATGGTCGTCACTCCTCGGGTTCGTCGCCGGTGGGCGCGCCGTCGCGCCCGGGACCAGGCCGGCGCGGCGGCGCCCGTCAGCCTCTCGGCCGCTTCGGCGCCTTCCGCTCCGGCTCGCCGCGAGGTAACCCGAGCGGCCCGGGAATGCCGCGCCCCGCCACCCGGTTGCCCTGCTGGGAGACACGAGCAGGCCGCCGGGGCGGGAGCAGCAGCCACCCCGCGGGCGCGGTGCCGAGCCGGTGGCGACGCGATGAGCTCCCGGCAGGGTCGCGACAGGAAGGGGCAGAACGTGAAGGGTTCGACGGAGCCGGCGGGGGACGTCCGCGGTCGGGCGGTCGGGGAGGCGCCGGTACCGCTGTCGGTGCTGGACCTGGCGACGGTCGGCAGCGGCCACACCGCCGCCGACGCGCTGCGCGCCACCACCGAGACGGCGAGGCTCGCCGACGCGCGGGGGTTCCGGCGGTTCTGGGTGGCGGAGCACCACTCGGTGGCGGGTGTCGCCAGTTCCTCCCCTGCCGTGCTCCTGGCGCACCTCGCCGCCTGGACCAGCCGCGTCCGGCTCGGATCGGGCGGCGTCATGCTGCCCAACCACGCGCCCTTGGTCGTGGCGGAGCAGTTCGGCACCCTGGAGGCGCTGGCACCGGGCCGCATCGACCTCGGACTGGGGCGCGCCCCGGGCACCAACGGAGTGACTGCCGCGGCGCTCCGCGGCAGCGACCGGGTTCGCGAGGCCGCTGACCGGTTCCCGCAGGCCCTGGACGAGCTGACCCGGTTCCTCGACGACGACTTCCCGGCGGGGCACCGCTACGCCGGGGTCCACGCGGTGCCCGGGCCGGTGCAGGGCAGCAGCGGCCGGCCGCCGATCTGGCTGCTGGGCTCGTCCAACTTCAGCGCCGAGCTGGCCGGTCGGCTGGGGCTCCCGTTCTCCTTCGCGCACCACTTCGCGGGGCGCGGCACGCTGGCGGCGCTGGAGACCTACCGCGCGGCCTTCCGCCCGTCCGCGGTCCTGGACCGGCCCTACGCGATGGTCTCCGTCCTCGCGCTGGCCGCTGAGACCGGTGCCGATGCCCGACGGCAGCTGCTGACCAGCGCCCTCGCGGTGGTCCGGCTCAGCCGGGGGGAGACCGCGCCGCTTGCGACGCCGGAGGAGGCCGAGCGCTACCCGTTCACCGAGCGGGAGCGGGCGATCGCCGACGACTGGCTGGCCCACGCCGTGCACGGCACCCCGGACGCGGTGCGTTCCGGCCTCACCGACCTGGTCTCCCGCACCGGGGCGGACGAGCTGATGCTCACCGCCAACGTCCACGGCGCTGCCGAGCGACTGCGGAGCCTGGAGCTCATCGCCGACGTCTTCGGCATGCCCGTGGCGGGGCAGGCCGTCGAGGAGGCCGGCACCGCGGCCTGACCGGGAGCGGCGTGCCGTCGCCGCCGGCGCCTACCCGTCGGCGGCGAGGGCCGCGCGGACGGCGGCCTGGGCGTGCAGCCGGGTCGTGGGGAAGAGCGGCACGGCGCTGTCCTCCGCGCGGACGAGCAGTTCGATCTCGGTGCAGCCGAGGACCACGCCTTCGGCACCCGCCGCCGCGAGCCGCCCGATGACGCGCCGGTAGTCGTCGCGCGAGGACTCCCGCACGACCCCGACGCACAGCTCCTCGTAGATCACCCGGTGCACGAGGGCCCGGTCCTCGGCGCCGGGGACCAGCACCGTCAGCCCGCCCGCCTCAAGCCGTCGCCGGTAGAAGTCCTGCTCCATGGTGAAGGCGGTGCCCAGCAGGCCGACGGTGCGCATCCCGGTGCCGCGCACCGCGTCCGCCGTGGCGTCGGCCAGGTGCAGCAGGGGGACGTCCACCGCCGCCTGCACCTGGTCGGCGACCTTGTGCATCGTGTTGGTGCAGATCAGCACCAGATCGGCGCCGGCCCGCTCCAGCGCCCGTGCCGCCTCCGCGAGGACCGAGCCGGCCTCGTCCCACCGCCCCTGGACCTGCAACTGCTCGATCTCCGCGAAGTCCACGGAGTACAGGACGCACCGGGACGAGTGCAGGCCGCCGAGCCGTTCGCGCGTGAGCTCGTTGAGGAGGCGGTAGTACGCGGCGGTGGATTCCCAGCTCATTCCGCCGATCAGGCCGACGACCTTCATGATGCTCCTCGGACGGGTACGGGGTCGGTGACTCCGGCCGGAGTCGGTCGTGCGGGGCGCTCGGGACTCAGCGCCGGTCGATGGCCCGCAGAGTACGGGCGGCCGTCTCCCGAGGCGACGCGTCGGCGCTCACGACGTGGTCGTCGACGCCGGCGCGGTCCAGGATCGCGTGGAGTTCGCCGCAGCGGTCGAGGTGCCAGGCGAGGGCGGCGGGGTCCGCCGCGTGACGGTGGCGCAGCCGGGCGGCTGCGGTCTCCGGGGCGACGCGCAGCCTGACGACGGTCATCGGTACGCCGACCGCTTCCTCGTGCCGGGTGCGCTGCTCGGTGTCCTCGCAGACCCCGGCGAGCACCAGACGCTCGGCGCCGAGCGCGAGATGGTTCCGGCAGACGTCGCGCAGGTTGGCCAGGGCCACCGCGAGCCGGAACGGGTCGCCGGGAGACGCCGGCCGGAAGCGCCGCAGCTCGTCGATGTCGACGACCGCGTGTGCCACGCGGCGCTCGGCGAGCAGGTCGGACACCGCGCCTGCCGTGGTCGTCTTCCCCGCTCCCACTGTTCCGTTCAGCAGCAGTGCTGCGGGCCTGCGACGATCCGCTCCGGTGGGCACGGTGACAGCTCCTTGTCGAGTCGGACGGGACCATGGGCGGTTCAGCGTTCCGGCGTGCCGGCGAACCGGTCGAGGGCGGCGGTGACGAGTCCTCCGCTGCGGGCGTTGCCCAGGTGCCCGGCGTCCTCCACGATCGTGAGCCGGGCGTCGGACCAGCGGCGGGACAGTTCCCAAGCGGTGTGCGGGGGCCCGCCCACGTCGTGGCGGCCGTGTACCAGCACGCCCGGGATGCCGGCGAGGAGGGGCGCGTCGCGCAACAGGGCGCCCTCCTCCAGCCAGGCGCCATGGGCGAAGTAGTGCGCGCAGATCCGCACGGTCGCGCTGCGGGCCGCGTCCGGTCGTCCCGCGTAGTGCGCGGCCGGCGGGGAGCCGGGCGCGTCCAGCGCGAGGACCGCGTCCTCCCAGGCGCACCAGGCGTCCGTCGCCCTGTCGCGTACGGCCTGGTCCGGGTCGGAGGTCAGGGCGGCGTAGGCCCGCAGCACCTCGGTGATGCCGTCGTCCGCCGGGCCGGCGCCCGAGGCGGCGGCGAAGCGTTCCCACTGCTCGGGGAGAAAGCGGCCGAGACCCCGGTAGAGCCAGTCGATCTCGCTCCGGCGGGTGGTGGTGACCGAGTGGACGACGATCGCGGTGACCCGGCTCGGGAACCGCTGGGCGTAGGCCAGCAGCAGGGTCGAACCCCAGGAGCCGCCGTACAGCAGCCAGCGCTCGATGCCGAGGTGCCGGCGCACGACCTCCATGTCCGCGATGAGGTGCTCGGTGGTGTTGTGCCGCAGGTCGGTGGTGGGGTCGGACGCGTGCGGGGTGCTGAGGCCGCAGCCGCGCTGGTCCAGCAGGACGACCCGGTAGCGGCGCGGGTCGAACCGGCGGAGCGCGCCGGTGTTGCTGCCCGAACCGGGGCCGCCGTGGACCACGAGGGCCGGCCGTCCCTCGGGGTTGCCCGCCACGGCCCAGCGCAGCCGTTGGCCGTCGCCCACGTCGATCATCCCGGAGTCGTAGGGCTCGTAGGGTTCGTACGCCTGGCGGGGCCCGCCCGTGGCGGGGGGCGGGGCACCGATCGGGGAGAGCGGATCGTCGGGGGTGCGCTGCTGGTTCACCTGGGCTCCGCTGCGGTCGGGGTCGGGCCTCTGCCGGGTGGTGTCGCCCGGCGCTGCACCGTACCGGGGGCGAGTGCTGTTCCCAACCGGGTTTCGCGGAGGGAGCGGTGGGGTTGCGCACCCGCTGCGCTACGCGCCGGGCGCGCATCAGGGCGCGGGGTGTGCGCTCCCGCCAGCTTCTCCCCTGGGATCCGCCGCCGGGAGACCGGCACTGTGTCGTGCCCACCGAACGCGGACGGCAGCCTCGCGGGCCCGGGACCTCATCCGACGCGCGGCGGGCCGCCCGGCCGGGCCCGCGTCGGTCAGCACCGAACGCCCGACCCTCGCGGACGTTCGGCGTCGGACCCACCGCCGGTTCACAGCCCGGAATGTGACGTCGTGTCGGCATGCGAGGGCTTCCGCCTCCGAGGGGAAGCCCGACGGCGTAGCGTGGCGGCAGCAGCGCGGTTCCACCGGGGCCGCCGACGAGTAGCACGAAGGACCGGGGAGACATGCCGAGTTTTTTCGATAGGGCCAAGGAGCAGGCCCAGGGCGCGATCAAGCAGGGCAAGGACAAGTTCGACGAGGTCCAGACGCAGCGCGCCGGCAACGACGCGCTGCGCAAGCTCGGTGCGGCCTACTACCGCAAGGAGCGGGGCAATGGCTCCGACGAGGAGGTCAAGCGTGCCCTGGACGCCGTGGCCCGCCACGTTCAGGAGCACGGCGACGACTCGCTGAAGTAAGGCGCCTCATCGGGGCGGCGCGCCGCCCCGATGACGACGGTGGGCCCGCCGTCCCGTGGACCGGGCGGGCCACCGCTCGACCGCCCGCTGCCCGGTCGCGGGGGTTCCCGGGCTCAGCCCGCCGGCGCGTCGGCGTACCGCACCGTCACGGGGGCGTGGTCGCTCCACCGCTCGGCGTGGGTCGCCGCCCGCTCCACGGTGTCCTCGACCGCACGCGCCGCCAGCTTCGGCGTCGCCGCGTGGTAGTCGATCCGCCAGCCGGAGTCGTTGTCGAAGGCCCGGCCCCGGTAGGACCACCAGGAGTACGGCCCCGTCTCGTCGGGGCGTCGCGAGCGGACCACGTCGACGTAGCCGCCCTCGTCGCCGAACACCCGCGAAAGCCAGTCGCGCTCCTCGGGAAGGAACCCGGAGTTGCTTCGGTTGGCGCGCCAGTTCTTCAGGTCCGCCTCGCCGTGTGCGATGTTCCAGTCGCCGCAGACCAGCACCTCGCGGTCCTCCGTGGCGGCCTTCTCGCGAAGTTCCCGCAGGTAGGGCAGGAACGCGGCGAGGAACCGCTCCTTCTCCTCCTGGCGTTCGGTGCCCACCTCGCCGGACGGCAGATAGAGGCTGGCGACGGTCAGACCCGGCAGGTCCGCCTCGACGTAGCGGCCCGAGTCCTCGAACTCCGCCGCGCCGAACCCGATCCGGACCCGCTGCGGTTCGGCCCGCGTGAGCAGCGCCACACCGGCTCTCCCCTTGGCCGCCGCCGGCGCCCAGTGGGCGTGCCAGCCGTCCGGCTCCCGCACCTCGGCGGTCAGCTGCGCCGCCTCGGCACGTACCTCCTGGAGGCAGACCACGTCGGCCGTGGTGGCGCCCAGCCACTGCTGGTAGCCCTTCTTCGCGGCTGCCCGCAGGCCGTTCACATTGACGGACGTGACCGTGTACACCTATGACTCCCGGGGTCGTGCGGAAAGGCCGTGGCAGCCTACGCGAGCCCACCGACGGCCACGGCTCTCACACCGGGGCCTCGGCAGCGCCGTCCATCGGCCCAGGGCCCGGCGGACGGCCCGCTCGCGGCGGTCGTACCGTTGTGCGCATGAGGATTGTCACGGCCCGCTTCGACCACCCCGACGCGCGCAAACTCAGCGACATCGTGCAGGCGGAGTACGCCGTCCGCTACGGCGGCGAGGGGGACGTCACCCCGCTCGATCCCGCGATGTTCGACCCGCCCCAGGGGCTGTACCTGCTCGGCTACGAGGCCGACGGCTCGCCCGTGGCGAGCGGCGGCTGGCGGGCGATGGACACCTCGGCCGAGGAGAACTACGCCGACGGTGACGCGGAGATCAAGCGGATGTTCGTGATGCTCCACGCCCGGGGGCGAGGGCTGTCACGGCTGCTGTTGGCCCGGCTGGAGGAGTCCGCCCGCGAGGCGGGGCGGACGCGGATGGTCCTGGAGACCGGTGACCAGCAGCCGGAGGCCATCGCGCTGTACGTCTCCAGCGGCTACACCCTGCTGCCCGAGAGCCGGAAGTTCGGGTGCTACCGCGCGGAGCCCAGCAGCCGCTGCTTCGTCAAGGCGCTCTGACGGAGCCGGTCCGCCTCGCGCCCGAACGGCGCGGGGCGGACCGGCCGGCGGGAGGCACACCCGCCGGGGGCGCCTCCCGCCTCGTCCGACCCTGCCCCGGGGCGTGGGTCAGGCCCCGCTCCGGGCGTCGTCCGCGCCCCCGTCGGCCTCGTCGGCGGCAGCGTGGGTGTCGACGAAGATCTCGGCGACGATCTCGTCGTCCAGGATCTCGCCCGTCGTCCGGAAGCCGAGCTTCTCGTAGAAGGCGGCAGGCCCGCCCTCACCCTCGACCCAGGAGACGGTGACCCGGCGTTCGCCGCGTCGCCGTGCCTCCTCCAGCACGGCGTTCACGGCGAACCGGCCGTACCCGCGGCCCTGCTCGTCGGCGGCTATGTTCAGCCGCCAGATGCCGGAGCGGTACGCCTCGTGCTCCGGCTCGTCGTCGAACCCGGCCATCACGAAGCCGACGAGGCGCTCGCCGTCGTACACCAGCCGTGGCCAGGCCGTGTCGATGTTGGCGTAGGCCTCGGCCAGCGAGAACATCACCGGGGCGACGAACTTCTCCTGGGCCGGCGCGACCGCCACCCGGCAGGCGGCGCGGACGTTCTCGGGCGTGACGGGTGCGAGCCGCAGGGCTCCGGACGCTTCATCGGTCATGTGCCGACCCTAGGCGAGGGGGCCGACATCCGTACCGGTCGGGGAGTGGGCGACCTGTCGTCACCGCGCGCCGCCTCCCCGGCCCCTGTGGGGAGGGCGTGCGGGGCCGGTGCTGTGCGCCCTGCTTCGCTCCGACGTGCCATGAGGGGCCGGTCGCCCCCTTGCGCTCCGTTACTATCAGCCGTACATTCGGTCACTGACGGTGATATTCGATGGTGGGGGTGGTGGCTGGTGGTGGATGGTGGTGGTGGGGCGACGGTCGATGGCAACGGGGGTGCGGGCGATGGGGCGTGACGGTCTGCGATCGAGGGACCGGGTGGAACGGCGGTGACGGCTTCGGAGCCGGGCGTCGCGGCGTGCCGCGTGGTGGTCTCCGCCGACGGCTCCCGGTTGCACGTCGACGTCGCGGGCCCGCCCGGGGCCCCGATGGTCGTCCTCGCCCACGGGTGGACCTGTGACAGCTCCGTCTGGGGTGCCGTGTCGCGGGGGCTGGGCCCCGCGGTTCGCGTGGTGAGGTACGACCAGCGCGGCCACGGGCGCAGCCCGCGCGGCTTCGGTCCATGCGGTCCGCGGCAACTCGCCGACGACCTGTGCGCGGTGCTGGAGGCCGTCGTGGCGCCGGGCGCGCGGGCGGTTGTCGCGGGGCACTCCATGGGTGCGATGGCCGTGGTCGCCGCCGGCGGCCGGGCCGCCTTCCGGGAGCGGGTGGCCGCGGCGGCGCTGTGTTCGACCGGGTTGGACGACCTGGCCGGTCGGGCGAGGGTCGTCCCGTTGCCCACCGCGCCGCTGCGCCGAGTCGTGCATGCCTCGCTGTTGCGGTCGTTGCTGCCGCTCGGGCCGATGAACCGGGTCAGCGGCTGGGCGCTCTCCTACGCGACACTCGGCCCCTCTCCGCCGCCCGGGGCGCGGGAGCACGTCGCGCGCATGGCCCACGCCTGTGAGCGGCGCGGGCGGGCGGCGTGGGGTGCCGTGCTGGCGGAACTGTCCGCCCACGAGGCGACAGCCGGCCTCGCTGTCCCCACGGCGGTGGTGCACGGCACCGCGGACCGGCTCACCCCACCGATTCACGCCCAGCGCACCGTCGCTCGGCTCCCTGACCCTGAACGGCTGGTGCTGCTGCGCGGCGTCGGCCACATGACTCCCCTGGAGAACGCCCCGGCGGTCGCGGCCGTGCTCCGTTCCCTGGCGGATCGCCACGCGGTGGTGGCGCCGGTGCGGTGAGAAGAGGGATGTGGGGGCGCGGGGACGGGGGCGCGGGGTGGGAGTGAGCGGCGGAGGGCAGGTGAGCGGGCGGTCACTGCCGCCGGGCGGTCGGTTCGGGGCTGCGGGTTGCGGGCTGCGGGGTGGTGCTGGGATTGCCGAGGGTTCGCGGTCCCCGTGCACCGGTGTGGTGCGGGTGGCGCCGCCCCGCGCGGGTGGCGGGCGAAGCGGCTCTGGGAAAGGCGGTGAGCGCACAGCCCCGGAGGGGCGCGCTCGGTGCGGGAGCGCACCCCTCCGGGGTGGACGACTGGGGGGAGTGAGCGATCAGTGGCCGTCGCCCTTGCGGTCCCGGAGCCGGTCCGACATGTCCTTGCCCTTGTCGCGGGCCTTGTCGGTCATGTCGGAGGAGGACCGGTCGCCGTCCTTCTGCTTGTCGCCGCCCATGGCGTCCTTGGCCTTCTTGGCCGCGTCCTGGGCCTTGTCCTTGAACTGGTCGAACTGGTCCGAGATACCCATGGAAGCTCACTGCTCCTGTTCGGAGGATGCGTATGCGAACGATCCTCAGCGTGGCATATGAGTGAAATGGCCGCATTTCCGGCTGGGCGGGAGAGTGAATTTTTCCGCGACCTCCGCGACCTCCGCGACCTCCGCGACCTCCGCGACCTCCGCGACCTCCGCGACCTCCGCGACCTCCGCGACCTCCGCGACCTCCGCGACCTCCGCGACCTCCGCGACCTCCACGTCCATCCGCGACCTCCGCGTCCTTCGGGCCTCGACGCCCCGCCGGGCCCGCGGTCCGCGCGGTGTCAGCG
>NZ_JAAVJB010000450.1 GCF_012034385.1 Streptomyces spiramenti
CCTTGCCGACCTCGGAGAGGAACTTCGCCCGGGTCCAGCGGGTCACGTCGGCCGTCACGGTGAAGGTGCCGTACGCCCCGGCGCACGTCCTGGGCGTGCGGGGGCTTCCGGGGGGCCCGCCCGCCCCCCGTGCCGTGCCCGGGGCCCCGGGGCTCCCGGGCCAGTTGCGTCCGGTGCTGCGGGTACCGGAGCAGGGCCGCGGCAGGTCCGCGGCCGAGGTGGCGGTCGCGCACCGCGACCGGACCGAGCGGGGGCCCGGCCAGCGGGTGACCGCCGGTGACATCGCCGCCCTGCACTCGGTCGCCGACC
This sequence comes from Streptomyces spiramenti, assembly GCF_012034385.1. GTDB lineage: Bacteria > Actinomycetota > Actinomycetes > Streptomycetales > Streptomycetaceae > Streptomyces > Streptomyces spiramenti. The sequence goes on from NZ_JAAVJB010000450.1 coordinate 310, forward strand.
TCTTCCGCAAGCTCGACAACGCCTACGGCGGCGGCCACGCCCGGCAGGCGCTGATCCGGTACCTGGAACACGAGCTGGAGCCGTTGCTGCGCGGCAACTACAGCGAGCAGACCGGCCGTCGGATCTTCGCGGCGGCGGCGGACCTCACGCGCCTGGCCGGGTGGACGGCGTACGACATCGCCGCCCACGGCCTGGCGCAGCGCTACTTCGTGCAGGCGCTCCGGCTGGCGCAGGCAGCCGGTGACCGCGGCTACGGCAGCTACGTCCTGGTGTCGATGTCGCGGCAGGCCGTCTACCTCGGGCACGGCCGGGAGGCGGTCCAGCTGGCCCGCGTCGCGCAGCAGGGCACCGCGGCCTCCGCGCCGCCCGCGGTCCAGGCACTGCTGCACGCGGCCGAGGCCCGGGGCCACGGACTGCTCGGCGAGGTGCGCGCCTGCACCGCGTCGCTGGCGCGGGCCGAACGGGCGCTGGAGGCGTCCCGGCCGGGTGACGAGGTGCCGCACTGGGCCCGCTTCTTCGACGAGGCGCAGCTGGCCGACGAGTGCGGGCACTGCCACCGTGATCTCCAGCAGCACCGGGCAGCGGCCCGTCACGCGGAGCGGTCGCTCCAGCTGCGGGGCCCCGCGTACGCACGCAGCAGGCTGTTCTGCCGCGTCGTGCTGGCGACCGCGAGGCTGGGGCTGGGCGAGTTGGAGCAGGCGTGCGCGCTTGCTTCCGAAGCGGCGCAGCAGGCGTCGGAGATGCGTTCCGTCCGGGCGCACGAGTACATCCACGACTTCGAGCGGCGGCTGGAGCCCTACCGGGACGCGGCGGTCGTCCGCAGTTACCGGGAACGGGCCGCGGCGGTCCGCTGAGCCGTTCGGGGAACGGCGGGACGAACGAGTGGGAAGGCCGGGCCGGAGGGGCGGCGCGGCGGCCGGGCGGGTGGGTCCGGCATCCGGGGTGGGGTGGAGCATCCGGAGTGGTCGTCGACGGGACGACGTGACGGACGGCGGGACGCGCGGGGGCGCCCGCCGGCCGCATCGGGCCGTGGTCGGCCGGGGTGGGCCGACCACGGG
>NZ_JAAVJB010000451.1 GCF_012034385.1 Streptomyces spiramenti
CCGGGGCCGGCGCGCCGGGTGGAGTGCGGGGGCGTCCGCGCCGCCCACGCGCTCCACCGCCCACGCGCTCCACCGCTCAGGTGCTCCGCCGCCCGCGCGGGGTCAGCCCCGCGGGTAGCGCTCCAGCCAGGCCGCGACCGCGCCGCCCGGACCGTGGAGGGCGGGTCCCTGCGTCATCTCCAGCGTGAAGTCGTCGGCGAGCTCCAGCATCGTCGCCCGGCCCTCCAACTCGGGCAGCAGCTCCGGCGGGAGCGCCGTCTCGCCGTGCAGCGCCCCCAGCAGGTTGCCGCAGACGGAGCCGGTGGAGTCGGAGTCGCCACCGTGGTTGACGGAGAGCAGCAAGCCGTGGCGGACGTCCTGGGCGACCAGGGCGCAGTACACGCCCATCGCCAGGGCCTCTTCCGCCACCCACCCCTCGCCCAGCGCGGCGACCCTCTCCGGGCCGGGAGCTCCCGCTGTGACGGCGGCCAGCGCCCGGTGGAGCGCGTCGGTCGTCTCCTTGTGGTCGGGCATCACCGCCAGCAGCGCCAACGCCTTGTGGACGGCGCCTTCCAGGGTGTCCCCCCGGATGATCGCGTGGATGATGGCGGAGAACGCCCCGGCGGCGAGCCGCCCGGTGGGGTGGCCGTGGGTCTGGCTTGCGCACTCGACGCTGAGTTGCAGGACGAGGCGGGGCTCCCAGCCCGCGAGCAGCCCGAAGGGCGCGGAGCGCATGACGGTGCCGCACCCCTTGGAGTTGGGGTTCTTGGGCTTCTCCACGGTGCCGAGGACGTCGTCGGCGAGGCCGGAGAGGCAGGCGTTGCCGGGGGCACGGCGGGCGTAGAGCCATTCCTGGCGCGCCAGCCAACCGTCGTCGGCGCGGCGTTCGTCCGGCCCCCAGTCGTTCTGGGTCCGGTACCAGCGGCGGTAGGCGGCGTGGACGTCGGTCGGCGGGTGCCAGGCGCCGGAGTCGCGGCGGATGTGGGCGCGGATGAGGCCGTCCAGGGTGAACAGCGTCATCTGGGTGTCGTCGGTGACGGCGCCTCGGCGCCCGTAGGCGGGCACGTAGTCGGTGACGCCCGCCGGGCCGTGGCGGTCGCGGATCTCCGCCAGGGAGTCGAACTCGATCCCCGCGCCCAGGGCGTCGCCGATGGCGCCGCCCAGGAGACATCCCCGCACCCGGCTGCGGAAGTCCTGCTGCTCGGCGCGCCCCCACAGCGCTCCGCTCGCCGGTCCCGTCATCCCCGTCGCCCTCCCTCGTCCGTCAACCACGGCAGCGTAAGCCAGGGGCGCGCCGCACGTCAGGAGTGGCGGTGGCCACTTCGTGCCAGGGGGCGGCACTCGGGGCCGGCGCCGCCCGTCCGGCGCCGGCC
>NZ_JAAVJB010000452.1 GCF_012034385.1 Streptomyces spiramenti
GCCCGGCGCTCACCCCCTCCGGAGCGCCGGGCCGCCGCCGTGCGGTCCCCGTCCCCTGCCGCGCGTCACCGGCACGGCAGGGCCGGCCGCCTCAGCCCAGTCGGTCCAGGGCGGCGGTCAGTGTGTCCGCGAAGGTGTCTGCCGGCGCGTCGGACAAGGTGCCCATCCGGCCCCATGAGACGAGCGTGACGGTCCCCCCGGCCCGCCCCACCCCGTGGACGTTGACGTCCGTCCCGGCCTCGGGCGGCGCGGTGAACACGGCGTAGGCGTGGGCGCTGTCGCCGGCGTCGACCGTGCCGAGGTCGTCCCACCCCGCCACCGCCCCCGGTTCCCCGCGCAGCCAGTCGGCCGCGCAGTCGGCCGCCGCCGCCTCCAGCGCGACGGCCAGGTCGGCGGCCTCGGTCGCGTTCCCGGTCTCCACCACGATCTGGCGCGCGGAGGCGTCCAGCTCCGTCCAGTAGTCGCGGTGGGAGGCGCCCGCCGTCGGCAGGAGGCCGTCGAAGCAGGCGAGCGGTTCCTCGGGCAGCCCCGGCGTCACGTTCCCCGCGTACCAGTCGGAATGCGGGTCCGGGGGCAGCTCGCCCACGTCGAGGAAGTCGCTCGCCGCCGCCTGCGGTTCCGGCGCGGTGGTCGGCCCGGTGGCGGTCGGCTGCTGTCCGGCCTGGGCCTGGAGGGTCGAACCGACCGTGAGGGCGGTGATCGCCGCCACGGCCCCGAGCCCCGCCGTCAAGCGGGCAGTGGTGCGTCGCATGGCTCCCCTTAGAGTGCTTCCTACCGGTCGCCGGGGCGTTCCCGGCGATGTGCCACCACCGTCCCCCGGGGAGCCCCGTGGGACAACGGAACGTGCCCATGACGGGACGCGGGAATGCCGCGACCGCCGCTGAGCTGCGACGACGCGTCCGGCCTGGAACGGTCGCGGGAACGCGGGAACGCGACGGGCGGGACAGGCGCCACCGGGCGGGCGGCACCGACGCGGGTCGGGTCGGGGGGAGAGGGGTCGGTTGGTGCAGGACGGCGCCGCCGCGGAGTTCGCGCGGCTGGTACGGGAGTTGAAGGAGCGTTCGGGGCTCAGTTACGGGGCGCTCGCCCGGCGGTTGCACATGAGCGCCTCCACCCTGCACCGGTACGGATCCGGTGCGGCCGTGCCCGTCGACTACGCCCCCGTCGAACGGATCGCGCGCGCCTGCGGCGCGGACCGGGCGGAGCTGGTCGCCCTGCACCGGGCGTGGGTGCTGGCCGACGCCGCCCGCCCTCCCCGGGGGCGACCGCCGTCGCCGGGCTCATGCGCGGGCTGTTCAAGCACAGCAGCGCCAAGCGCGACCTGCTCGGCGGCACCGCCG
>NZ_JAAVJB010000453.1 GCF_012034385.1 Streptomyces spiramenti
GCGCCTCCCCGGCCCCGTGGTCGGCGACCGTGTCGCGGAACCCGGCGCCCCGCTCACGGTGGGCCGGGTCGGCGCCGGAGCCGGTCGGCGGCCCGGTCAGCACTGCGGGACGCGAGCACCCGAGGCCCAGCAGGTGCTCGGCGGCGAGAACCCCACCGGCCCGCTGGTCCAGCGCCACGTACGGGACGGACACCGCGCCGGCGGGGCGACCGACCAGCACCAGCGGGAGCGGCCCGCGTGCCAGTCGCTCCACCAGCGGATCACCGGACCGGGCGGGGAGCAGCACGACGCCGTCGGCATGGCCCTGTCCCAGGTAGCCGAGCAGCCGGGACCGGGCGTCCTCGTCCCCCGCGTGGCTGACGGGCAGTTGCACGCCTCGCGGCCCGAACACCCGCAGCAGGCCGGTCACGGTGCGCCCGAAGACCGGGTCCGCCAGGGCTCCCGCCTTGCCGGGCGGCACTCCGGCGCCACCGGCGCGTGGCGCGTCGGGGGCCGGGTCGGGCTCGGAGACGACCAGGGCGACGGAGTCGGTGCGGCCGGTGACCAGCGAACGGGCGGCACGGTTGGGGACGTAGCGGGTCGCGGTGACGGCCTGTTCGACCAGTTCCCGGAGTCGGGGGTCGACGGTGGCCTCGCCGTTGACCACCCGGGAGACCGTCGCCCGCGACACCCCGGCGACCCGGGCGACCTGTTCCAGGGTGGGACGGCCGCTGGCAGGGGCATGCTCGGTGGTCATCGTGTCTTTATACGCGACGGCCACGCCGCGCGGCGGTGTTCCGGTCCGCGCGCGGGCGCTTCCCGGCCGCGGCCCCGACGCGGCGCGAACGGTCCGCACACCGGCACCGGCCCACCGGTCCAGCGGTCCAGCGGTCCAGCGGTCCAGCGGTCCAGCGGTCCAGCGGTCCAGCGGTCCACGCCCGAACGCCACCGGACCAGGGAGGGTCACGGTGGCGCGGGGAAAGTCTGCGCGGGGACCGTCGCACCCCCGGCCGAGGCCGGAGGCGGGACGACGACGGTCCCCGCGGGAACGGCGATCGGGTCGCTGCCGCCGTTCTGGCGTCCATGGGAGGTCCGGGAGCCGCTCCGGAAGTCCTTGACGCCGACAACCAGAACTCTGCCGGACGGGTGTTAAGCGAAGATTGCCTCGCCATGACGGGCCTGGATCATTCTCGTGGCGGGCCGCCCGGCGGGGTGAGAGCTGCGTCACCGCAGCTCGGCCGAGGTGACGCGCGCCACGGCCGACCCGCAGGCCCGCCGCGCGCCACGGCCCCGCACCGCGCGGTGCGGGGCCGTGGCGCGCGGCGGGCCTGCGGGTC
>NZ_JAAVJB010000454.1 GCF_012034385.1 Streptomyces spiramenti
GTCCGGACCAGCGCGCGGTGCCACGTCTCCCCCGGCGGCGGCTCCGCACCGCGGCGAGGCGGACGACCCCGAGGAGTCGGCGGCTCCAGCTCGGTGATGCCGAGGACCTGCGCGGCGGCGGGCAGCTCACTGCTGTCGAGCAGCCGCGCCACGGCCGTCGGCGGGCCGGTGACGGCGGCGAGCCGGGTGACGGGGGGCAGGCCGAGCTCGGCCCGCTCCCCCAGTTCCCGCTCGGCGTGCCCGGCCGGGTCCCAGCGCACCAGCGCCTGGACGGGGCGCGCGGACGGTTCCGCGAGGACGACGACCACGGTGCCGCCGGCAGGCGCTGGTCGTACCAGGGACGAGGCGTTCAGCCAGCGGCGCAGCGCCTCCTCGCCCGCGCGCAGGTCGGGGCGGCCGAGGAGGGCCCATCCGTCGAGCAGCAGGGCGGCGGCGTACCCGGGCCCGTCCTCGACGCGTGGCTCGGCGCCGGGGGTGGCGACCACCAGCGCCGGCCGGTCGGGCACGGTGTCCAGGATGTGGTCGCGGCCGGAGGTCCGCACCGGGACTGCCGGGAAGGCGCGGCCGAGTTCCTCCGCCGTCCGCCGCGCCCCGACGACGCTGGCACGCAGCCGGCCGCTGCCGCACTCCTGGCAGTGCCAGACCTCGGTCGCGCGCCCGCACCAGGCGCAGTGCGGGGCGTGGTCGCCGCCCGGCGCCTGGAGGGGGCCGGGGCAGTGGGCACAGGTGGCCGGGTGACGGCAGCGGTCGCACGCGAGGCGGGGCACGTAGCCCCGGCGCGGGACCTGGATGAGGACCGGACCGTCCGCAAGGGCGCTCCGCACCGCCTCCCAGGCGTGGCTGGGGAGGCGGGCGCTGCGGGCGGCCGGGTCGCGGGCGTCGTCCCGCTCCTCGAAGGTCCGCACCGCGGGTGCCCGTTCCCGGACGGTGGCGCGGGGCGCGGCGAGTTCTCCCGCCCAGCCGCCGGTGACCAACTGCGCGGCCTCCGCGGTCCGGCTGTGGGCGCCGAGCAGCAGGCCGGCCTCGGCGGCCACCGCGCGGAGCAGCAGCACCTCGCGGGCGTGGGGCTGCGGCGCCCGTTCCTCCCGGTGGTTCTGGTCGCCGTCGTCCCACAGCGCGAGGAGCCCCGGCTCCCGCACGGGTGCGAACGCGGCGGCGCGGGTGCCGACGACGGCGCGGACGGCGCCGCGGTGCACGGCGAGCCAGCGGCGGTACCGGCTCTCGGCGCCGGAGTCGGCGGTGAGCAGCACGTGGTGGCCGGGACCGAGCAGCGCGGTGAGCGCGGCGTCGGCC
>NZ_JAAVJB010000455.1 GCF_012034385.1 Streptomyces spiramenti
GACGGAGACGCCCCCGGCGGGGACGGAGACGCGCCGGTCGCGGTCGGTGGCCGGGCCGGGAGCGGCGGGGGCGCGTCATCCTGACCGGTGTCGCCACCGCCGCCCGGGGACTGCTGTCCCCGGGCGGCGGTGCCCTGCCTCGACGGCGGCCGTCGGCGTCGGACGTGGCGCTGACGGCCGCCGTCGCCGTGCTGACGGTGGTGCTGGCGGTGACCCGGCTGGGGCACGGCGAGCTGCCGGACGCGTCGGGATGGGCGCTGCTGGCGGTCGCGGTGGTGCCGCTGGCCTGGCGGCTGGTGCACCCGCTGGCGGTGCTGCTGCTGATGACGGCTTCGGTCGGGCCGTACCACGCGATGGACTACGCGCACGCCGCCGCCGTGCCGGCGTCGGTCGTGGCGGTGTACTCGGTGGCGGTGGTGGGGCCGCGGCTGCGGACGGTGGTGGCCGGTGGCGCGGTCATCGCCACGGCGGTCTCGATCATGCTGCTGGTCAGCCCCGAGGGCGGGCTGGCGATGTTCCAGACGGCCGGCTGGGTGCTGGTGGTGCTGGTCTTCGGCGAGACGATGCGCATTCAGCGGAACTACGTCACCGCGGTGACCGAGCGGGCCGAACGGGCGGAACGGACCCGTGAGGAGGAGGCGGCGCGGCGGGTCGCCGAGGAGCGGTTGCGGATCGCACGGGACCTCCACGACCTGCTGGCGCACAGCATCACCCTGATCGGCGTCCAGACCTCGGTCGCCTCCCACGTGCTGATCGCGGACCCCGGCCGACTGGACCGGCCCGCGTTGGCGCAGGCGCTGGACGGGATCGCTGCGACCTGCCGGGACGCCCGGACCGAGCTGCGCCGCACCCTGGAGGTGCTGCGGGACGGCGAGCCGGAGCAGGGGCCGCCGCCGGGCACGGCGGGGCTGCCGGACCTGGTGCGGGCGGCCGGGTCGGCGGGGGCGGAGGTGCAGTGGTCCGGGCCGCCGCTGCCGCCGCTGCCCCCGGTGGTGGGGGCGGCGGTCTACCGGATCGTGCAGGAGTCGCTGACCAACGTGGTGCGGCACGCCGGTGCCGGGGTGGTGGTGACGCTGGAACTGGTGGCGGGGGAGCGGGAGGTGGTGGTGGCCGTCACCGACGGGGGCGGCGGTGACGCGCCTCGGGCGGGCGACGGCGGCTTCGGCATCCTGGGGATGCGGGAGCGGGCGCGCAGCGTCGGCGGCACGTTGACGGCGGGCCCCCGTCCGGACGGGCCGGGGTTCGCGGTCCGCGCGGTGCTGCCGCTCCCGGAGGGCCCGGCCCCTGGGCC
>NZ_JAAVJB010000456.1 GCF_012034385.1 Streptomyces spiramenti
GGTGTGGTGGCCTCCTTGGTGACGTCGCCGAGGACTTCCACCACGTCAGGCCCGTACGCCTGCGAGTTGACGACCCTGAGCAGCAGGACGAAGTTGCCGCCGGAGCCGTATCGGCGGGCCAGTTTGACGTGATGTTTGGCCAGATGCCGTGCCGCGGCCTGGTGGGTGATGGACCGCTGGCCGCAGGCGAGGAAGACGGGGCGACCCCCCTGCCCGGCGGTCAGGCGGGCGAGCAGGACGTGCTCCACGGAGCCGTTGACCAGCCGGTGCCGCTCGGTGCCGACGGTGAGCGCGCCGCGGTCGGGGCCTGCCGCCGTCTCGGTGTCGAAGCTGACACCGGGCATCAGACTGTGCAGGTGGGCGGCCATCCGACGGTTGCCGAGGGGGCTCCCCAGGCATATCTCGGTGCGTTCGCCGAAGCCCTGCTGCGGCGCGTCGCCGGACATCACCTGGGCGTTGGCGTGGCAGGCCTTGATGAGGGCGGCCAGCTCCAGCAGGGCGAACACGTCGTTGCGTGACACCGCACCGTCCGCGCCGGTCTCCCGGCTGACGACCAGCAGGCACTCGGAGTTGTCGGGCAGCCCGAAGAACCGCTGTTTGCGGCGCAGCGCGAGGCCGTAGACGTGGCCGCGCAGGAACCACCCGGCCGCTGCCGCGCCGAGGACGGCCGCCACGGCGGCGGTGACGAGGAGGAGTGTGTCGCTCATGGCCCGGGACCCTACCGGCGTTCCGCAGCCGTGTTCGACCCCCGCCCCACACGTGGCGGGCGGGCGAACTCCGCCGACGGCTCGTCCCGGCGTCCCGGATAGGCTGCTGCCATGGACGAGGGGTGGCGGGAGGACCGGGTCGCGAGCGCGTTGCGCGGGGAGAACCCGGCGGTGTTGCGGCGGCTCGACGCGGGGTTCGCCGTACTGGCGGAGGCGCAGTTCCTGCCGGGCCACGCACTGCTGCTGTGTGACGATCCGACGGTCCGACGGTTTGCCGAACTGCCGCGGGAGCGCCGGGTCGCGTTCCTCGCGGACGTGGACCGGCTGGCCGGCGCCGTCGAGGAGACGTGCCGAACGCTGGACCCGGCGTGCACCGGGGTGGATGTGGAGCTTCCCGGCTCCGGTGGCCCGGTCGCCGCCGTCTGGCCGCGGTACCGGTGGGAGCCCGCGGATCTTCGCGACCGGTCGGTGCGGAGGTATCCGGAGGAACGCTGGCGCGATCCGTTCTTCGCCCTGGGCCGGGGCCACGACGGGCTGCGGTCGGCGCTGCGCGCCGCCCTGGACCGGTCGGCGCAGGACG
>NZ_JAAVJB010000457.1 GCF_012034385.1 Streptomyces spiramenti
GCCGGTGCCGCCGCCGCTCCGCTGGCCCCCGGCGAGCTGACCGTCGTCGTGCTCCCGCCGCGCAACGCCACCACTCGGGGCCAACTGCTCCGCATGTCCGGTCTCGCCCGGGACGAGGGCCACCAGCTGCTCTGGCGCGAGGTCCGGGGCCCCGCCGGCCCCGGCGCCTGGCCCGCGCTCGCCCGGCGGCTGCGCACCGCGGACCGGCTGGTCATCGGCGACCCCTTCTCCCGCTGGGCACAGCTGCTCCTCGCCGGGGCCGAGACCCGCCGCGTCGTCGTCGTGGACGACGGCACGGCGACCATGGAGTTCACCGCTCAGCTCTCCCGCGGCGAACCGCTGGTTCGCTGGCACCGTGCGGCGCCGCCCCGCGGCGCACGCGCCGCGCTCTTCGCCCCCGTCGCCCGCCGCGCGCTGCGGGGGCTCAGCCCGGTGGACGGCCGCGAGGTCGAGGTCTTCACCGCCATGCCCGTCGAGCACCCGGCGGGTGTCACCGTCCGCCGCAACGAGCTGGCGTGGACCCGGGGCCGGTTCGGGCCGCCGCAGATCACCGGCGGGTCCGACCTGGTGGGCACCTCCCTGGTGGAGACCGGGATCATCCACGAGGACCGCTACCTCGGTGCCGTCGCCTCCCTCGCCGCCGAATACGGCGTGACCCGCTACCTGGCCCACCGCAAGGAGGGCCCGGAGAAGCTGAAGCGCGTCGCCGCCCTCGCCGGGGTCGAGATCGTCCGTCCCGACCTGCCGCTGGAGCTGGTCGCGCGCACCGGCCCGATCGGCCGGCGGGTGCTGAGCTTCCCCTCCACCGTCGTCCACACGCTGCCGCTGGTGCTGCGCGGCACCGAGTCCGGCGTCAGCGTCTGCGAGATCACCGACGACTGGCTCACCGAGCGCGCCTCGCCCAGGGCCGGTGGCTTCCTCGCCGCCGTCATCGCGAGCGCGCGCGGCGCCCACGGGCTGCCGGTGCTGCCGGTGCCGCTGCCACCGCCGACCGCGGTCTGACACCTGACACCGCCCGGCGACCGCCCGGGGCCGGACCGCGTACCGCCGGCGCCACCGCACGCCGCCCTGGCGCCGCGACGGGGTGGCTACGCACTGCAACGTGCGCTCCGAGGCGCGCGGCGGGGCGCATCGCATGAACATGCGCTGTGAAACCAACCACGGCACGCCCGGTGCGGGGCGAACCGGCCACGAGGGCGCGCCCACCGGCCACCGGCCGCAGCGGGAGGGGCCGCCGCGACGACCGCCGGGCTCCCCGCCCCGCGGCTC
>NZ_JAAVJB010000458.1 GCF_012034385.1 Streptomyces spiramenti
CCCCGGGACGGGCGGGGTCGGCCTGGGGCCCGGGGTGGCGGGGACGCGCGGTCGGGCTCCGCCCGCCCGGCGCCCGGGGAGGGCGTCGCGCGGGGCGCGCGCTCCTCCGGGGCGGCGTGGCGGACGGATGGGGACGGGCGGGGACGGCCCCGCCCGGTTCACCCGGCCTTTCGGCGCTCGGCCCCGTTCCGGGCGAGGCGCCGTGGTGCTACGTCACGCCACGACCGCGGCCCCGGGGGGGGGCCGGGGTCAGGAACCGGCGCCCGGCCGGCGCAGGGCCAGGAACGCGACGACGACACCGGCGACGCCGACCGCGAGGCCGACACCGCCGATCACGCGCGCGGTGGTGTCGGAGGCCGAGGCGTCGACGGTGGCGCCGGAGGCGGTCGCGTCCCCGTCCTGGCCCGCGTCGGGGGCGGCGGCGCCCTCCGCCTCGGTGTCGTCGCCGTGGCCGTGGCCGTCAGCTGCGGCGGCGCTGAGCGTCAGCGTCGCGGCGGGGTGCTCGGCACCGTCGGTCGGGTCGTCGATCCAGCGCACGACCTCGTCCGAGTCGTAGGTCTGGATGGCCTTCAGAACCAGCTGGTCGACGTCCTCGGGGAGGCGGCCGACGGACAGCGGGAACTGCTGGAAGGTTCCGGGGCTGATCTCGCCACCGGTCCAGATGATCTTGCTGGGGGCCTCGGTGACCTGGCTGCCGTGGACCTCCAGCGGCTCGTCCAGCTCGGCGGTCTCGACCTCGACCTCCCAGCCCGGAACCGCCTGCGGCTGTACCGAGGCGAGCGGGTGGTCGGGGTCGAGGTGGAGCTCGACGGCGACGGTCGAGGCGTCGTCACGCTCGTTCGGCACCTTGACGTTGATGGTCGCGTAGCCGCCGCCGGGCACCTCCTTGGGGTCGATGGTGACGTGCGCGGAGGCGGGTGCGGCCATCGCGAGGACGGCACCGGCGGCGACGGCGCAGCCGAGGGCGGTGCGGGCACGGCGAACGAGGGGGGTGGTCATGGGTACTCCTGGGTCCTGGGTGAGGGAAAGAGGACGCGCGCCGCGACGGCGCCGTCCCCACCAGAAGAGAGCGCTCGTCAGGCCGCGAGGATCAGCCGGTCGGTCGACCGGTCGCGGGGGCCGGCCGGGGGGCCACGCCGGGCGACGGCGTCGCCGAGGACCCTGCCGGAGGTCGCCGGGGTGGGGTGGTGCCCCGCGCCCCGGGGGCGCAGCGGCACGGCGGACGAGCCGGGTGCCCGGCCGCAGAGCAGCAGCGCCGCCGCGACCC
>NZ_JAAVJB010000459.1 GCF_012034385.1 Streptomyces spiramenti
CCCGCCCGGCGAGCGGGCGGGCGGGCGGCATGCACGGAGCGGGCGGCCCTACCGGACCGGGTGTGCGACGGTCCGGCGGAACCGGAGGAGCGCGGCGTAGAGCGTCAGGCCGGGGCCGAAGGCCATCGCCACCACCGGTGCGCCGTCGGGCGGCGGGGAGCCTCCCGGCGCACCGGCGCGGATGCGCTCCAGGACCAGCAGCACGGTGGGCGAGGAGCAGTTGCCGTACTCGGCGAGGACCGCGCGGGAGGCGTCGAGCGCCGTCGGGGCGAGGCCGAGTTCGCCCTCGACCGTCTCCAGGATGCGCGGGCCGCCGGGGTGGACCGCCCACCCGGCGACGTCACCGACCTCCATTCCGTGCCGGGACAGCAGCTCCTCGGTCACGGGCCGGACGTGCCGGGCGAGGACGGTGGGGACCTCCGGGGAGAGTCCCATGCGAAAGCCCAGGTCCGTCACCTGCCAGGTCATCAGCTCGGCGGTTCCCGGATCGGTGCGCGCCACGACGTCCACCAGCTCCAGCCCGGCCGGTGCGGGAACGGACTCCTGCCGCACCACCTCCCCCGGCCGGGCGATCGACGGACCGGCGGTCACCGGGCCGGGCCCCGGCAGGTCGGCGGGCGGCGGGCCGGGCGTGGGTGGAAGGAGCACGAGCGCCACCGCGGCGTCGCCGAACAGTGCGTGCGTCACCACCTGCTGGGTGTCGGAGTCGGCCGGCTGGAGGTGCAGCGAGGGCAGTTCGAGGCAGAGCAGCACCGCGGGCCGACCGCGCGCCGTGACGTGGTCGGCCGCCGCGCCCAGCGCGGGCAGCGCCGCGTAGCAGCCCATGTGGCCCACCAGCAGCCGCTGCGCGTCGACCGGCAGCCCCAGCGACCCGGCGAGCCGGATGTCCAGACCCGGGGTGTCGTATCCGGTGCAGGACGCGACCGTCAGCTGGCCGATCTCCGCCGGGGCGAGTCCGGCCTCGGCGAGCGCCGCCGACACCGCCCGGTGCCCCAGCGCCGGTGCCTCGCGCGCGTAGCGCCGCATGCGTTCCGCCGTGGTCCAGTCGGCCGGGTCCTCCTCGGCGAGGTCGACGACGGTGTGGCGGCGGCGGACACCGGCCGAGGCGAAGACGCGGCGGGCGAGCGCCGAGTCGCCGAAGTGGCGCCGGAACCGCTGCTCCCAGAGCTCCTGTTGGGTTACGGGCCGGGGGACGGCGATCCCGATCCCGGCCACCACGGGGCCCGGGCCCGGCGGCGCCGGGCCGTCGGCGG
>NZ_JAAVJB010000045.1 GCF_012034385.1 Streptomyces spiramenti
GGAAGCGGTCGGCTCGGTCGGCTCGGTCGTCTCGGTGGACGCCGTGGAGGCGGGGGAAGCGGCGGGCTCGGGCGACTGGTGCACTGTGCTCCTCGGGCTGTGGGGGGCGCGGGTCCGGTCGTCCGGTGCGGGCGCGGCCACCACCTGTGCGTAGGCGGCGGTCGCGGCGCCGCCCCTGCCCGCGGTCTCCAGCGCCTCGGCGTGGGCCATGGCGTAGCGGCTGTCCTGCCCGCCGAGGCGTTCGGCGGCCGCGAGGTGGTGCACGGCCGCGGTGAGGTCGCCCCCGAGGAGTCGTGGGGTTGCGAGGTGCCAGCGGCCCAGCAGGTAGTGGGCCATCAGCTGGTCGGGGTGTTCGGCCAGTACCTGCTCCGCGGCGTTCCGTACCTGCCGCAGCCGGAGGACGGCGGCGGGCGACCGGCTGTCCATGGCGAGCAGTCCGGCGCGCCGGGCGGCGCAGAGTCGGGCGGCGGGGGACCGGGGGTCCGTGCTCAGGGCGGCGTCGAGCAGCAGCCCTGCCTGCCGGAAGCGCAGGGCGGCCGGCTGGGTGTCGGTCCCCGAGAGGGTGCGTTCGAGGAGGGCGTCGGCGAGAGCGGCGGTGCGCTCCGCCGCGGCGGCGTCCCTCTCCGCCGTGGGCGCGGCAAGCCGTGAGGCCAGCTGTTCGACGGCGGCGCGGCCTCGTTCGGTGAGGTCGCGGATGCGGGCGGCGCGGCCGAGCGAGGCGTCGGCTGTCAGGGGTGGCCCGTAGGCGACGCGGGCGCGCCGCCTGCGCGGGACGGTGGCGCCGACCGGGAGGATCTCCTGCGTGCCCAGCAGGGCCGCCGGTATCACCGGGACGTCGGCGCGGTCGGCGAAGCGGAAGGCACCGTCCTTGAAGGGCAGCAGTCCGGCGCCGCGGTTGCGGGTCCCCTCCGGGTAGACGATCAGCGGCCGTCCGGAGCGGAGCGCTCCGGCGGTGACCTCCAGCAGGTCGCGGCCGGGGCGGTCGCGGTCGACGGGGAGGGCTCCCATGCTGGTGAACCAGACCGCGCGCGGGCCCCGGAAGCTCTCGGCCTTGGTGAGGAAGGCGCCCTGGTGGCCGCGGACGGCGTACAGCAGCGCCTCGTGGAAGAAGTGGTCGGCGAAGCTGACGTGGTTGCAGACGAGGACGAACGGTCCGTCGCCGGGCAGGTGCTCCAGTCCTTCGACGCCGGTGAGGTGACGGCGCACGACCGCGGGACGGGTGACCGCGGTCGTGACGCCGTTGCTCATCCGGTCCAGCAGGGTCACCGCTGGACCTGGTTCCGCGCGGCGGAGTAGGCGCGGAGCTTCTCGATGCTGGTGAGGACGAGCCCGTGACGGGCGGCGAAGGTCACCAGCTGGGGCAGCCGGGACATGGTTCCGTCGGGGTTGATGATCTCGACGATCACTCCGGCGGGCCGGAGACCGGCGAAGCGGGCGAGGTCCACGGCGGCCTCGGTGTGCCCGGGGCGTTCCAGTACCCCGCCGTCGCGGGCGACGAGCGGGAAGATGTGGCCCGGCCGGGCGAGGTCGGTGGCCGTGCCGTCGAGGGCGAGGGCGATGGTGCGGGCGCGCTCCGGTGCGGAGATCCCGGTGGTGACGCCGTTCTCGGGGGTGCCGTCGATCGAGACGGTGAACGCGGTCCCCATGTGGTCCTCGTTGCGCTCCACCATCGGGGGCAGCCGCAGCTCCGCTGCCCGTCCGGCGGTGAGGGACAGGCAGACCAGCCCGCGTCCGTGGGTGACCATGAAGTTGACGGCCTCTGCGGTCGCGTGGTCCGCGGCGACGATGAGGTCGCCCTCGTTCTCGCGGTCCTCGTCGTCCACGACGACGACGAGCTCGCCGCGAGCGATGGCTGCCACGGCTTCCGCCGCCTCGTGCAGCACGACCGGTGCCGCGTCGTCGGGGGCCCGGTGGAGGGCCGTGGGGTCGATGGTGCCGGTGGCGTCGAGATCTGCCGGTGCGGGGGTGACCGTGGTCATGAGAACACTCCTGGCTGGCGATTCGGTGGCTTCGGTGCCTGACGGCGGTCGTGCGGGACGAGAAGGCGGTGCTGTGCGTGACGGCGCACAAGTTGCTGCAACATCGATGTTGTCGCATCTGCTGAATCATCATGCATGTCGCAGCACCGATGTGGCAACAACTATTTATGGAGCATCGGATTCCGCCTCGTGCCCCGGTGATTCGGTGGCGCGATCCACCACGGTCGGTGATGCGTCATTGATGATGGGACATGTAAACTGCTGTGCACAGCCGGATGAATGATGATGAGGAGACGGCCATGAGCGTTGACACCGCCTCCGGGCACGCCGAGACCCGCGAAGCGAGTCAGGCCAACCAGGTCCGCTATCTGATCCTCGCGGCGCAGCGCGAGGGCAACCGACAACTCGCGCAGAACCTGCGACCCCACGGGCTGACGCCCGCCCAGGCCGAGATCCTGGTGGTCCTGTCCACCAGGGAGCCCCTGACCCTCGCGGAGTTGGGGCGCTTCATCGTCTGCGAGTCGGGCAGCCCGAGTCGCATCGTGGACGCCCTCGTGCGACGAGGTGCGGTCTCCAGGGCGCCCGGTCTCGTCGACCGCAGGGTCGTCCACCTCCACCTCACGACGGAAGGACGTGAACTGCTGGCCGCGATCCGCGACGTGGACAGTGCGGTCGCCGGAGCCATCGCTGACCGGATCAACCCCGACCAGCTGCAGGTGCTGGTCACGGCGTTGCGCGGTCTTGTCGACGGCACCGATGCCGGCGCCAAGGTCACGCGTCGCTTCGGCAGCTGACGGACCGTGCACCGAGCGTCCCCCCACAACCCTCCCCGCGGGCGCCCCACATGCTCCCGCGGGAGGTCACGGGGGGCGTAGCGGACTCCCCCCGACCCGTCGTACGCTCCCGGGTATGACCGGGCCACAACGCACACGGAACAGAACGGCACTGCTGGTCACCCCCCAGCTGGCCGCATCGCTCGGAGCGGGCGTCACCGGCAGCGGGCGGACCGCGTGCCACAGCCCGCTCACCGGCGACCGGCTGGCCGAACTCCCGGCCACCGCCGTCTCCGAGGTGGCGGACGCATTCGCCACCGCCCGGGCCGCCGCGCCCGCATGGGCGGCACGCCCCGTGCGGGAGCGTGCCGCCGTTCTCCTTCGCTTCCACGACCTGCTGCTGCGCCGCCAGGACGAGGTACTCGACCTCCTCCAGCTGGACACCGGCAAGGCCCGCACCCACGCCCATGACGAGGTGCTCGGCGCGGCGCTCGCCGCCCGCTACTACGGCCGCCGCGGACCGGGACTGCTCCGCGAGCGGTCGAGGGCCGGCGTCGTGCCGGTGCTGACCCGGGTCCGGGAGTACCACCGGCCCCATGGCGTCGTCGGGCAGATCGTGCCCTGGAACTACCCCCTGGAACTCACCGTCGAGGACGCGTTGCCCGCGCTCCTCGCCGGCAACGCCGTGGTGACCAAGCCCGACACCGAGGGCGCCCTCGCCGCGCTGTGGACGAGGCGGCTGATGGTCGAGGCCGGCCTGCCGGCGGACGTGTGGCGCATGGTGATCGGCGAGGGCCCCGTCGTCGGTCCCGCCGTCGTCGCCGAGGCCGACTACGTCGCCTTCACCGGCTCGACCGCCACCGGGCGGCGCGTCGCCGCACAGGCCGCCGAACGGCTGGTCGGCTCCACCCTGGAACTCGGCGGCAAGAACGCGATGCTGGTACTGGACGACGCCGACCCGGCCAGGGCGGCGGCCGGCGCGGTGCGGGCCTGCTT
The DNA here is from genome assembly GCF_012034385.1 of Streptomyces spiramenti. GTDB lineage: Bacteria > Actinomycetota > Actinomycetes > Streptomycetales > Streptomycetaceae > Streptomyces > Streptomyces spiramenti. The sequence continues at coordinate 3,749 of NZ_JAAVJB010000045.1, forward strand.
CTCCTCGGCGGGGCAACTCTGCATCTCCACCGAGCGCATCCTCGTGCACGAGTCGGTCGCCGACGCCTTCACCGAACGGTTCGTCGCCCTCACCCGCGCCATGCGGCTCGGGGCGCCGCTGGCCTGGGGAACCGACATGGGGTCGCTCTCCTCCCAGACCCAACTCGACCGGACCACCGGGCACATCGACGGCGCGGTCGCGCTCGGCGCGCGGGTCCTGACCGGTGGCAGGCACCGCCCCGACCTCGGACCGTACTTCCACGAGCCCACCGTCCTGACGGACGTCACGCCCGGCATGGCGCTGTACCACGAGGAGACCTTCGGGCCGGTCGTCTCCGTCCGCCGGGTGCGGGACGACGAGGAGGCGATCACCCTGGCGAACGACACCGCCTACGGCCTCAACGCCTCGGTCTGGAGCCGCGACAGGTGCCGCGCCCGCCAGATTGCGGCGCGGCTGCGGACCGGCAGCGTCGGGATCAACGACGGCTTCGCCGCCGCCTACGGGTCGGTCTCGGCCACGATGGGCGGCATGGGTGAGTCGGGGCTCGGCCGCAGACACGGCGCGGCAGGGCTGCTGAAGTACACCGAGTCGCAGACCGTCGCCCACCAGCGGCTGGTTCCGCTCGCCCCCTCGCTCGGCATGGACGACCGCCAGTTCGCGGCCCTCGCGTCGCTCTCCCTCAAGGCGCTGAAGGCGCTGCGCCTGCCCTGACGCGGGACCAGGAAGCGGGGCCGCGGCCCCGGCCGAGGAGGCGTGCGGGCCGCCGCTCACGGGGCCCGCCGGCGCTCGCCGAATCCGAGAGCGTCAGCGCCGCGCTGCGGCCCCGGGGACGCAGAAGGGCCCCCGGTCCGGCGTCCGGGGGGAGACGCCGACCGGGGGCCGCTTCGCCGGTACCGGCGACAGGGCGGCGCCGGTACCCGTGCGGCCGTCACCCGGGGGGAGGTGACGCGCCGCTGCTGTGTGGGCCGATCGCTCGGCCCTCGGCGGGAACACCGACCACATCGCCCCCACCCGGAGCCGCGGTCGGCGACCAGCCGAACTCAGAACACCTCTACCCAGAACCCTGGGACGGAATGTGTCCACACCACCCCAACGGTTGGCTGAAGCGGCCGGTTCCCGGCGTCCCGGGAACCGACCGCCGAGTCGTGACCGGCCTGCTGTCCCCTGCTGCCCGGCCACAGCCCGGAACGAGGTCCCACGGCCAACGCCCTTGCCATGCCGGGGCGGTGCGCCTCTTCGTTCCGGAAGTACCCCGTTCAACGAACCGGCGCCACGGGGGTCACGTGCCGTACGGGTGACCCCGGTACACACCGCGGGGCGCCGCACCCCTCTCCGCAGACCCGTACGCATTCCGTCACCGCCGCAGGACCGCCGCTGTGACCGCCGCAGTCGGTGTCGCCGTCGGTGTGGTCGTCGGTGTGGCCGCCCCGTCCGCGCCGGCCGCGGGTGCACGCGGCGCGCTTCAGGAACGGCCCCGGCACAACTCCAGCAGGAGCATCGCCATCCGGGTGCCCGACGGCCCCAGCTCCTCGCGGTAGCGCTCCAGGATCTCCATCTCGCGCGCGAGGCTCACCCGCCGCCCACCGGAGCCCAACCGAGCCCGCTGGATCTGTTCGGAGACCGCCCGGCGCTCCCCGATGAGCGCCATGATGCGGGCGTCCAGCACGTCGATGTGCTCACGCGCCCCGCTGACCAGCTCGGCCGCCTCCGGGGTCCGGGCGCCGGTCCACTCCGCGTCGTCGCGCTCCGCCGGGGGCGAGCCGGGGGTGGTGGCGGGCGCGGGTGCCGGGGCGGTAGCGGCCGGTGCAGGGGCGGGCGGGCCCGCGGCGGTGGTCGCGTCCGGGGCCACGGTGTCGGTCGATGTCGTCATGGGGGTCTCCTCGGGAGGAGCGCCCGGGGCCGAACACGACCCGGAAACGACGGCGTCCCGGGCCGAACCGGCCCGGGACGCTGCGGAAAGTCGCTGTTCAGTGCGGTAGACAGCGCTTCACCTGGCAGCCGGCCGGGCCGGTGCCATAGGTAAAGAACGCTGCGTGCCGCATCATGCGGGCCAGTATGCCACCGGCCCGCGCCCCGGGCCCTCGGCGCTCGCCGGACGACCGGATGGTGAGACGGCGGCGGCCGGTAGACTCGGCCGCCCACCCCGCTCCACCGCTGGAAGGCAGCTCCACGTGGCATCGTCCCGCCCGACGGCCCCCGACACCGTGCTCGTCGTCGACTTCGGCGCGCAGTACGCACAGCTCATCGCCCGCCGGGTCCGTGAGGCCCGCGTCTTCAGCGAGATCGTGCCGTCCACCATGCCGGTGGCGGAGATGCTCGCCAAGGAGCCGAAGGCGATCATCCTCTCGGGTGGGCCCTCCTCCGTGTACGCCGACGGCGCGCCGTCGATCGACCGCGCGCTGTTCGAGGCCGGGGTCCCGGTCTTCGGCATGTGCTACGGCTTCCAGCTGATGGCCACCACCCTCGGCGGCACCGTCGACAACAACGGTGCCCGTGAGTACGGCCGGACCGACCTGACCGTCTCCAAGTCGGGTTCCACCCTCTTCGAGGGCACCCCCGACGAGCAGGTCGTGTGGATGTCGCACGGCGACGCCTGCTCGGCCGCGCCCGAGGGCTTCACCGTGACCGCCTCCACCGGCCAGGTCCCCGTCGCCGCCTTCGAGGACGACGAGCGCCGCCTCTACGGCGTGCAGTACCACCCGGAGGTCATGCACTCGACCTTCGGCCAGCAGGTCCTGGAGCACTTCCTGTACCGGGGCGCCCGTATCGCGCCGACCTGGACCGCCGGTTCCATCGTCGAGGAGCAGGTCGCCCTCATCCGGGAGCGCGTCGGCAGCAAGCGCGCCATCTGCGGGCTCTCCGGCGGCGTGGACTCCGCCGTCGCCGCCGCCCTGGTCAACGAGGCCGTCGGCTCGCAGCTGACCTGCGTCTACGTCGACCACGGCCTGATGCGCACCGGTGAGACCGAGCAGGTCGAGAAGGACTTCGTCGCCGCGACCGGCGCGCAGCTGAAGGTCGTCGACGCCTCCGAGCGGTTCCTGAACGCCCTCGCCGGGGTCACCGACCCCGAGGAGAAGCGGAAGATCATCGGTCGCGAGTTCATCCGCGTCTTCGAGCAGGCGCAGGCCGAGATCATCGCCGAAGCCGGCAGCGACGGCGAGGACGTCGCGTTCCTCGTCCAGGGCACCCTGTACCCGGACGTCGTCGAGTCCGGCGGCGGCACCGGCACCGCCAACATCAAGTCCCACCACAACGTCGGCGGCCTCCCCGAGGACCTGGAGTTCGAACTGGTCGAGCCGCTGCGGCAGCTCTTCAAGGACGAGGTCCGCATGGTCGGCCAGGAGCTCGGGCTCCCCGACGAGATCGTGCAGCGCCAGCCGTTCCCCGGCCCCGGTCTCGGCATCCGCATCATCGGCGAGGTCACCCGCGAGCGGCTGGACCTGCTCCGGCAGGCCGACGCCATCGCCCGCGAGGAGCTGACCGCCGCCGGGCTGGACCGCGACATCTGGCAGTGCCCCGTCGTGCTGCTCGCCGACGTCCGCAGCGTCGGCGTCCAGGGCGACGGCCGCACCTACGGCCACCCGGTCGTGCTGCGGCCGGTCTCCTCCGAGGACGCCATGACCGCCGACTGGTCGCGGCTGCCCTACGACGTGCTCGCGACGATCTCCAACCGCATCACCAACGAGGTCCGCGACATCAACCGCGTCACCCTCGACGTGACCAGCAAGCCCCCGGGCACCATCGAGTGGGAGTGAGCGCCCGCCCGTGACCACGGGCCGCGCCCGCGCCGCAGCCGAGCCGCTGCGCCGCACACCGCCGGGCCGGCGGGACCGCACAGACGCGGACCCGCCGGCCCGGCGGCGTTCGTGGTGCGTCTCCGGGGCCGCGGCCGGGGCCCGGCCGTCAACGCCGGTCGTCCGGCTGCTCGTCGGCGGGCAGGCGCTGGGCCTCCCACTCCGCCCGGTCGATGACGTACTCGACCTCGCCGTGTTCCGAGCCCGGCAGTGGATCGGGCCAGTCCTCGGTGTAGCTGCGCAGGTACCGCAGGCCGCACCGCTCCATCACGCGGCGGGAGGCGGTGTTGACCGCCATCGTGTCGGCCGTGACCCGTCGCGCGCCGAGCCGCTCGAACGCGCGCCGCACCAGCAGCCGGCCGCCCTCCGAGGCGTACCCCCGGCCCCAGACGTCCCGGCGGAGCCGGTACCCCAGCTCGAACACCTCCCCGCTGCCCGCGTCGAGGGGGCGCAGCTCGAACCAGCCGAGCAGCCCGCCCTCCCCGTCGCGGCGCTCCGCGCCCCAGAAACCCGGGCCGTCCGCCGCGTCGAACCACCGGGTGAGCCGCGGCAGCTCCACCGTCCGGACGTGCTCCACCGACACCGGCGCACCGCCGGTGAGGTACCGCATCACCTCGGGGTCGTTGTGGAGCGCGTGCAGCGCCGGGACGTCGGCCTCGGTCAGCGGCCGGAGCCGCAGGCGGTCGGAGTGCGGCCACGACTGCTGAGGATGCCACGAGGGCGGCGCCGGGGTGAACATGCCGCACATGCTCGCCCGCCCGCCGCCACCCGGCAACCGGGTTGTCTCCCGCGCGCCGTCCGGGCCGCGGAGCGGGGCGGAGCCGGCTGTCAGTGGCCGGTGGAAGACTGCCGACATGAAGCTCTCGGACCCCAAGGAAACCCTCCGCTCCTACCTCCAGGAGGGGCGGGACGCGCTGCTCTGGAAGCTGGACGGCCTCTCGGAGTACGACGTCCGTCGCCCGCTGACGCCGACCGGCAGCAACCTGCTGGGGCTGGTGAAGCACAACGCCGGAGTCGAGATGGGGTACTTCGGCCTGGTCTTCGGCCGACCCGTGCCGGACGCCCCGGCGTGGATGGAGCAGCACGACGTCCCCAACATCGACATGTGGGCGACGCCCAAGGAGAGCCGCGAGGACATCGTGGCCCTCTACCGGCGCGCCTGGGCGCACTCCGACACCACGATCACCGAGCTGACGTTGGAGTCGACGGGGCAGGTCCCCTGGTGGGGCGAGAACGGCGCGGTGACCCTGCACCGCATCCTGGTGCACGTCGCCACGGAGACCCACCGGCACGCCGGCCACGCCGACATCCTCCGTGAGCAGATCGACGGCGTCGTCGGACTGCGCCGCCTGGGCGACAACCTGCCCGAGGAGGAGAAGGAGTGGTGGGCGCAGTACCGCGACCGCCTCGAACAGGCAGCCCGCACCGCCGCCGACCGCGCCTGAGCGGAGGGGGCGGGTTCTGGCGGCGGGCGGGTTGGCGGCGCGCCACAGCCGGGGCTGACGGGCCGTCCCCCGGTCCTAGCGGCGGCGGGCGATCCGGGGTGGCTCGTCCGCCGCCGCTGGGTAGCCTGCGGCCATGACGATCCGCTGCGTGGCGTTCGACAACGGGCAGACCCGGGTGTGCGACGACCGGCACTGGGGCAGTGGGGGCCCACTGGCTCGGAGTGCCGCGTCACACGATGTCGGCGCTCGTCGGCGCGGTCGTGGCGCAGGGGCGGGACAACGTGGACGCACTGCGGCTCGTCAGGCCGGGATTCGACATCACGGCGGAGTACGCCCCACGGGGGCCGCCGGGCAGGGCGAGTACCTGGACGAGTCGGACCTGTACGAGGACGTGCGGCCGACGCTCCAGGCGCTCCGTGAGCGGGGGCTGCGGGTGGTCGTGGCGGGAAACCAGACCGCTCGGGCGGAGGAGCTGGAGGCCGGTCAGATGGAGGCGAGAAAGCCGGTGGCGCGTTCATCGAGTTCGGCGGCGCAGCGCGGCGCTCTCCGATACGGCAAGCCGCGATGATGGACACCTCGTCCTCGACCAGGTGGCCAAGGTGGCCGCGCGGTACGGGATCGTGCACCAACTGCGCAGCATCGAGGGCATCAAGGCCATGAGCGAGGGGCCAGCCGGCCCTCAGCACGGTGACCCGGGAGAAACGCGTGACAACGACCAGCAGGGCATCACCGCGGAACAGTGGCGCCGGGCCAACCTGATCCGGATCTACCACCAGATGCAGCACGAGCTGCGGCCCGTCAACGTGGCGATCGGACTGGGCGGCCACGACCTCGGCATGCACATCAGCACGCCCACACGCTGGGTCAATTACGTCCGCAAGGGCTGGGGCGTCTACGTCGCACTCCGCGCTGCACCAGTACAGCAGCAGGACAGGAAGCCCTGAGCCAGGCGTGAAGCCGCTGGGCGCGGTGGCGTCGGGTCATGGCCGGTCCGCCCAGGGTTCGACACGGCCGATGACCCGTGCCAGTGGCGCCTCGGGCCCCTCCTCGACCGCGGCGAGAACACCGTCGCTGATCTCCGCGTGTGTCAGCCAGCGCGTGCCGTAGCCGCCGTCCGTGAAGCCGAGAACCGCCGCCCGATACGCCGCGCCGGGAACTCGCCGGCCTGCGCAGCGCGCTGGCCGAGGGGGCGAGAACGGCGCTGCCCAGGACATCCAGCAGGAGGGCGCCTGGAGCGAGGCGGCCCGCGAGCAGCCCGTGGACGACGGGACGGTGCGGGCCGTGCACCCACAGGACCGCTGCCGTGAAGTGCTCGTTGGCCGTGAGTACGTGGCTGAGCGCGGTGTCCAGCGTCTCCGGGCGCGTGTAGTCCGCCGGTACCGCCAGCACCTTCGCCGGTTCGTCCGTTCCGGCAGCGAGGCTCCGGATGCGTGCCTCGCTCCGCGCGACCACCGCCGTACGTCGGCCGGCGCGCACCAGGCCGCGCACGACTCCCGCGAGCATGCCCGTCCCTCCCACGACCAGGGTGGGACCGGATGGTGTGCCGCCGTCGCCCGGTACGGACGGCGTAGGTGAGGCGTGCGGAGGGGCGGGGGTCACAAGCGGTCTCCTCGGGCTCGATGGAGTGTCATCCGGACGTCGCGGCGACCGGCGTCGAGGTCTGCCAGGGGTGCTGCCCGAGCGAGGGCAGACCGTCTTCGCTCTGCGGCCCGACGAGTGCGCAGCGGCCCTCCTACTGTCGCAACACAGCACGGCCACCGCCATCACCTTCTTCGCATCGATGGAGGCCAACAGTTCGGCCTCTCCGGCGCTGCTCGTCAGCCGGTTGCGTCGGAACAACTCCAGTCCGAGTAACCGCGCGTGAGTTGCTCACGGGTGCTCGATCGGACCGCAACGGGCTGGCTCTGCACCTCAGAGGGTTGGGGCGTCCGCGGGGCCGGCTGCGAGTGCGGGTCGTAGGCGTTCGCGGATGGTGGCGGCTGTGGTGCTGGGGTGCTGGCTGAGTTCGTGGTCGAGTTCGGTGAGGCGGTCCGCAACTCGTGTGGAGGTGGCTTGGCCGAACAGGGCCAGGGCGTCGGTGGTGGCGGTGTCTGCGGCGTCGGGTTGGTCAGCGGCGAGGTGGGCGCGTGCGAGGAGGATCTGGTCGAAGGCGCGGGAGCGTGTCCGTTCCTGCGGGCGTGCGGCGGTTCCGCGTTGGACCATGTCGATGGCGTGCTGGGCGCGGGTGGGGTCATGGTGGGCTGCGAGGAGTTCGCAGACGCCGACGGTGACGTGGTGTTCGGCGGTGTCGAACCATTCGGCCCAGGACGGCGGGGCGTCGGGGGCGTCCACGGCCAGGTGGTGGTCGGCGGTGCCGAGGGCTCGGGTGGCGTCGGGGAGCTGGCCGAGTACGGCGTGGCAGCGGGCTTCGAGGGTGGCGAGGAGTGCGTGGAGGCGGCCGGGTGGGAGTTTCCTGGTGCCGTACTGGGCGGCTTGGACGAGGTCGAGGGCGTCGGCGGGGCGGTTGAGGTGGTTGGCCTGGCGGGCGAGGCAGTTCAGGATGTGCGCGGCGATCGCGAGGCCGGCGGGTCCGGCTTGTTTGGCGGCTTGGAGCCCGAGGAGGAAGTAGCGCTGGGATTCGGCGTGGCGGCCGATGTCGTGGGTCATCCAGCCGGCGACGGAGGCGAGGTCGGCGACGGCGACGAACAGGCCGCGGGCGACGGTGTCGGTGGAGGAGCCGTGTCCGGCGAGTTCGGTGACGTGGTGGAGCTGTCCGACGACCGCGCGGCGGCACAGCGCGCCGCCGTGGGCGTTGTCCAGTTGGCGGAAGGCGTCGGTGGTCTGCTGGATGGCGAGGACGTCGGCTGTTCCGACGCGTCCAGGCCGTCGCGGGGTGAGGTTGTCGGGGTCGGGGAGGTGGAGCCATCCTTGTGCGGCTCGCAGTAGTTCGGGGCCGGCCAGGAGGCGGGCGGGGACCGGGGTGGTGTCGTCCGACATGGCGTCGCTCCGGGTGGTGTGGAGGAGAGAGGCTACGACGGCTTGAGGGTGCCAGCTTCCAGTGGGTGTCGGGGAGCGGGGGGCGAGTACGAGTCCCAGATCGGCCGGGGTCAGTGGGCGGGGCAGGTGGCACAGGCGGGTGAGTGTGGCCGCCAGGAGATCGGGGGCCGGTGGCCGTGGCTGTTCCCCGTTGGTGATCCAGCGCGCGACTCGCGAGCGGTCCGGGCGGATGCTTCGGTGGCCGTGGTCGGCGGCGGTACGGACCAGTTCAGTGGCTAACCGGCCGTAGCTGACGTGTGCCCGGCTGACCCAGTGGGCGAGCAGGGTGTTGCGGCGATCGGTCACGACGGGAGGACCCTTCCTCGGGGCGATCGAGCCGTGCTGCCCGCTAGACGATATGCCCGTACCTGGCGGTTCGATAAGACGCCCGTGCGGGTTCGCACCGGTTCGCAGCATGCCGCACCGCATTGCTGCGGGAGTCAAGCGCAGCGCATCGCCGCTTCCCGGCCCCTGGGGTCGCAGCGCCTGGGGGCGGTGTCCTGGTGTGGCAGCCGGGGAAAGCCCCGGCCGGCCGAAGGGAGAGCGTCATGGACACCAGCGTCTCGCGGGAGCTGCCCGTGGAGGGCGTCGCGACCGACCTGGGCACGGTTCTCGGTTCCACCCTCGGGTGGGCGACCGAGGACGACGCCGACGACAGCGAGTACTTCAAGGGCGCGCCCGCCAAGTCCTGACCCGCACGCCGGGGCCCGCGCAGACCGCGGCCCCCGGCTCTCACCGAAGGACGACGCACATGGACACAATCGACGACCACTACCCGGAGCAGCGCGAGCCGCTGGTCGCTGACCTCGGCACGGTGCAGGAGGTGACCTTGGGGTCGGCCGGCTTCGACAAGCCCGACGACACCGAGTACTGGCACTGACTCGTCGGGCTTCTACCCGAAGTCCAGCAACCACGTGCCCTGCGGCCCGCCTCTCCCCGTTCGGGCCGCAGGGCACGACCCATCTCTCACGCTTGGAGTTCCGATGCGTTTCATCGCCGGCACCACCCCGTTCGGCCCGCCGCCGCACCAGCCGGTGGGCGCGCGCACCGTCACCGAGCTGGGCCCCTGGCCCGCGTGGGCCTGTGACCACGACGTCGGCGAGATCACCAGCTGCTCCTCGCCACGCGGCTACCTGGTGCGCGCCGGCACGTGCCTGGCAACACCGGTGGAGCGCAGCGAGGCGCTCGACGCCGCGTCGCGCGGTGACCTGGCGCGGGCCGGCGCGCTCCCGGGCTCCGGCCTGACCGGTGTGTTCACCGGCGACGGGGTGTTGGTGGGTGACCGCGCTGGTGCCGTCACGGTGTTCTGGACCCGGCATGCCGGGCGGGTGTGGTGGTCGACCTCCGCGCTCGCGCTTGCCGGTCTCACCGGGGCCGGACCCGATGCCGGCGCGCTGCTGAGCCGGCTCGCGCTGACCGGTGTGGAGGTGGGGGAGCGGTCCGCGTTCCCCGGCATCCACCGGGTCCCGCCCGGCAGTGCGCTGCGCCTGCTCGCCGACCGGGCACCGATGCTGCGTCCTGTTCCCGAACCGGCCGCGCTCTCATTCGAGGACGGCGCCGGCCTGCTGCGGGCCGCTCTGCTGCGGGCGGTGGGCGGCCGGGTCGAGCGGGGTGACCTCTCCACCGACCTGTCCGGTGGCGTCGACAGCGGCTGCGTCACCGCGCTCGCGGCTCGAACGGCAGCCGGTCCCCTGCCCGCGCTCACCTACACCGACCAGGCCCTGGCCGACAGCGACGACGTCCGCTACGCCCGCCGCCTCGCCGCGGAGAACCGGCGCCTGGACCACCACCTCGTCGACGGCCGGGCATCCGGAGCCGCGCACTTCGATCTCCTGCAGGACATCGCGGCCCTCCCCGCAACGGACACCCCCGCCCTGGCCCTGGGCCTGTTGGCCATCAAGGACGCTCAGTTCGCTCCTGCTCGCGCCGCCGGCGCCCGCCACCACCTCACCGGCCGCGGCGGCGACAACGTCTTCGGCGCCGCACCCCAGTACCTGGCCGACCTGTGGCGGGATGGCCCTCGCACCGCCGCAACCACCCGGACCACCGACTACGCCCGCGGCCGGACGGCCTCGGCCCGAGCGGTGAGACGACAGGCCCGCACCACCGCCGGTACCTCCTATCCGCACGCCCTGCACCGCGCGAGCGCCGACCTGCGAGCCGGCCACCGCCCGCCCGCCCCCTGCCCGGCCGCCGACCTCGCATGGTGCGGAACCTCACCGGCCGCACCATGGCTGACACCAGCGGGCCGGGCCCTGGCTGCCGACGTCCTCACCGACGCAGCGCACCGCGCCGACCCGACCGCTGCACCCGGTCGCACGCACGATCGCCTGGGGCTGGAGTTCATGGCTACCAGCCACGCTGCCTACCAGCAGATCGCACGTCAGCGCTGGGGGCTGACCGTCCACGCCCCGCTCCTGGACCCTGCCGTCGTGGGCGCCGCCATGGCGATCCCCGCTCGAGACCGGGTCGCGCCCGGCCTCTACAAGCCCTTGGCCGCGCGAGCATTGCAGGGCCTGGTTCCCGACTGGCTGCTGCACCGGCGGACCAAGACCAGCTTCTCCGCCAGCCTGTACCGCGGACTGGCCCGCAACCACCCCACCCTCGCGGGCGTTCTCGACGCCTCCCGCCTCGGGGCTGCCGGACTGATCGAGACCCGCGCGGTCGCCGCGCAACTCGCCGCAGCCGCCGGGGGCGCGCCCGCACCGCTGGGAGCGCTGCACGCACTGGTCGTCACCGAGCTCTGGCTCACCCGCACCGCCGACCGGCCGGTGCGCTGGACCACCACCAGAGGGAGCACACCGTGAAGAGAAACGTCTATACCGCCTTCCTGCCCGACGGAGGCGCAGCTCTCATGGACATCCGTCGCGGCCGGGGCCGCTGGGTGCACCTGAACCCGGCCGCCGCCCAGACGTGGCGAGTACTCACCTCCGGCCCCGACGACGCAGCGACCAGAAGATCGGGGTGGCGGGAGCGCACGCGTGCGTGGTCAGCACCGTGGCGGGCCGGCGGTCAGATCCCGGCCGGCGCCGGCTACCTGCCGCCGCCGCAGCGTGCCGCGCCCCAGGCGGCTTCCTCGACCGCTGCCCTCTACCTCCCGTCCACGCCCCGTACCGCGGCGGACGCGGCTCCTGCCCAGAACGAGGGGGAGCGCCTGTCAGGAGTCGACCGGGCCGCGGTGGCCCTCGCCACGCTCGCCGCGCTCGCTTCGCTGCACCTACTGCCGATTCGGGTCACCCTCGGGTGGGTCACGGCTGCCGCGCGGTTCTCCCGCCGGGAACCCGGCGCTGCGCGTGCGGCGGCCCTGCACACGGCGGTCATCCGCGCAGGCCGCCGGTGGCCCGGCCGGTTCGCATGCCTGGAGGAAACGCTCGCCACCACCCTGGCCGCCCGGCTACGAGGCGACCGCCTCACTCTGTGCCTGGGCGCGCGCCCCGCACCCGTCGCCGCTCACGCCTGGACGGAGACCACCACCCACATCATCGGGCAGAGCGCCGACGACCGCCCCTGGCCCTACATCACCGCCGCACGCCTGTGACCAGGGGTTTCATTCGGGCCGACAAGGTCGGGTGAAACTCCGAACGCCCGTTCATAAACGTTCTGGTTATCCACAGTCACCACCGGCCAACGACCGTCGTTGCGCAGGTATGACCACCCCACGAGTGCCCCACTCCCGCACCCGCAGGAAGCCCGCCCCCGCGCCCATCCCCCGCTACGCCGTCAGCGCCGAACGCCACAACGAGCACGCACTCGACACCTCCTGGTGGACCATCACCCGCCGCCTCCCCGCGCTCTCCACCACCCTGCTACGCCTGGCCTGGCGCGCCGACCGCCGCGCGCTCCTCCTGACCGGCCTCCTGCAACTCCTGTCGGCCGCCGTCACCGCGGTCGGCCTCTACGCCACGACCACTGCCCTCGCTCCGCTGTTCGCCGGCGGCCCCACCGGTGAACGCCTCCGCGAAGCGCTGCCGTCACTGATCGTCGTCGGCGCAGCCGCAGCCCTCCGGTCCCTGATCGCCGCCCTCACCCTGGCCACCAACGCCCGCACCGGGCCCAAGGTCGACGGCGTCGCCGAGCACGCCTACCTCGAAGCCGCGACCCGCGCCCCCCTGGCCGCATACGACGACCCGGCCTGGTGCGACCGCAGCGAAGCCGCCAGTCGCGCCTCCAAGGACGCCCACCTCATGGTCGCCGCACTCAGCGACGTCACCGGAGCCATCCTCGGCATCGCCGCCGCCGCCGGAGTCCTCATCAGCCTCCACCCTCTCCTCGCCCCGCTGCTGCTCCTGGCCGTAGTCCCCCGCGCGTGGGCCGCCGCCCGCGGCGCCCGCGCAGCCCACCGGGCGGACGAACACACCCTCGCCGACAGGCGCCTGCGCCACACCTGGATCTACCACACCGCCGGCCGCGCCACCGCGCTGGAAGTACGGGCCTGCACCATGCGCCCCTGGCTCCTGGCCCGCTTCACCGAACTCACCGCCCGCCTGGAGGAAGCAGCCGCTTACGTCGGGCGAACCCGAGCCCGCTACCAGCTCATCGGCGACGCCATCGCCGGCACCGCAACCATGGGTGTCTACGCCGCCCTGCTCTGGCTTGCCGCCACCGGCCGGATCGCCCCCGAAGCCGCCGGCACCGCCTTCATCGCCGTCCAGACCAGCCAACGCCTCCTCATCGGGCTGGTCCACGGCATCAACACCACCTACCTCAAGGGCCTCTACCTCGCCGACTGGCAGACCTTCACCCAGCAGCACCAACCCGCCGGCACGCAGCGCACCGACCTCGGCGAAAGCCTCCCCGAAACTGCCGTCGGGGTCCTTCCCGCGCCGGACAACCCCCGCTCCATCACCGCGACAGGCCTGACCTTCCACTACCCCCACGCAGCCTCCCCCGCCCTCAAGGACATCGACCTCACCGTCCACCGCGGCCAAGTCCTCGCCATCGTCGGCGCCAACGGCTCCGGCAAGTCCACCCTCGCCAAACTCCTCGCCGGCCTCTACGAACCCACCCACGGCACCGTCACCTGGGACGGCATCGACCTCACCCGAACCGACCCCGAGCAGCGCTGGGCCCGCCTGGCCATGCTCCCCCAGCACTTCGCCCGCTGGCCCGTCACCGCAGCCGAGAACATCACCCTCGGCCAAGGCGACCAGCACGCAGACCGCGTCCACGCCGCCGCCCGAGCCGCCGGAGCCGACACCGTCCTGGCGACCCTCCCCGACGGCCTGGCCACCAACCTCGCACCCAGCCACTGGGGCGGCCGTGACCTCTCCGGCGGCCAATGGCAACGCATCGCAACAGCCCGCGCGTTCTACCGCGACAGCCCCGTCCTCATCTGCGACGAACCCACCTCCGCACTCGACCCCCTCGCCGAAGAAGCCGTCTACGACCGCATCCGCACCCTCGCAGCAGGCCGCACCGTCATTCTCATCACCCACCGCCTCGGCTCCACCCGCACCGCCGACCGCATCATCGTCCTCGACAACGGAACCATCGCCGAAGACGGCAACCACACCACCCTCACCGCCCAGAACGGCCTCTACGCCACCATGTGGCGCGCCCAAGCAGACACCTACGCCGCCAGCTGACCTCAACCAGTCGGCGGCGCTCCGGCGCCGTGCTCAGATGGTTCCACTGTCCGCGCGGGCCTGCCGCCGAGGACCGGAACCGGTCGGATGACGGCAGCGGAAATCCGGAGGACGGGAGCGCGCGTCACCGGAACACTGGTCGGTCATGGACGAGGTCGAAGTGGTGGTCGCCCACGCGGAGCGTGTGACGCTGCGGGTCGGGGACGTGTTCCTGAAGGTGGATGCCGACTCGGCGCGGGTCGACGCCGAGGTCGAGGCGATGTCCCTCGTGCCGGTGCCCACGCCGGAGATCCTGTGGCGCGAACCGCCCGTGCTCGCCATCGCCGCGGTCCCGGGGCAGACGCTCGGGCGGCTCGGTGGACCGTCCACCGGCTCGCCGGCGGCGTGGGCCGCCGCCGGAGCCGCGATCCGACGGTTGCACGACGCGGCGTTGCCGAGCCGCCTCGGCCGGGCGGGCCGGAGCAGTACCGATCTGGCGGCCGAGATCGACGCGGAGTGTGAGGCGCTCGTTGCCGGTGGCCTGCTCCCCGCTGAGTTGGTCTCACGCTGCCGACGGGTCTGCGAGGCGGTGCTGCGGCCGTGGGAGCCGTCGTTCACTCATGGCGACCTCCAGGTCGCGCACGTGTTCCTCGACGGGAACGCCGTCACCGGCATCATCGACTGGTCGGAGGCCGGTCGCGGCGATGCTCTGTACGACGTGGCCAGCTTCACGCTCGGCCACCGTGATCAACTCGGCCATGTCCTCGCGGGCTACGGGTCCGGCGCTGACCTCGACGTGATTCGTGGCTGGTGGGTGGTGCGCAGCCTGTTGTCGGTCCGTTGGTTGGTGCAGCACGGGTTCGACCCGTTTCTGCCGGGCTGTGAGGTCGATGTGCTGAAGTCGCTGGCGTGAGACCGTCGCTGCCGCGCCTCGGGGATGGTTCGGCTGCTCAGCGGTTGAAGGTGTCCGATGCGAGGCCGTTGACGAAGTGGGTGAAGGCGGCGGCGGGGACGGTGAGGACGGGTCCGGTGGGGTTCTTGGAGTCGCGGACGGGGACGGTGCCAGTGGTCGCGGCACCGCAGGTGGCGGCTTCCACGCACTGACCGCCGTTGTCGCTGTACGAGGAGGAGCGCCAGGTGGGTTGCTCATTCGTCACGGGTCAGCCCTTCGTGGTTGCGGCCACGACAACGAGTCGGCCCAGAGGGGCCGTTGCGGCTCGGGGGAGCGATGCTAGGCAGCGACCGGCATGGGCGGCTACAGGGTTCCTCGCCGTTGTGCGGTGGCGATCGATGACGTCAGTGCAGCACGGCCCCACCGCGCGGGGCGCGGTGGGGCCGTCGATGCGCTGGTTGCGCTCAGCTGTCGAAGGCGCCCGACGTGAGACCGTTCACGAAGCCGCTGAAGGCGGCAGTGGGGACTGTGAGGACGGCACCGGTGGGGTTCTTGGAGTCGCGGACGGGAACCGTGCCGGTGGTCGCGTGGAGGTTGGTGGCGACCTCCACGCACTGACCGCCGTTCTCACTGAAGGAAGACTTGAACCAACGGGGGGACTCGGACGTCACGGGGTGCCCTTTCGTAGCTTCTCGACCATGGCGACGGACTGGTCTTGCGAGGGCGCTGCGGCCTGTAGCTGATGGTAGGCCGCAAGGGTGGGAAGGACGAACTTGTTGTCGCGCTCGAGATGGCCCCGTTGCGCGGATTCCGCGTAGGACATCAGAGCGCGGTCCGGCAGCGTCAGGATGGTTACGGGAAGGCTGAGCGGTCGCCTGTCACCGATTGTGAACGGCACAACCTGCAAGATCGTGTGGGGTTGAGCCGCGAACTCCACCAGCCGGCTGAGTTGGCCGTCCATCGTGGCCGTGCTGCCGACCGGACGCCTGAGGCAGCTTTCATCCAGCGCAACGCACATGAGAGGCGGAGGCTTGCGATTCAGGGCAGCCTGCCGCTCCTCGACCAGAGCGATCCGTTCGGTGCCCTGTTCGGGGGTGATGGCTCCGCGCTCCACAGCGCGGGCCGTGAGGGCCTCCGCGTACTCCGGCGTCTGCAACAGACCTGGCATGACGCCCACCTCGTAGAGGCGGATCTCTGCGGCCCGGCCCTCGTGGCGGACGAACTCGCCGAAGCCTTCCAGGAGCGTGCCGTGCTGAATCTCGCGCCACTGGCGTTCGAAGGTATCGGGCGACTGCTCAATGCCGAAGGCCTGGTCCGCACTGCGCGCGAGGCGCAGAGTCGGCATCTTGCGATCAGTTTCCACCGCGGAGATGTGGGTTCCTGAGTACCCCATCCGTCGACCGAGTTCCTCCTGCTTCC
The DNA here is from genome assembly GCF_012034385.1 of Streptomyces spiramenti. Taxonomy (GTDB): domain Bacteria; phylum Actinomycetota; class Actinomycetes; order Streptomycetales; family Streptomycetaceae; genus Streptomyces; species Streptomyces spiramenti. The sequence goes on from NZ_JAAVJB010000045.1 coordinate 19,879, forward strand.
ACCCGCGCTCCTCACGCAACCTGCGCAGGTTGGCGCCGAAGGCGGCCTGCGGGCTGCTGTCGGGGCTCAGCTCCTTGATGTTCGCCATGAGGACCCTCGAATCTTCCTTCCGTCACCACAAGTTGATGCCTTTGGGACCCTAGGTCACGCTGAGGTCGCTTGGTAGTGGAGGTGCTACGGAGAGGAGTGATCGTGGGTGCTGAGGGTGATCCTGCGGAGGCGAGTGCCTGTACTCACGGGCCTGAGGGGGCGAAGCCCGTTACCGACGGTACGGGGATCGAACGACTGTCTCTGGATGAACTGCGGTCCATATTGGCGCAGTTGAGCGCGGACATCGACGCACACTTCAAGGATCTGGGCAGGTGAGCGCCGACGACGCGGACTCTGCGGGCCGGGGGCGACGCGTATGTGAGCTGCCGGGCACGGGCGCCGACCGAGTTGTGGACGGCTACTGGGCGGAGGCCAAGGTCCGTTCGCCGGAGGCGGGCGGGGAGTGGTACCTGGCGGGGGCGTGGTGGGACAGCCCCGAGGAGGCGGTGGGCTGGCTGCACGACCAGGCTGAACGCCTGGCCTCGGTGCTCGAAGCCACCGCCGACTGTTCCGGGGAGGCGAGCAGCGGCGGCGTGAGTGCGGTCGCCGCCGTGTTCCGGGAGTGGACGACGGACGCCCGGTTTCGCTCGGTGCAGTGCGCAGCCCTGGCTGGCGGGCAGCCCGTCAGCGCCAACGCCCGGGGGACGGACCGGATCTGCGGTTCGGTCGACGTCGAGGTCTTCTACTCCCTCTCCGCCCGTCCCGTTCTGCGACCAGCCCCGTGCCGGTGACCCACCCACGAGACCGCGAGCCGCGTGCCCGCGGGCTCAGGAGTCCGTGAAACCGGCCCCGAACCCCGCCCCCGCCGGGACGAACCGCCGGTTCCCCACTCCGCGACGGCCCCGGCGGGGGCTGCTCTGACCAGGAGGCCGACCGGAGGAAGGCGGCCGGCTTGCCCGCCCATCACAGGGGAAACAGCCGCCGCTCCTCCTACCGCACGGACAGCTGTTCCTGACTCGCCTGCCACCGCTGTCCCCGGAACCAAGCCCGATGCCTGCTCCGCCGCGGCAGCCTGCTCGGGCCGGGCCGGGCGCTCTTGCCGGTCGGCTTCATGCTGTGCGACGGTTCCGCGCATGGACCCTGCACAGTTCGACGGTCATGTCCGCCAGGGGTCGGTGGACACCCTCTCCCTCGCGGACGCGGCGCGGCAGCTGGACGCGATCGCGCGCTACGTATCCCAGACCCGGGACGACCTCGCCCAGCGCGAGAAGGACGGCGACCCGCCGGCCCTCGACGCCGAGAAGGCACTGGCCTTCGCTCACGAGGCCAAGGCACTGTCGCTCACTGACGCCACCGGCGAGACCGTCGCAGTCGTCGTCTCCCCGGCTCTCCTCGAAGTTCTGGAAGACGCCCTCGGGCTGCTCCGGGGAGAACTGGACCGTCAGCGCGGCACCGCCGCACCGGTGACCACCGAGGAGCTGCGGGACGAGCTGAAGGGGCGGATGACCTCATGAGCCAGGTCATATGGGAGCGGGCCGCGAAGAACGCCCTGACCCGGTACACCAAGGACGACCCGCCCGGGGTCGACCAGGTCCTGGACAGCGTCAACCTCCTGCCGCGCGACCCCCGCCCCTCCGGTGCGCTGGACTGCGGCGGAGGCAAGTACCGCATCCACGTCGGCCGCTACCGCATCTGGTACACCATCCGACAGAACAAGCCCGTCGTGGTCGCCATCGACCTCGTCGGCCGGGCGCGATGACCCGCACTTCCGCACCACCCACACGCCGCCGGGACCTCCCCACCCAGTGCCAGTGAACAACCGGCGCAGCAACCTCCGCGTCCTCACCACCGGCCGAAAGCGGCCACGCCGGATGCCCAGTGTCCCGGTGCCCCTCCCCGGCGAGTCCCTCGCCAGCTGGGTGGACGCCATCGCCTCGCGCACCGAGCCCCCGGACGACTCTGCTGCGTGACCACTGGGGCCTGCCCCACGGGCCAGCCCGTTTCCGTCACGGCATGCCCGATGGACTGACCGACGTAGCCGCGTGCCCGCGGGCTCAGGAGTCCGTGAAACCGGCCCCGAACCCCGCCCCCGCCGGGACGAACCGACGGTTCCCCACTCCGTGGCGGTCCCGGCGGGGGCGGTGCCGGGGGCGGCTCAGATCAGGCGGCGGGCGGTCGCCCAGCGGGTCAGCTCGTGGCGGTTGGAGAGCTGGAGCTTGCGCAGCACCGCCGAGACGTGGGACTCCACCGTCTTGACCGAGATGAACAGCTCCTTCCCGACCTCCTTGTACGCGTAGCCGCGGGCGATGAGCCGCAGCACCTCGCGCTCGCGCTGCGTCAGCCGGTCCAGGTCCTCGTCGGCGGGTGCCGCGTCCGAGGAGGCGAAGGCGTCCAGCACGAACCCCGCGAGCCGGGGCGAGAAGACCGCGTCGCCGTCGGCGACGCGGAAGATCGCGTTGACCAGGTCGTTGCCGGTGATGGTCTTGGTGACGTACCCGCGGGCGCCGCCGCGGATGACGCCGATGACGTCCTCGGCGGCGTCGGAGACCGACAGCGCCAGGAACCGCACCGGGTCGGTGGCCGCGCCCATCAGCTCGGCGCTGCGCCGCAGCACCTCGACGCCGCCGCCGCCCGGGAGGTGCACGTCGAGGAGGACCACGTCGGGCCGGGTGGCGCGGATGACGCTCACCGCCTGGTCGACGTCGCCGGCCTCGCCGACGACCTCGACGCCGGTCTCGGCGGTGCGGCCGATCTCGGCCTGCACCCCGGCACGGAACATGCGGTGGTCGTCGACGAGGACGACCCGCGACCGGCGACCGGCCGCCGGGTCACCGCCCGCGCCCAGGGAGGAAGGCGATCCGCCGGCTCCGTACTGCGGGTCGTGGCTCATTCGGCGCGCTCCATCATCAGTTCCACCTCGGTTCCCTCACCGGGTACCGACCGTACCCGGGCCCTGCCGCCGTTGCGCTGCATCCGGCCGATGATCGACTCGCGGACGCCCATCCGGTCGGTGGGCACGTCGTCCAGATCGAAGCCGGGGCCGCGGTCGCGCACGGAGACGAACACCTCCCGGCCCTCGACCTCGGCGAAGACCTGCACCGGCCCGCCCTCGCCACCGTACTTGGCGGCGTTGACCATCGCTTCCCTGGCAGCCTGGAGCATTGCGGCCAGCGGCTCGTCGACGGGGCAGTCGCCGACGCACACCACCTCGATGGGGACGCCGTGGTGGTCCTCGACCTCGGCGACGGTCGCCTTGACCGTCTCGGAGAAGGTGCGGGTCTCCTCGTCGTCGACGGTGACGCCGTTGGTCGCCTCGGCCGACTTGTGCAGCCAGGCGCGGAGTTCGCGTTCCTGGGCGCGGGCGAGCCGCGAGACCTCGCGGTGGTCGGACGCGTTGCGCTGGATCAGGGTGAGGGTGTGCAGCACGGAGTCGTGGACGTGGGCCGCGACCTCCGCCCGCTCCTGCGCCCGGATGCGCATGGTGCGCTCCTCGTTGAGGTCCTGGAGGATCCGCACGAGGTAGGGACCCGCGAGCAGGGCGGTGCCGACCAGCACCGCGAGCGCCGCCTGCACGACACGGCTGAGGTCCTCGCTCGCACGAGTGACGACGAAGCCGGCGACGCCGATCAGGACGAGCGTCACCCCCGCCGCGGAGCGGGCCAGCGGGAGCCAGCGGCTGCCGCGGGTGACCTTCGCCCAGTGCGCGCGCCGGGAGTCGTCCGCCTGGCGCCAGACCAGGGCGGCGCCGATGACGATGAGCGCCAGCGTCCAGAGGTAGCCGCCGGAGATCTCGAACTGGACGTTGTTCCAGAAGACCCCCGCACCGACGGTCAGCATCACCACGGCGAGTACGTAGATCGTGTACTGCCGCAGCCGACTGCCGCCGGGCGCCGTCGCCCCCGGGTGGGGGCGCGGCGGGAGCGGGCCGGTGCCCAGCGGGACCACGAACCAGAACACGCCGTAGAGCACGACGCCCATGCCGCTGGCGACGGTCAGGGCGAAGAAGGCGAAGCGCACCCACGAGACCGGCACGGCCAGGTGCCCGGCCAGGCCCTGGGCGACGCCGCCGAGCCAGCGGCCCTCCGCGCTGCGGTAGAGCTTGCGGATGGGCGGCTCCTCCGTGTCGGTTCCGGGCACGGGTGGGGCGGTCGTCATGGAGCGATCGTCACACGGGTGCGGCCCGGCGGGCATCAGGGTCGGCCCCTGACACCGGGATCAGGGGCGGTTCCGGGCCGCCCCGGATGTTTCCGGGCCCCGGGCACCGTCACGATGGTGTGCATGACTGAGGAGACAGCGCGAGGGGCCGGTGGCGTCGGCACGGCCACGCCGGCGGCGCCGGGCGGTGCGACCGGCGGCGGGTGGGGCGGCGACGCGTCCGGTGGTCACGGCGGTGGCGGTGGTCACGGTGGTGGCTCCGGTGGCGGCGGCGGATGGAGTGACGGTGCCGGTAACAGCAACCGCTCCGGCTCCGGATGGTCCGGCGGCCGGGGGCCGCGTGAGGATGGGCCGCGGCTGGTGCGCAGCCGCCGCCACAAGGTCATCGGCGGTGTCTGCGGCGGTCTGGGCCGGTACTTCGACCTCGACCCGGTGATCTTCCGGGTCTGCCTCGGCGTGCTCTCCCTCATCGGTGGCGTGGGACTCATCGCCTACGGCGTGGCGTGGCTGCTGCTGCCGTTCGACGACTACAGCGAGAACGAGGGCCGCCGGATGCTCTCGGGCAGGGTGGACGGCCCGGGGCTGACCGCGCTGCTGCTGGTCGTCGTGGGGTCCGGGCTGCTGCTGGCGTCGCTGCCGGGACGTTCGCAGTCCTTCTCCATGCTGCTGCTGGTCGGGCTCGTCGGGGTGGGGTTCTGGTCCCGGCACCGTCGGGGGCTCGACGGCGCGGGTGCCGACACCGCGCCCGACCCGGCGACGGCCCAGGCGGTGGCGAGCGCCCCGCCCGAGGTGCAGGCGCCGCCCGTCCCCGCGACGGCGTCCTGGTGGCGCCACGGCGGCAGTCCGCAGGAGGGCTACCTCTGGGGGCCGCCCGGCGCCGACGTCTCCGACGTCCGGCCCACGGTCGACCTGGGCAAGGGCGGCGGAGGCGGCGGACCGTTCGCTGCTCCTCCCACCTGGGGGGAGGAGAGCCGGGCGCCCGAGAGCCGCCGGGTGTTCTGGCTCGGCGGGCCCGTGCTGCTGCTGGCGGTGGCGGCGGCAACGGTCGTCGGCGCCCTGACCTGGGACCAGCCGCTGGGGGCGGCGCTGGTCTACGCGGGCACGGCCGCGCTGACGGTGTTCGGCCTCGGCATGGGAGTCGGCGCCTTCTGGGGGCGGATCGGCACCGGCACCATCCTCGCGGCGGTCTTCACCGCTGCGCTGATCGCGGGGGCGTCTGCCCTGCCGCCCTCGATGACGACGCAGTGGACGGACGAGCGCTGGACGCCCTCGTCGGTCGCCGCGGTCGAGCCGTCCTACGAGCTGGGCAGCGGCCGGGCCACTCTGGACCTCTCCGGGGTGGAGATGTCGGACGGCGAGCGGCTGTCCACGACGATGACCGTTGGCGGCGGCCAGCTCCGCGTGTACGTCCCCCGGGACGTGACCGTCGAGATCACCGCCGACATCCGGCTCGGCGGGTACACCTTCGGAGACCGGGAGGACCCGGACCGGGGACCCAACGGGCGGGTGCAGGGCGGCGGCTTCCGCGCCGACTGGTCGGCGACCTACGGCCCACCGCCGGGCACCGATCCCGCCGGGGTCCTCGAACTGCGGCTGTCGGTGGGCGTCGGGCACATCGAGGTGGAGCGGGTCGCGGAGGCCGAGGACGAACCGCACCCCGCTGACCACGACCGGACGGTCGAGACCGAGGAGCCGGTGGAGGCCGCGGCACCGCGCACCGGCCCGGAGATCGACGCCGCCGGCGGCGTCCTGACGGAGGTGGCGGCGCGATGAGCCGGGAGCGCAACGACAGGCGGACCCACTTCGAGCCGGCGCGGCTGCTCCTCGGGCTGTGCCTGCTGGCGATCGCCGCAGGCTTCGCGGCGCGGACCGCCGGAACGATCGACGTCCAGCTGCGGTACCTCGCCGGGGCCGTGCCGGTCGCCCTGCTGCTGACGGCGGTGGTCTCGGTGGTGACCTACGCCGTCCGCCGCAGGCGGGACCGCAGGTGCCCGCCCGGCCGGTCCGGGGACTGACCCACCCGGGGGCGCCTTCACCCCGGCCCGGGGGCGGGGATGCCACCCCGGCCCGCGCCAGGGCACGGTGTCCCGACCCGCACCGGGTGCGGGGTCAGCGTGCCGCGGCGCGGCGGGTGGCGCGGGCACTGTCCACCGAGAACGCGCCCGCCCCGGTGAGCGCAAGCGTCAGGAATCCGACCGCGTACGGCAGATCGCCGCCGAAGTAGTACGGGCTGGTCTCCCAGGAGACGGTGACCCAGAACCCGAGCGCCATCACGGCGCCGAGCATCGCTGCCGGCCTGGTGAGGACACCGACCAGCAGCAGCACTCCGACCACGACCTCCGCCACCGCGACCCCGGTGAGCGCCGGCCCGGCGTTGTCCAGCGCCAGGTCCACCAGCCAGGGGGCGGCCGACGTGTCACGGCCGAACTCCAGCATGGACCGCATGACCTCGCGGTCCACCGAGGAGAACGGGCCGCCCGAGAGGAACTTGTCGAGCCCGGCGTAGAGGAACGTCACGCCGAGGAAGAGCCGCAGCGGCAGGACCCCGTGACGGGCGAGGCGCTCGCGGACGCCCCCTTGGTCGTCCATCGGTCCACTCACCCTGTCCACCGGCATGCTCGGCTCCTCGCGTCGGTCCAGCGCCCCGAGTCTGTCACCGTGCGCGGCGGCCGGTAAGGGCGCCGGGACGCGTCGTGCGGTGGCACGCCCCCCGTGACCTGGTCTTCTACTACCCGGGTCTCACCCACGTGGGGATGTACGTCGGCAACGGCCAGATCATCCACGCCTCCCGCCCCGGCACCCCGGTCCGCTACG
>NZ_JAAVJB010000460.1 GCF_012034385.1 Streptomyces spiramenti
GCTGAGCCGCGGGCGCCGAGGCGGCGCCGGACGGCGCCCGGCACGCCGCGGGCGCTGCGCCGTCAGGGGCATCGGCCGCCACCCGGGGGGCTCCGCCGGGCAGCGTTTGTCCGCTCCCAGAGAACAGCGGGTGAGACGCCCGACACGTCCCGTGTGTTGTCCCTCCCGAACCGGGGATCAGCGTGCTAACGTGGTCTGCGTTGCGGTTGTGGTACCCATAAACTTTTGTGTGCGCCTGACGGTTAATGCCGCGGGCGCATTTGTTTTTCCCCGGGCTCTGCCCGGGTGGGGACATTGCAGCGACCGGGATCCGCGCAGTGCGGGTCTTGCATTGCCCCGAACAAGAAGGAGAACGACATGGCCACCGGTACCGTGAAGTGGTTCAACGCGGAAAAGGGCTACGGCTTCATCCAGCAGGACGGCGGCGGCGCCGACGTCTTCGCCCACTACTCCAACATCGCCGCTCAGGGCTTCCGCGAGCTCCACGAGGGCCAGAAGGTCACCTTCGACGTCACGCAGGGCCAGAAGGGCCCGCAGGCGGAGAACATCGTCCCGGCCTGATCAGCCCGGACGAGGTACCTGCGTACCGGGGCCGGTCCCCGCACTTCGGTGCGGGGACCGGCCCCGGTCGTGTGCGGGGGCGGTCCCGGTCACCGGGGTCGCCCCCGTCGTCATTCCTCGGCGCCGAAGAGGCGCAGCAGCTCGTGCTTGCCGAACATCCGGGCGGTGTCGACGGCCGACGGCTGCCCGGCGGTCGGGTCGGCGCCCCCGGCGAGCAGCAGTTCCACGACCGCGTCCTCGCCCTTGAAGACGGCGCCGGCCAGTGGGGTCTGCCCCCGGTCGTTGCCCCGCCGGGGGTCGGCGCCCCGGTCCAGCAGCGCCCGGACCGTGGCCGCGTGGCCGTGGTAGGCGGCGAGCATGAGGAGGGTGTCGCCCTTGTCGTTGCTGAGGTTCGGCGGGACGCCGGAGTCCACGTAGGCGGCGACGGTGTCGGTGTCGCCGTTCCGGGCGAGCTGGAAGATCTTGGCGGCGAGCTGCAGGACCTCGGGGTCGTGCGCGGGCTCGTGGCTCTCGGGTAGCGGGCCGGTCATCGGGGGTCCTCCTCGGACGGGGCGCCGGGCCTCGGCAGGCCGGCTGGAGGCCCAACTCGCCGCAAGCGCACTGCAGATGCACGACGCCCTCTCCCGGGCGGCAGCTCCGTTGGGGCTGCTGCGTGTCCCCACAGCTACGCGCGTTGAACACGCCTACGCC
>NZ_JAAVJB010000461.1 GCF_012034385.1 Streptomyces spiramenti
CCGGCGGCCCGGGGCCGCCGCTCGGACTCTCCCCGGTCCGAGCACTCGCCCCGGCCCCGCCGGGCCCGGCCGGTACAGCGGTCGACCGCCCGGCGGTGGAACCGGTTCCGGAACCGGAGGGCCGCCCGAACTCCCCAGCTCCGTGGCATCGTGTAGGTCCACGTCCGCCGGTGTGCGACGGACACCACGAGAGGGAGAACCCCCACATGGAGGAGCGGCTCTGCCGCCGGTTCGGCCGAAAGCTCTCGGTCATCGGCCTGGGTACCTGGCAACTCGGCGGCGACTGGGGCCAGTTCTCCGACGAGGACGCGCCCGCCCTGCTGGACGCCGCCATCGCCTCCGGCGTCACCTTCTTCGACACCGCCGATGTCTACGGTGACGGACGCAGCGAACGTCTCATCGGTGACCACCTGCGGTCCCGCCCCGGCCACGGCATCACCGTCGCCACCAAGTTCGGCCGCCGCGCACCGCAGGAGGCCGAGAGCTACACGCTGGCCAACTTCCGCTCCTGGACTGACCGTTCCCGTACCAACCTGGGCGCCGACATCCTGGACCTGGTCCAACTGCACTGCCCGCCGAGCGAGGTCGTCGCCTCGGACGCCGTGTACGACGCGCTCGACCGTCTCGTCGAGGAGGAGCGGATCCGCGCCTACGGCGTGAGCGTGGAGAGCTGCGACCAGGCGCTCGACGCCATCGCCCGCCCCGGCACCGCGAGCATCCAGATCATCCTCAACCCGTTCCGACTGAAGCCGCTGGAGCGGGTCCTGCCGGCGGCCGAGGCAGCGGGCGTGGCGGTCATCGCCCGGGTGCCGCTCGCCTCCGGCCTGCTCTCCGGCCGGTACACCGAGGAGACGACCTTCGCCCCGGAGGACCATCGGACGTACAACCGCCACGGCGAGGCTTTCGACCAGGGCGAGACCTTCTCCGGGGTCGACTTCGCCACCGGGGTGCGGGCCGCCCGGGAGTTCGCCGAGCTGGTGCCCGAGGGGGCCACCCCGGCACAGACGGCGCTGCGGTGGATCATCCAGCAGCCCGGTGTCACCACGGTCATCCCCGGCGCCCGCAACGTCGAGCAGGCACACGCCAACGCCGCCGCTGCCGACCTGCCGGCCCTCTCCGAGGAGACGCTGACCGCCGTGGCGGAGCTGTACGCCCGGGAGATCCGCGGCCAGGTGCACCACCGCTGGTGAGCCCGCCCCGGTGAGGCCGCGGCGCACCGCCGTGGCCTCACC
>NZ_JAAVJB010000462.1 GCF_012034385.1 Streptomyces spiramenti
GCGGGTTCGATGCGGAAGCCGCGGATTTTGGTTTGGGTGTCGGTGCGGCCGGTGTAGTGGAGGGTGCCGTTGGGGGTCCAGTGGGCGAGGTCGCCGGTGCGGTAGAGGCGGGTGCCGGGTGGGCCGTAGGGGTTGGGGATGAAGTGGGTTGCTGTGGTGGTGGGTTGGCCGAGGTAGCCGTGGGCGAGGCCGTGGCCGGCGAGGTAGATTTCGCCGGTGGTGCCGATGGGGGTGGGCTGTAGGTGGGTGTCGAGGATGTAGGTGTGTTTGTTGGTGAGGGGTGTGCCGATGGGGATGGTGGTGGGTGGTGTGGTGGTGGGGGTGATGGTGTGGGTGGTGGTGAAGCCCATGGATTCGGCGGGGCCGTAGCCGTTGGTGATGGTGAGGTGGGGGTGGTGTTGGTGGAGTCGGTGGGTGTGGGTGGGTGAGGCGGGTTCGCCGCCGGTGTAGGCGGTGTGGGTGGTGGTGAAGGTGTCGGGGTGTTCGTCGGTGAGGTAGTTGAAGAGGCTTGAGGAGAGTTGGAGTTGGGTGACGTGGTGTTGCTTGGTGAGGGTGTTGATGAGGGCGGGTTCGGGGCGTTGTCCGGGTTGGAGGACGGTGGTGCCGCCGTGGAGGAGGGCGCCCCAGAATTCGAGGCTGAAGGCGTCCCAGGAGACGGGTGAGCATTGGAGGGTGGTTTCGGTGGGTCCGAAGCGGGCGTAGGTCTGGGCGGTGAGGGTGGAGGTGAGGTTGCGGTGGGAGGAGAGGACGCCTTTGGGTTCGCCGGTGGAGCCGGAGGTGAACATGACGCAGGCGGTGTCGTGGGGTGTGAGGCCGGGGTTCGGGTCGGTGTGGGGGTGTGCGGTGCCGCAGTGGGGGAGGTCGGTGTCGGTGTGGATGAGGTGGGGTGCGGTGGTGATGCGGTGGGTGTGGGTGGTGTCGGTGATGACGGTGGTGATGTGGTTGCGGGCCAGGACGGTGTTGAGTCGGGTGTCGGGGAAGTCGGGGTCCAGGACGGTGTAGGCGGCGCCGGTCTTGGTGAGGGCGACGAGGGTGGTGGCGAAGGTGGTGGAGCGGTCGTGGAGGACGCCGATCAGGTCGCCGCGGCGGATACCGGCGCAGGTGGTGAGGTGGTGCGCCAACCGGTTCGCCGCTTCGTTGAGCTCCCGGTAGGTGGTGCGGTCCTGCTCGTGGATGACGGCGGTGTGCTCGGGGCGGGTACGGGCCTGATGTTCGAAGAG
>NZ_JAAVJB010000463.1 GCF_012034385.1 Streptomyces spiramenti
TGGGGCGCGGCGAGCGCCGCCGCCCTCAGCTCAGCTCACGAAGGGGTCGATCGCCACGGCGAGGAAGACCAGCGAGACGTAGGTGATCGACCAGTGGAAGAGCCGCATCTCCTTGAGCGGCGCACCTGTCACCCCGGCGCGGGCCCGTGACTGGAGGGCGTGGGCCTCCCAGAGCCACCAGATACCGGCCGCCGCCGCGACGGTGGTGTAGAACCAGCCCACGTATCCCAGCGGCCACAGCGTCAGGGAGACCGCGACCATGACCCAGCTGTAGACCACGATCTGTCGGGCGACGACGGTGTTGGTGGCGATCACCGGCAGCATCGGGACGCCGACGCGGGCGTAGTCCTCCTTGACCTTCATGGACAGCGGCCAGTAGTGCGGCGGGGTCCAGAAGAAGATCACGAGGAAGAGGACGACGGCGCCCCAGGAGAGGGAGTTGGTCACCGAGGACCAGCCGATGAGCACCGGCATGCACCCGGCGATGCCGCCCCAGACGATGTTCTGCGAGGTCCGCCGCTTGAGCAGCATGGTGTAGACGACCACGTAGAACAGCAGGGCACCCAGCGCGAGCGCGGCGGAGAGCCAGTTGACCAGCAGGCCGAACCACAGGGTGGAGACGACGGCGAGGGAGATGCCGAAGACCAGCGCCTCGACGGGCGAGACCATCCCGGTGACCAGGGGACGGTTGCTGGTGCGGTGCATCAGCGCGTCGATGTCCCGGTCGAGGTACATGTTCAGCGAGTTCGCGCCGCCGGCGGAGAGATATCCGCCGAAGCAGGTGGCGAACACCAGCCAGAGACTGGGCACCCCTTGCGCCGCGAGGAACATCACGGGGATGGTGGTCATCAGCAGCAGCTCGATGATCCGCGGCTTGGTCAGGGCGATGAACCCCATGACCCTGGCACCCAGCGGCCGGTGACCGGCACCCGCGCTGTTCGTGTCCACGGGACGGGAATCGACGGCCGTCACGAATACCCCTGGTTCTGCGAACATCAGCGACGCGCGCTGCGGACGGAGCGTGAGTCGTGCCGACCCGACGGTGGACGGTTCTCACACGTACCCCGCCACTCTAGACGCCCGACTCGTCCGCCCCGTCCCCGGGGTCCGACGCGTCCGGCGGGCGTACGGGGGGCGCCCGCCCCGGTCCCGCGCGCCCGCCACGGGAGCGGACCACGCCCTGCGCCGCGGCGCCCCGGGACCGCCCGGGAG
>NZ_JAAVJB010000464.1 GCF_012034385.1 Streptomyces spiramenti
GCCCGCTCGTGGCCGCCGTGCTCCTCGCCCTGGCCGGCACCGCCGCGGCGCTGCCGGCCCCCGGGGCCACCGCCCCGGCCCACGCGCAGAGCTGCCGCGCCCAGGCCACCGGGGAGGAACTGCCCGGTTCCTCCGGGCCGTACCCGCTGATCGACCTGCTGGGTCTGCGCCACGCCTGGGACCTGTCCACCGGAGCCGGGGTCACGGTGGCGGTCGTGGACTCCGGGGTGGACGCGCGCCATCCGGATCTCGCCGGTGCCGTCACCGACGGCAGCCAGTTCGAGGTCACGCGGGACGAGGGCGAGTTCGCCCGCACCACGCCGGCCGCCGAGGAGGACTGCGAGGGCCACGGCACCGCCGTCGCCGGCCTGGTGGCGGCGCGGCGCGCGGAGGGCGACCGCATGACGGGGGTCGCGCCCGCCGCCCGGATCCACCCGGTCCGGTCGGTCGACGGCGTGGACCGCGCCACCCACAACACCGTCGCCGCGATGATCGACGACGCCGTCGCCGCCGACGTGGACGTCCTCAACCTCTCGCTCGCCGTCATCGAGGACCACGCCCCGATCCGCGAGGCCGTGGCACGCGCCGTCGCGGCCGACATCGTGGTCGTCGCGGCGGCCGGGAACGAGGGGAACACCGGACCCGGTAGCGGCAGGGTCTACCCGGCCGCCTACCCGGACGTCCTCGCCGTCGGGGCGGTCGACGCCGCCGGCCGCCCGCTCGACGCCTCCAACCGCGGCCCTTGGGTGGACCTCGCGGCCTACGGCGGCCCGCTCCCGCTGGTCGCGCCCGGCGGGTCCGGCTACCGCACCGACAGCGGCACCTCGTTCGCTGCGGCGCAGGTCTCCGGCGCGGCGGCTCTGGTCCGCGCCCGTTTCCCCGAGCTGTCGGCCGCCGGGACCGTCGAGCGGCTGGTCGCTTCGGCGGCCCCGGTGGGCGGGACCCGCAACGACCGCACCGGTGCGGGCATCGTCGACCCCTTCGGCGCGCTGACGCACCTGATCCACGCGGGACCCACCGGACCGGAGGAGGCGGCGGACGGGGTCGCCGTGCAACCCCTGCCGTCGGAGCCGCCCTTGCTCAGCCGGACCGAGATGCTGGCCGTCGCCTCGGGCGGGGTGCTGCTGCTGGCGCTGGCGCTCGGCCTGGTCGCCGCCCCCGCCGTGCGCCGGGCAGCCGCCCGCCGCTGGCGCGCCGGCCCCCTGCCGGAGG
>NZ_JAAVJB010000465.1 GCF_012034385.1 Streptomyces spiramenti
CGCCCGTCCCGGGACGGGCGGCGTCAGCGGGGACCGGATCGGGCCGCTCCCGCAGCCGGTCGGCCCCGCGAGGTGTGAGCGGGCCGCGAATGCGGAAGTCTTTAGGGCGAGGCCGGCCCCGCTCGGGTCGAACCCCGGGACGGGTCGCGCCTCGCCAGCGTGTGCGGGCACCGGTCCGCCGTTCCCGGCCTCGCCACCCGGGTACGGCGGCCGGGCCGGTTCCCCGTGCCGCCCGGCCACCGATCAGGGCGAAGCGGACGGTAGGACAAGAGCATGGTCTCGCTGTGGGATTACTGGCGCCGCGCCCGGACGCCGGTGGCGAGGTTCGACGCCAGCGGTGGCTCGTCCAGTTACGCCATCGAACTGACCCGCCGGGCGCCCAAGATCTCCCTCTCCGCGCAGGGGGCCGCCTCCGGGACCCTGCGGATCAGCCTCACCTGGCGCATGCGCGCCAACGACCTGATGGGCGGCAAGAACCACCGCAAGCTCAACGCCTGGCGCCATCCGCTCCAGTTGCTGCGGCCGGCCGAGGTCGTCGGCCACACCCAGGGCATGGTCGACGTCGACTTCGACCTCGCCTGCCTCTACGAACTGAACGACGGCAGCAAAGGCGTGGTGCAGTCGCTCGGCGACCTCCTGGGCGAGTTCAACGGACCGCCCTACCTGAAGCTGAGCGGCGACGACCGCTTCGGCGGGGGCTCCGGCGAGGTGCTCTACGCCAACCTGGACCACCAGGAGGAGATCAAGCGGCTGCTGGTGTTCGTCTACATCTACGACGGCACCCCGGCGTTCGACCGGGCCGACGTCTCGGTCACGCTCGACGCCGGAAACGGCACCCACGTCGACGTGCCGCTCACCGACCCCTCACCGCAGGCGCGGTCCTGTGCGGTGCTGCTCCTCGAGCACGAGGGCGGCGATCTCGTGGCGCGGCGCGAGGTGAGGTACGTCTACGGTTTCCAGTCCGAGATCGACCGGCTGTACGGCTGGGGCATGGCCTGGGGGCGCGGCAGCAAGCCGAGCCGACTGCGACGCTGAACGCCGAGGGCGGAGCACCGCCGCGGAGCCGCCGCCCCGCGCACGGCGGCGGGCCGGGACGGGAGCTGCGCCGCCCGGTTCAGCCGGGGTCCCGCCGCCGGAACTGCGGTCCCTGCGGCGGCAGGTCGACCACCGGCGCGGCGTCTCCCACCGCCGTCCCGGGGAC
>NZ_JAAVJB010000466.1 GCF_012034385.1 Streptomyces spiramenti
CGACCCGGCGGACTCGGTGGAAGCGGTCGGCTCGGTCGGCTCGGTCGTCTCGGTGGACGCCGTGGAGGCGGTGGAAGCGGCGGGCTCGGGCGACTGGTGCACTGTGCTCCTCGGGCTGTGGCGGTCGCCGGCGGTCGGGGGCCTCCGCACGGCGCGGTGGTGCGGCGGCCGGTCGGCGGGCCAGGAGCCGCAGCGCGGTCCGCACGGCGGCCTCCAGGACCACGTACCTCCCCTCGGCCCAGTCCAGGGGGGTTCGAACCGCCTCCAGGTCCGGCTCCACCCCGTGGTTCTCGATGTCCCAGCCGTAGCCGTCGAACCAGGCAGCGTTCATCGGGACGGTGATCACGGTGCCGTCGCCCAGCCGGTGCCGACCGGTCATGCCGACGACCCCGCCCCAGGTGCGGCAGCCCACCACCGGGCCGATCCCCAACAGGCGGAACGCGGCCGTGATCATGTCGCCGTCGGAGGAGGTCGCCTCGTCCGCCAGAGCGACGACGGGGCCCCGAGGGGCGTTGGAGGCGTAGCTCACCGGCTGTGCGTCACGAGTGATGTCCCAACCGAGGACGGAGCGCGACAGCTTCTCCACCACCAGCTCACTGATGTGGCCGCCCGCGTTGCCCCGGACGTCCACGATCAGCGCCTCTCGGGCGAACTCCAGCCGCAGGTCCCTGTTGAGCTGCGCCCATCCCGAGCCGCCCATGTCGGGGATGTGGACGTACCCGCACCGTCCGCCGCTCAGCTCCCGGACGACCGCGCGGCGGCGGGCGACCCAGTGCTGGTAACGCAGCGGTCGCTCGTCGAGCAGCGGGACCACCGCCACACGCCTGGGCCGCGGCGGGGGGTGCCCGGCGGTCGTCGCAGTCCGGACCGTCGACCCGGGTCCGCCGGTCCCATCGGCACCGGCATCGGCACCGGCAGCAACACCGGGGTCGGTACCCGCCCCGGCCCAGGCCCCGGCGCCCGTGTCCGTGTCCGTTTCGGCCCGGGGCTCCGCACCGGTCCCGGTGCTGGAGTCGGCGCCGCCACCGCTGGCGGCGCCGACACGGGCAGTGACCGCTGGGGCGGTCGTGCGGGTCGGAGTCGTGTCCGGGCGCGCGGTGGGGGCGCCGGGGCCCATCGGCGGCGCCGCAGTCCCAGCGGGTCCCACGTCGACGGGCCCCGGC
>NZ_JAAVJB010000467.1 GCF_012034385.1 Streptomyces spiramenti
CGACCGCGTTGATGGCCGCCATGGCGGCGCTCCACGTCGACGGCTGGTCACCCGACTGGACACAGCTCCTCGCCCCGCGGACCCCCACTCACGTCGACCTCCCCACCTACCCCTTCCAGCGGGAGCGGTACTGGTTGGAGGGAGGCGTCGCCTCGGCGGGGGTCACGGGATTGGGCCTGGAGGCCGCCGATCACCCTCTCCTCGGCGCCCAGACGATACTGGCGGATTCCGGGGGCGTGGTTCTCACCGGCCGGCTGTCACTGCGGACTCAGCCGTGGCTTGCCGACCACGTCATCGGCGGCGAGGTGATTCTTCCGGGTACCGCGTTCCTCGAACTGGCCGTGTGCGCCGGTGATCAGGTCGGCTGCGGGCTGATCGGCGAGCTGGTGGTGCAGGCGTCGTTGCGGCTGCCGGCCGAGAGCACGGTACGTATCCAGGTGCTCGTGGGGCCGCCCGACGACGAGGGCGCCCGCAGCGTCAGCATCTACTCGCAGGAACACACCGGCGACGTCGAATGGACGCCGCACGCGACCGGTGTTCTGCTGCCTGCGAGTGCTCAGACCGAGGCCGTCTCCGACAAGGGTCCGTGGCCGCCTCGGGACGCCCAGCCGGTTTCGCTGGCGCAGCTGCCCGCACAGCAGGCGGCGGGGGGCTTGGAGTATGGGACCGCGTTCCAGGGGCTTGCTGCTGTGTGGCGGTTGGGGGAGGACGTCCTCGCGGAGGTTCGTCTCCCCGAGAAGGTGGCTGCCGACGCGCACCGCTACGGCCTGCACCCCGCCGCCCTCGACGCCGCGATCCAGGCCCTGCCTCTTGCGGTCGACGGCGCAGACGGCGGAGACCCGACGGCGCCCGTCACGCTGCCGTTCCTCTGGTCCGGGGTTTCTCTGTTTGCGACGGGTGCGGCGACGTTGCGGGTTCGGTTCTCTCCTGATGGTGCGGATGGTTACTCCGCATTGATCGCCGCTGTCGATGGTGAGCCGGTGGCGTCGCTGGAGCGGATGGTGTTCCGCCCTGTGGCTGAGCTGTCGGCCCCGGCTGGGCCCGACCTGCCGCTGTATCGGATGGATTGGACGCCGATGGTTTCCGGTGCCGAGCCTCATGTGCCAGTGGGGGAGGCGTCGGTGGTTGATGTGGGGGGTTTGGTTGGGGTGCTTGAGGG
>NZ_JAAVJB010000468.1 GCF_012034385.1 Streptomyces spiramenti
GCCGTCGGCAGTCCGCGAACTGGTCGCGGCGGAGATCATCCGCCGTGGGGGCTCGCCACCACCGCTGGGCCGGGCCTGGTCGGACGACGCCGTCGTCGACCTGACCGCCGCCGACCGGCCCGCGGCACGACTGGCGCTGCTGACGGCACTGGCGGCGCCCCAGGTGCGGCCCGCGGACATCGCCGCGGTACGCGCACGCCACCCGGACCCCGCCGATCTGCTCCACCTCACGGCGTGGGCGGCGATGACCGCGGCCCGCGGCGTCGCCGCCCGGCTCCCTGCGGCACCCGCCGACCCGCCCTTCCCGAGAACCACCGAACCGGAGGCGACATGAAGCCACCCGCCGAGATCCTCCGCGATCTCGCCACCGAGATCGAGGAGACCGCCGAACTGGTCTCCGGCCTGACCGACGACGCCTGGGCGACGCCCACCCCGGCACCGGAGTGGACCGTGGCCGACCAGGTTGCGCACCTCACCTTCGTCTTCCACCTCGCCAGGACGGCCGCGTCGGACGCCACCGCCTTCAGCCGGCTCGTGGAGGGCGCGTCGGGCGACTTCGACGGCGCCGTCGACACCTCGCTGCGGGAGTTCCGCGGCTTCCCGCCCGCCGAACTGCTCGCCCGCTACCGGGCCCTGGGCCGCGGCTCGGTGGAGGCACTCGGCGCCGTACCCGCCGACCGGACCGTCCCCTGGCTGGTCAACCCCCTGCCGCCCCCCGTCCTCGCGGCGGCCGGGGTGATGGAGGTCTTCGCCCACGGCCAGGACATCGCGGACGCGCTGGGCGTCGTCCGGGAGCCCACCGACCGGCTTTACCATCTCGTCTGGTTCGCGTCGCTCACCAGCGACTTCGGGTACCTCGCCCGGGGGATGACCCCGCCGCCGGAGCCCCTGCGCATCGAGGTGGTCGGGCCGGGCGGCGACACCTGGGCGCACGGACCCCAGGACGCCGAGAACACGGTCACCGGGCCGGCCCACGACCTCTGCCTGCTCGTCACCCGCCGACGGCACCGGGCCGACCTGGCGCTGCGGGCGACCGGGCCGGTCGCCGACCGGTGGCTCGACATCGCGCAGGCCTACCGCGGCTCGCCGGGAGCGGGGCGCCGCCCCGGGCAGTTCGCCGGCGTCTGACCTCCGCCCCGCCGCCCGCCCCGACC
>NZ_JAAVJB010000469.1 GCF_012034385.1 Streptomyces spiramenti
CGGGGGCCGTCCCGCGTCCGGCGGCACCGCCGGACGCGGCCTGTGCGGGGCGCCGCTCCCGGGGGCGTGGCGCGGCCCTGCCCCGCACCGCGTCCCGGGGTTCGAACCCGAGCGCGGTGAGGCCGAGCCCGGGGTACATGTGGCGGAAGACCCGCTCGTAGGCGTAGTTGGGGCAGCGGATCTCACCCGACTCGACCCGGCCCACGTACCGCGCGTCGCAGGCGACCCGCTCCCCGATCTCCCGCGCGGCGCGGCGGACCGCCGCCGCGAACTCGCCCGGCGAGAGGTCCCCGCGGAGCCGGCGGAAGGTCTCGTTGGGGCGGGGAGGTGGGGTGCCCGCGGCGGGGCGTGCCGGGTCGTCGGGCTCCGGTGCCTCGGGTGACGCGGGTGAGAACGTCATGTCGGGACCGTACCGGCCGGACAGAAGGACAATCCGCCCTATCGTCGCCCGAATGGGGCAACCCGCCCGAGATCCGCTATGAACTGCCACCCTTTGCGGGGGTCCGCGACCGTACCCCTTGACAGTGCAATCGCGTTGAACCGGGTGAACCGACCGCGGAGGAGAGTCCGATGCTGGACACCGAGGGCAGTACCGCCCTGTCGCGCCACCGGGCGAACGCCCCCCATCACGGCCGCACCGGCCGGGTGGCGCACCCCGAGACACCCTGCGACCTCGTCACCGTCCCCGCCCGGGAGGGACTCGAAGCGGTGGACATCCTGCGATTGCGCAGCGGGGTGGGCCCGGTGCTCCACGACCGCGACGGCGACACGCTCGGTTTCCTGGTGCCGCCCGGCACCGCTCGCGAGTGGAACCTGCCCGGCAGCGCCTGTACCGAGACCTACGGCACGCCGCCGGGTTCCTGTCAGCCCCCGGTGACCGGCACCGGCTGGCTGGTGCCGCCCCGCGACGCGCCCACCCCGGCCACGGCGCCGGATCGGCTCCGCGCCGCCCTGTGCGAGGCGACCCGCACGCTCGCGGCGCTCGACCGCAGCTGCCGCTGACCCCGCGCCCCCGCACTCCCCTCCGGTGCCCCTCTCGGGTGCCCCCCTCGGGGCCCGACCCGGAGGCTCGCCCGCAGCACCCGGCCGGCATCCGGGTGCAGGAACGTTCCGCCCGGTCGCCCGCCGGCGTGCGACCGGCGCGTCGCCGAC
>NZ_JAAVJB010000046.1:0-13219 GCF_012034385.1 Streptomyces spiramenti
GCGCCGAACGACGCGCCGCCGCACTGGCGGTGGCCGCCGCCATGGCTGCGGGCGCGGCGCGCGGGGTGCGCCTGCGCGTCCCGCCACCGACCTGACCGCCCGGTCCGCCCGGTCCGCCCGCCAGCACCACCGACCTCCCCCTTTCCCGCCCGACCCGAGAGAACAGGCAACCCGATGCGTCCTTCATCCGAACCGGCGGAGCCCGCCGCACGCCCGATGGTCCAGTGGGACCGCGTCGGCGTCCTCGTCGGCGGCCAGGCCCTCGCCCAGGGCGGCAGCTTCATCCTCATCATCGCCATGACCTGGACCGCCGTGCAGCTCGGCGGCACCGCCGGTGTCAGCGCCGTGCTGCTGGCGTCGTCCCTGCCGCGAGCGCTGATGCTGATCTTCGGCGGCGCGGTCGCCGACATGCTCGGTCCGCGGTTCGTGCTGCTGCGCACCACCGCCGCTCGCGCGGTGGTCCTGTTCGCGGGCGCGCTCCTGGTCTTCTCCGTCGACGCGCTGTGGCCGCTGGTCGTCATCGCCGTGCTGGAGGGCAGTCTCCTCGGCCTCGGCGGCCCCGCGTCGTCGTCACTGATGCCGCACTTCGCCAAGAAGGAGCACCTGGCGCGTGCCAACTCCCTCTACGCGATGGTGGTCCGGCTGGCGCCGATCGCCGGCGCCCCGCTCGGCGCGCTGCTGATCGCCACCGGTCACCTGGGGCACGCCCTGCTCGTCACCGCCGGCACCTGCACTGCCTGGCTGCTCTGCCTGCTGTACGTGACGCGGGGGCTGGAACGGCCCGACCGCGACGCCGACGAGTCGATGGTGCGCCGCTCCGCCGACGGCATCCGGCTGCTGGTCCGCATGCCCCGGCTGCGCTGGATGTTCGTCGCCGCGTTCACCCTGGACCTCGCGTTCAACTGGCCGCTGGAGGTCGCACTCCCGCTGCTGGTGTCGGAGCGCGGGTGGAACGTCTCGGTGGTCGGCGCCGTCATCGCCGCCTTCGGCGCCGGTGCCCTCGTCGCCAGCGCGCTGGGCGTCGTACTGGCCCACCGGGTACCGCTGTTCGCCCGCCTGGTGGTCACCGGCACCGGCATCGCCGCCGGCATCCTCACCATGGCGCTGCTGCCGTCCGCCCTCGGCCTCGGCATCGTCGCCTGCCTGGTCGGTCTGCTCTCCGGCTTCAACGGTCCCGCGATCGTCACCGTGTACCAGCAGGCGGCACCGCCGGACCGGATGGGAGCGGCGATGTCGACCCTGGCGCTGGCCGGCATCGGCACCGCGCCCGTGTCGATCGCCCTGTTCTCCAGCCTCTCCCTGCTGTTCGGGGTCTCCGCCACCTGGGTGCTGTGCGGACTCATCGCCTTCATCTCCCCTGTGGCCGCCTTCGTGGCACTCCGCAAGCCGGAGCCGGGGCGACAGGCCCCGGGGACGCCGGACGCCGCACCGGCCGGTGACGACGACGGCGAGCAGGGCGCGCGGCTCGGCGATGCCGCCCGTGCCACCCGTGCCACCGACAGCGGGGAGGCCCTGCCGGCGTCGGGGCCGACGCCCGAGCAGCCCCTCCGGGTTCCCGCGCTGGTGGGCGCGGCCGGGGGCGTCGACGGTCCCGTCGGGGACCGCCTCGCCGACGCCGCCCCGACCGACGGACCGGCCCCGGAGGTGAACCACCCCACAGCCCTCGCGCCTCGCACCGCGCGGGCCGACGTCCCCCGACCCGCCCCGACATCCGTGTGAGGTGGCCATGAGTACGACCCTCTCCCCTGTCCCTCCCTCCCAGCGTCCCCCCGTGGAGCCGCTCGGCTCCGAACCGGCCCGCCCCGCCCTGCTCTCCCCCGGGCGGGGCCCGGCGCCCGGCACCGCCGTGCCGGCGGCGGGGTGCGCCGACCTCTGGCTGGTGGACACCGCGTCGCACCGGGCGGTGGCCGCCGCGCAGGCGCCGGGGGTGCTGGACCCCCAGGAGCAGGCACGCGCGGCGGAGTTCCTCCACCGCGGCGACCGGGACGGCTACCTCGCCTCGCACGTGGCGTTGCGGCGGTTGCTCGCCGGCTACCTCGGTCGCGGCCCGTCCGGGATCGCCATCTCCCGCGCTCCGTGTCCCGGTTGTGGTCTGCCGCACGGCAGGCCGGTGGTCACGGCCGAACCGCCGCTGCACTTCTCGCTCTCGCACTGCGGGGAGTTGAGCCTGCTGGCTTTCGCGGTCACGCCGGTCGGCGTCGACATCGAGGCACTGCCCGGGGCGGGGACGGTGGCGGAGGCCGCCGAGGTACTGCATCCGCGGGAAGCCGCCGAACTGGCCTTCCTGGGACCACTGGAGCGACGCCACGCCTTCGCCCGTGTCTGGACCCGCAAGGAGGCGTACCTCAAGGGCATCGGCATCGGGCTCGCCGACAACCCGGCAGGCCACTACGTGGGCAGCGGACCGGTCCCCGCCCGTATCCCGGGGTGGACGGTCGCCCCGGTGGCCGTCCCCGGGGACCACCACGCCGCGGTGGCGCTGCGCACCGGACCCGGACCGGTGTGACGGTCGAGGCGTGGTGGCGGAGGCGGGCGCGGCCGGCGGGTCGCCCCGGCTCGGGTCACCACCGCGGCCCTGAAGGGCGGCCGGCCGGGACGGGCAGGCGGGCAGCGCTCCGGACCGGTCCGCCGCCACGGTTCGCGGCGGTCCGCGGCGGTCCGCGGCGGTTCGTCGGCGCAGGCCACGAGGGTTGTCCGCGGCGAACAGCTCCCGCGCCTCGGCCCGGCGTGCCACCATCGGCATCTCACCGATGAACAGTTGGGGGTAGGCGTGGGATTCGATCAGGGTGACGCGGACCGGCTCGACGAGGTGATGCTGGCGCAGCCGGTCTCTCCCCACGGCGTCGCGTCGCTGACCGCGTGGTTCCTCGACCCCGACCGCGGCGGTCGGTACGCCGCGGGGGTGGGCGCACACGCGGTCTCCTACCGGCCCGGCGCCTGGGCCAGGGTCGAGCCCTGGCCGGAGGCGCTCGGCGACCGCGGCGAGGCAGGGCGGCGCGAGGTCAGCCGCGCGGAGGTGGTGGCCGTCGCCCGGGAGGCGGCGTCCCACGGCGACTGGCGCGCAGCGCTGGTCGCCGCGCACGTCTGGGGTTACGGCGGGACCGGGTTCGGGCGGTTCCGGACCGAGCGGGTCCTCGCCCAGCCCGGTGTGGCCGAGGCGCTGGAGAAGGCCGTCGCCTCGCTGCGGGCCGGCGAGGTGGCCGACGCCTACGAGGTGTTGGCACCGGTGCGTCACTACGGGCCGGCGTTCTTCACCAAGTTCCTGTACTTCGCGGGCGCGGCCGTCGAGGCACCCGAACGGCCACTGATCCTGGACAGCGTGCTGGCAGCGACGGCCCGGGCGCACGCCACGGCCGCCGGCGAGGCGGCCGGGGTCGCCAACGCTGCGTCCACCGCGGCGTTCGTCTGGCGAGACGGCGGGTGGACGTCCCATCGGTACGGCGTCTTCCTGGCGTGGCTGCGACGGGGGACGGACGTGCTGACGGCCGAGGGATTCGGCTGGCCGCCCGAGCCTGACCTGCTGGAACTGGCGATCTTCGCGGGCGGTTGGGACGGCTCGTCCGCACCGGCGCCATAGCGGCTCGTGTGGCGACCCGGCGGACACCGGGTCGCCACACGGCAGCCGTTGGCCAGTACCGCTATGTCGCCTGCGTCACGTCGCTACACGTTTCCGCAGGTCAGAAGTGCGCGCCATGGCCCCCACCCGTGAGCGTCCCACCCAATGAGACCGATCCTCCCGAATGACGGACGCGGGCTTTCGTTCGGTGTTCCCCGTCGGCTAGCTTGACGGCCAGGTCAAGAGTGCCAGCGCGAAGACCCGGCTAGCTGGCCGGCAACCCTCCTGCACGGTTGGGGTGCCCCCGGGAGACACGACCGGGCCGCGGTGAAGCGGCAAGCGTGCTCTTCGTGAGAAGTCGCCCCCACCAGGGGTGAGTTGTGCCCGCCTGCCCTCCGCCTCGGCCATACCGTGCCCACACCGACGAGGCGGAACGCATGAGCACCACACCCGACATCGCCCCGGCCGCTGCCGCAGCGCCCACCCACCCGGCAGCCCCTGCCGATCCCGCAGCCGCGACCGCCGACGACATCGGCCGGCTGGCCGGCCTCGGCGAGGCCGTCGCGAAGGCCCGCGCCACCAAGCCCGCCGTCATCGAACGCGGCCAGGCCGCCGGCGACGCCCTGTTCCTCGGCGACGCGCCCGTCACGGAGGCGACCCGGCGCGGCCTGGCCGCCCTCGCCGCGCGCCGCCACGGCGCGGAGGCCCTCGTCCGCCACCACGTCGAACACGGCGCCGACGAGCGGCTGCTGGGTGAGGAGCTGCCGGAGGACCGGGCGCTGCGCGCCGCCGTCGAGCACATCGAGCTGATCACGGTCTCCCCCGCGCTCGCCGGCCGCGAGGACCTGTACCGGCTGGTCGAGGCCGGCTGGTCCACCGACGCGGTGGTCACCCTCTCGCAGGTCGCCGCGTTCACCGCCTTCCAGTCCCGCGCCGTCCAGGGGCTGCGCCTCCTCCAGGGCGACGCGCCCACGACCGAACCGGCACCGGCCCGCCCCACCGTCGGGCGCGGGCGCACCAAGAGCGCAGCCCGCACCGCCGCCAACGGCGGTGACCGCCCGGTGGAGTACACCCGCGAACTGCTCTCCTGGACCGCGTGGTTGCCGCCGGTCCCGGTGGAGGAGCTCACCCCCGAGCAGGAGGACGCCTTCCTCGGGAAGACCAACGGCGAGTACTTCCGGCTGCTGAGCCGGCTGCCGGCCGTGCTGAAGGCGCGCACTGTGCTGGACGCCGCGATCTTCGCGACGCGCGAGGGACTGCCCCGCGCCGAAAGGGAGTTGGCCGCGGCGGCCACCAGCAAGGTCACCGACTGCGTCTACTGCGCCTCGGTCCACGCACGGAAGTCGGCGCAGTTGTCGAAGCGACCCGAGGACGTCGACCGGCTCCTCGCCGTCACCCTCGACCGCGACGCGGACTGGCTGCCGGTGGCGACGGCTCCGCTCGCCGCCGGCCAGGACAGCCGCTGGGCGGCGATCGTCGAGTTCTCCGCGGCGCTCGCCACCACCCCCGTCACCGCGACCACCACCCAGGTGGACCGGCTGCGGGCCGAGGGGCTGAGCGACGCCGAACTGACCGACCTGGTCGCCGCCGTCGCGTTCTTCTCCTGGGCGAACCGCCTGATGCTCAGCCTCGGCGACCCCTTCTGGCCCGGCACCGCCCCCACCGCGCCCTGACCGACCCTCCCCGCCCGGCGCCCCCGCCCGGCGCCCCCGACCGCCGACGCGGTCCGGCGCCCTGCCCCGGGCCGGGGGCCGGACCCCACCAGCCCCTCGCGCACCACCGGCACCACCACCCCACACCCCTCCGACCCCAGCAGCACCCCGAGAACGGAACCGTCATGAGACACCGCCTGCCCCGCGCCTACGCGTTCGCCGCCGCCACCGCCGTCGTGCTCGGCGTCGCGGGCTGCGGCACCGTCACCCCCGAGGACGCCGGGGACGGCGGCTCGGACACCGCCTCCTCGGACACCGCCGCGGCCGGCGACGGCGACGGCACGCTCACCGTCGTGGACGACGCCGGCCGCACCGTCGAGCTGGACGGCCCCGCCGAGCGGGCGGTCGTCCTCAACAGCTACGGCAACGAGTTCGCGCAGGCCATCGGCGCCGGCGACCGCGTCGTCGGCTACGACCGCGTCTCCGCCTCCCGGCTGCCCTACCTGGGCATCGGCGACGACGAGATCGTCAGCGAGAACCTCCAGGAGATCAACTACGAGTCGGTCGTCGCACTCGACCCGGACGTCTTCATCATTCCCCGCAACGGGGCCTGGCAGGAGGCCGCGAAGCAGCTGGAGTCCTTCGACATCCCCGTCGTCGTCGCCACCGCCTGGGACTTCGACGTCTTCCACGAGACCGTCGACCTGCTGGGCGAGGTCTTCGCCGAACCGGAGGGCGCCGCCCAGGTTTCCGGATTCTACGACGAGATCTTCGACCTCATCAGCGAACGCGTCGCCGACACCGAGCCGGTCCGCGTCTACTGGGAGACGGAGGAGCCCTACCTCACCGGGCTGCCCGGCTCCGGGTTCGACCAGATCATCGTCGCCGCCGGCGGCGAGAACGTCTTCGGCGACCTCGACATCAGCGGCGACCAGCAGGCCGAGACCACGGTCGACCCGGCCGCGATCCTGGAGCGCGACCCCGAGGTCGTGGTCCACGAGTTCGGCCCGTCGGCCGAACCCACCGGCCAGGACCGGTTCGACACCCTCGCCGACGAACTCACCGGCCGCGCCGGGTGGAACGGTGTCTCCGCCGTCGCCGACGACCGGGTGTACGTCTCCAACGGCTGGGCCACCAGCGGCCTGTCGAAGGCGCTGGGCGCGCTGTACCTGGCGACCTGGCTGCACCCCGAGGAGTTCTCCGACGTCGACCCCGGCGACTACCTGACCCGCTGGGCCGAGGACTTCCAGGGCGCGGACTTCCCCGGCTCCGACGCCTACATCCAGAAGGTGGGCTGAACACACCATGGCCACCCCGCTCGACTCCGCCGACACCGTCGGCTCCCCCCGCGCGGGGGCGCCCCCGCAGACCGACGTCGCGCCCGCCTCCCCCGGAGCCCCCACCGGGCCCGGGGGAGGCGGGGGCGGCGACCGCCCCACGGACGACCGCCCCACGGACGACCTGCCCGCCGCGCGGCCCCGCGCCGCGTGGGCGGGCCGCACCGCGGTGCTGTGGACCGGCACCGCCGTCGCCGTCCTCGTCACCGCCTGGTGCGTCACCGCGGGAACCAGCAACGCCGGGTTCCTCGACGTCTGGCGGTCGATCCGCCTCGCCGTCCTCGGCGGCACGCTCCCCGCGGACTTCGCCCAGACCTACTCGATCATCACCAACCTGCGGCTGCCCCGGGTGCTGCTGGCCTTCGCCGCCGGCGCCGCCCTGTCGCTGGCCGGTGTCGTCATGCAGGGGCTGCTGCGGAACCCGCTGGTCAGCCCGTTCACCCTCGGCGTCTCCCCGGCTGCTGCCTTCGGCGCCGCGCTGGCCATCCTGCTGACCGGCGGCTCCGCCGGCTCCGGCTCCTGGCTCGTCATCGGCAGCGCGCTCGGCGCCGCCCTCGCCGTCTCCGCCGTGGTGCTCGGCCTGGCCTCGGCCAAGGCCATGTCGGCGGCGACGCTGCTGCTGCTCGGCATCGCCCTCACCCAGCTCTTCGAGGCGATGACCGCCGCGCTGCAGTTCGTGGCGGACGAGAACACCCTCCAGGCGATCGTGCGGTGGACCTTCGGCTCGGTCAACGACGCCAACTGGAACGACGTCATGGTCGTCGGCGCGTGCGCCGTCCTGGCGCTGCCGCTGCTGCTCTGGTTCGCCCGGGACCTCAACGCCATCGCCTTCGCCGGGGACGACGCGGCGAAGAGCCTCGGCGTCAACGTCACCACCGTCCGCGTCGGCCTCATCATCGTCTCCGTCGTCCTGGCGGCGGTCGTGGTGTCGTTCTGCGGG
Source organism: Streptomyces spiramenti (assembly GCF_012034385.1). Taxonomy (GTDB): domain Bacteria; phylum Actinomycetota; class Actinomycetes; order Streptomycetales; family Streptomycetaceae; genus Streptomyces; species Streptomyces spiramenti. Next base: position 7,486 of record NZ_JAAVJB010000046.1, read on the forward strand.
GTCATCGGCTTCGTCGGGCTCGTCGGCCCGCACATCGCCCGGCTGGCCATCGGCGCCGACCACCGCTACCTGCTGCCGTTCTCGTTCCTCACCGGCGGACTGCTGCTGGTCGTCGCCGACACCATCGGCCGGACGATCCTGGCACCCTCGGTGATCCCGGTCGGCATCGTCGTCGCCTTCATCGGCGCGCCGATCTTCATCAACCTCATCCTGACCCGGAGGGCCGCCCAGTGAGCCTCGACATCGCGTCGGTCCGGTTCGCGTACCGGCGCAACACCGTTCTGCAAGGCGTCGATCTCAGCGTCGCCGAGGGCGGCTTCTGCGCGCTGCTCGGCCCCAACGGGTCCGGCAAGTCCACCCTCACCAAAATCATCGCGCGGGTGCTCAAGCCCGCCGACGGCACCGTCGCCTTCGCCGGGCAGGACCTGCTCGCCGCACCGCGCCGCGACCACGCCCGCGTCGTCGCCTACGTGCCGCAGTCCGGCGCCGCACCGTTCGAACAGACGGTGCGCGAAGCGGTGCTGCTCGGCCGCACCCCGCACATCGGGCTGCGGCCCACCCGCCACGACCGCGAGGTGGTGGACGACGCCGTCGACCGGCTCGGCCTCACCGACCTCCGCGACCGGCCGCTCTCCCAGCTCTCCGGCGGACAGGCGCAACGCGTCCTCATCGCCCGGGCGTTGGCGCAGCAACCCCGGGTGCTGCTCCTCGACGAACCGACCTCCGCCCTCGACCTGCGGTACCAGATCGAGACGCTGCAGATCGTGCGGTCGGTGACCCGCGAGGAGGGCGTCACCGCCCTCATCGCGATCCACGACCTCAACCACGCGGCGCACTTCTGCGACCAGATCGTGCTGCTCGACGGCGGCCGGATCGTCGCGGACGGGCCGCCCGCCGAGGCGTACGACCCGGCCGTCCTCAGCCGCGTCTACGGCCTCGACGTGCTGGTCAACCACGGTGAGAACGGTGTCGAGGTGCGGCCGTCCGCGCTGGAACCGGCGCCGGGTGTCATCGGCGCCCCCGCGGCAGCCGGCGCCCGGACGGCGGTGGCCGCCCGATGACCACCCCGGCCGCCGCGGCTCCTGATGCGTCCGCTGCTGCCGGTGGCGCCGACGTCGGTGGTGCCGCCGCCACCGACGCGCCGACCCCCACCCCGCCGGCTCCGCAACCCCCGCCCGGGCCCGGCCCGGTCTACGACGCCGTCCTTGTCGGCGGCGGGCCCCGGGCCGTCGCCGTCGTCGAGCGCCTGGCCGCCCGCCGGGCCGACGCCGCACCGCCCGTCCGCGTCGCCGTCATCGACGCGGTGGAGGTCGGCGCCGGGGCCACCTGGCGCACCGATCAGTCCCCGCTGCTGCTCAACAACACCTACAGCGCCCACACCACCATCCACGCCGACGCCTCGACCCGCATGTCCGGACCGGTCGTCCCCGGCCCCGACCTCATCACCTGGGCGCGCGACAGCGAACCACCGCCGGACCGCCCGGCGTGGGTGGCGCAGGAGGCGAGCGAGCTGCGGCCCTGGTCGTTCCCGACCAGACGCCTCCAAGGCGTCTACTACCGTGAGCAGTTGGCCCGTGCGGAGGCGACCGGCCGCATCACGGTGACCCGAGTCCTCGGCAGCGTCACCGACCTCTCCCCGACGCCCGACGGCCGTACCGTCCACCTCCGTGACGGCCGCAGCTACACCGGCCGCCGCGTCGTCCTCGCCCAGGGCATGGTCCAGGCGAAGCGCTCCCCGCGCGTCGCCGCCTTCGTGCGCGCGGCGGCCGACCACGACCTGGTGTACGTCGAGCCCGGCATGCCCGCCGAACGCGACTGGGCGCGGGTCCCCGCCGGCGAGACCGTGCTGGTGGCGGGGCTCGGGGCCAACTTCTTCGACGTCGTCGCGCTGCTCACGGAGGGCCGCGGCGGCCGGTTCACCCCCGCCGGGGACGGAGACCGTCCCGCACGGCTGCGGTACCTGCCGAGCGGGCGCGAGCCCCGGCTGGTCGCCGGATCACGCCGCGGCCTGCCCTACCGGGCCAAGGCCGACTACCCGGACGGGTTCCCGCCCCGGTACGAGCCGGCGCTCGCCACACCCGCATGGTTCGCCGAGCGCGCCGCCGGCCGCGGGCAGGACTTCCGACGCGACGTGTGGCCGCAGCTGGCGCGGGAGTTCGCCTGGGCCCACCTCTCCACCCTGCTCGCCCACCACCCCGAGGCGCTCCGCCCGGGGGTCGGGGCCGACGACCTGCTGGCCGCGCTGCGCGGCGCCTCCGACGACGCGGCGATCGACGCGGTGATCACCGACGCCCTCGCTCCGGTCCGGCCGTCCCCGGGCGCTGCCGGCCGTGCGACAGCCGCCACCACCGGCCGCCCCGGCGCCCCAGCTGCCGCTGCCGCGCCGGACCCCAGCCGGTGGGCGCTCTCCGTCAGCCGCCTGGACCGCCCGTACCTCCCCGGGCCGGTGGACACAGCAGGCTGGCACCAAGCGGTCCGCCACCACATCGACGCCGAACTCGACTCCGTCCACAACCCGTTGACGTCACCCCGCAACACCGTCAACCGCGCCATGGCCGCGCTGCGCGGCCCGGTGCGGCGCCTGGCGACCGCAGGGGCGCTCGACGGGGCGTCCGTCGTCCGCGACGTGGACGGCTGGTTCAATCGGCTGGGTCTCGCCCTGGCCTCCGGCCCGCCGCCGCACCGCACCGCCGAAGTGCTGGCGCTGATCGACGCCGGCGTGCTGGAACTCCTCGGGGAGGACACCGCGGTGACGGTGGAGGACGGCGCCTTCGTCGGCCGCTCCGCCGTCGCGCGCGACCAGCCGGTCCGCGCCAGGGCGTTCGTCGAGACCCGCATGTCGAAGGGGATCGTCACCGACACCGACGACCCGCTGCTCGGCGCCCTGCTGAGCACCGGCCGGGCCCGGCTCCACGCACGCCCCAGCGACCGCGGCCCCGCCGTGTCCACCGGGACGCTGGACGTCACCCCGGACGGCTTCCACCTCCTCGCCGCCGACGGCACGCCGGACCCGGCCGTCATCGTGCTCGGCATCCCCGCCGAGGCCGTCCAACCCGGCTCCGCCATCGGCGCCACCCCCGGCGTCCCCTCCCCCCTCCTCACCGGCGCCGACAACGCCGCAGCCCAGATCCTCGCCGCCACCCGAACCCCCACCGACCGAGCCGTGGCGCCCCGCTGACACCTGTCAGGCCGGCGCCTCTACCGGCTCGGCGCCCCGGCAGGCCACGACCGTCTCGACCACGCGCTCACAACCGGCTGCACGCAAGATCGGCAGCGGTCGAGAGAGGGCTGACGACGACTGCCCAGCCGGCGCCCAGAAACGTACTGCCGAGGCAGATTCGCCAAAGCCGCGCCGGCAACGCCTCTGGACGAGTCGCCAACCTTCGCACCACCCATCCACCTGGCGGGGACCAGAACCTGCTGTGGGGAGCACATCACAGCGGCTGACTCCTGCCGTTGAGAGGCAGATCCGGCAGGCTGAGCAAGAGAGCCCTCACCTCGTCCTTGGTCGCCCCAACGCGCGTCTGAAAGTCGCGATCATCGCCCGTCTCAAGCGCCTCCATCATCAGCGATGCGACCAGGAAGAACTCCACTCTGGGCATCGTGACGACGACTCGCTCCCCACAGTCCACCACATGCATCCAATTACCCCTCTCATTCACGAACCGACACTTTGGCAAAGTAGGCGCAACCGCGCTGAGGTTCAAGACATGCTTACTGCCGCAGTCGCCGTGGCCGGCTCGAACCGCCCTTGAATCACATTCCGTCTGCCATGGGCCGCTCCAGCCAATCTCGGACTCTACGGCAAACTCAACCACGGCAGCCGGCGCGGATGGCCTCCGTCAGGCGGAGAGCCTGACGACCTGTGCTGGGTCTTCGCCACCGGCGAGCCGGCGCCTGGGCGGCGCCGCCGCAGATGCCGCGCGAGGAAGCGCACGGTGGAGCTGGACACATCAACACCGAAGGGCAGGCAGGCATGTGAAGCCTCTGGTGGGGCTAGGGAATCTTGGCCGCGAAGCCGTCTACCAGGGAATTCACCACGTTGTGTGCCCAACCGCCCAGTCCACCGAGCGGGATTGGACGAGGCTCAGCGCCAGAACGGCAAGGCTCCCACCGAACCATCTCGGTGAGGTCCGCTTCGTCCACTGGCGTGGCCGTTGGCGTTGCCATCAGAGGCAACCTTCTCCTTCAGTGTGAGTTCTCACCCACTCCTCAACAAGACAGGTAGCCAGCCAATGTCCGCGCGTCAGAGCCATATGCTCGGCTGAAATTCCAGTTCCGCCACCCGAGCGGCGCCTCGGATCTGCCCCACGCGCTAGCAGATATGCCGTCACGTCGACATGAAGTGGTTCTCCGCTTTGCTCATGCCCATCAATTTCGACGTCAATTGCGTGATGCAGCAGGGTGAGCCCATTCCGTTCCTGGTGGATATCAGCTCCTCCGTCCAAGAGGTCGCGCAGAAGCCGAAGATCCTCCATCTCCACGGCATGATGGGCAGCATACATTTCAACCATCAGGAGACCTAACCACGAGTCGCTTTCACGTTACGGCTCCCTGGAGCTCTGCATCACTGGCCCCCGCGCGCAAGACGTAAGAATCTTTCCCATCAACAGATACCGCCGGAGCCACAATGTTCCACCTCGGCCCGACATGACCCGAGCCACGGAGATCGGAAGCAAGTTCCTCTGTCTATGCCTGCCTTTTCTGCTAGTTGCTCGTCCGGGCACGGTGCGACTCAACTGTCAGAGGCGGTCCCATTCGATTTCCGGATCCTCGACGACCTCGACCATAGACGGCCGGTCGAGGCGCTGCCCGTTCATGTGACCGGCAACCCAGCTGATGCACTCAGGTCGATTCCCCGAACGCAGTCGACAGAATTCCTCCACCGCAGCCTGAATTCGGGATACCGGCAGAGTACTGGCCAAGTCATGGAAGAGCGGATACCCAGGATCCGACACAACGCGCGGATCGAAAGCAAGAGGCTCGGGATTGTCGGAAATCCAAACAGATTCATAAACCCTTCCCTTGCTATGGAATTCATCATCGACGAACCAGATTAGAGCCCCATAGCCATGGCGTCGATTGATCGCCACGCGCAGATTGCTCGCCGCCACCGGGTCGGTTTCGCAATGCCGTCGATCAGCAATACAGAACCAGGCATCTTCGCCGGGGCAGTAGGAGCCCTCAGCTTCCTCTTCCCCTTGCAAGCCCTCAATGACTTCGGCGACGACCCGTGACGTCTCGACCGGACTCTCGGCGTAGCGCCACTCACCCTTGAAGAATACGCTCAGAAACACGGCCCCTAATTTCCTGATCATCGCCGCACCCGGCCGTGGTGCGAGACGCTACGCATGCTACCCGCGGCCTCTGGGCCAGACTGTCGTGCTCGAACCTTGGGGAAGGGTCGTCGGAACCGCTGACGAGCACGAAACCCTTCCCGTACACGGTCCGCCAGAATGGTTGATTAAGACATCGAGTGATGGTACGCCAGCCTGTCTCATAAGCCAACCAACCTCGGTCTCCACGTGAGTGATTGATACATGGGCCCACTCGCCGGCTTCGATATGTCCGGTGAATTCATGAGGAACTGAGCTGACCCCACTGCCTGGCGGGTAGTGCGGTTGAAAGGGGGCGGCGTCGGGGGGGGGGGGGGGGGGGGGGGGGGGGGGGGGGGGGGGGGGGGGGGGGGGGGGGGGGGGGGGGGGGGGGGGGGGGGGGGGGGGGGGGGGGGGGG
>NZ_JAAVJB010000046.1:13229-26643 GCF_012034385.1 Streptomyces spiramenti
CCCCCCCCCCCCCCCCCCCCCCCTCTGGCCCGGACGCGGGAGCCGTCACGAAGCCGATGCAGCCTACGCGCGGGTGGCCTTACGCCTCATCCGGCTGCTCTTCGGTAATGCGGCGAGCCGCGTAATCTACAACTTCACTCCACGCGGCCAAATCCTCGAACTCGAATTCTCCCAGGAGAGCCTGCCTGATTTCGCCGACCGGGCGCCCCTTATGTGCCTCGCGGACCCTCCCGAAAGCGCATTCAAATTTACGTAAATGCTTTTGAATGCGAGGCAATATTCTTGTCGTACTCTGCGGGATCGACCACGTGAACTTCACCACCTATCGCTTTCAGAGCCACACGGTACTCATAGGTCTCTGCGATGGCCCTGCCGCTGATGCGACAGGGCTCCTAGGCCGAATGCCAGCCACTAAGGGCAGGTCAGGCTTTCTGAGAGCGATCCGGCAGTCGAGATCCTCGCGGGTGCTGGCTCCTGGGGCCTGAGACCCATACAGGTGAGCGCGACATGACGCCGCCACGCCGCAGGTTCATGTAACTCAGCGTGGCAGCTGAGACAGCATACGCGCGAGGCTGTCCGAGAACTCAGACATGTGCGATTCGGCGCTATATCTCACGGTGCAGGCGGCAGAGACCAGCTCCAGCGGCGAACAATCACAGCTCGAAAGCATCCTCGCACACATCCCTAGAGGGACTACGAAATCTGCTTGCGCACCATCCGATAGCGAATCGAGCATGGCGTCTTCCCCTGCGAGAACCAACTCCACGATCGAACTCAACACTCCCACCACCCTTGGAGCATCTACTTCATGGGCGAGCTCAATCATGTCTTCGTACTCGGCAAACCCGAATCGATTGACCTGGAGGTGCTCTCTGGCCAAATCAACCACCTTCGAAACTGATTCCCTGATGCCGCAGCCTGGGCTGACAGACCAACGCACATGGACTGGCAGGCGTGCCGTGCGCGCCACCGGGCGGCGAATTCAATGCCCGCACCTTTACCCCACTTTGAACGATCCCCCCTCGGATCCCGGCCGCTCCCTCGGCCGCCCTCGGCCGCCTCCGCCTGGATAAGGCACATCGTTTCAGCACATCCCGCATGGTAGCGACCCCCTCCGCACCAAAACCCTCACGACCAGGGCCAGGACGACCCACCGGATCGAAGAACAAGCACCGCGCCAGACGTCACAACGTCGAAAAGACAGCCAAACGCGCTAAAACGATCAAAACTACCAAACCCGCTCAGGGTAAACGCCAAGCTCAGTTTCGACCAATGAGCCGCCTCCAGCGTCGAAATGACTCACCCTCAAACAGCCCCAGGCGCGCAGCACCTACGAACGATCACCGTGCAGCTGGGCAATTGCATCCGCAGCGATCTCCGCTGAAACGTGATCGACTCCTACCGTCGCAGTTCCGTTCAGCCGTGCGGACATGTAATCAGAGACGGCAGAGACTGCCTCTACAGAAGCCACAGGGACAAGCCACCTGAGCCACTCGCAGACCATGCGCATTCGAAACTCTCTAAGAGTTGCCACGCGCCCCAAAGGATCAAATTCCGAAGCCAGCTTGATGAGCTTGAACGACGCAGCAAGCCGACCATGCGGCTGACCATAAGACGAAAGAATCAGTCCAAGTTCATCAGATTTACCGAGATGGACATATCTGCTACTACGCACAAGGGCAACGGATAGCCGTCTACGCTTGTCAGGGCTCGCTCTTCACTTCCAGAATCAATTACTACGTCGACACGGGAAGCAGCGCCGGGGTCATCGACAGCAACTCGGATTCGATGTACGCCAGCGCTCCCAATATGCTGCACGAAACGTGACATCCCGAGCTCTTCGGCTACCGACGGCTCACCGTCCGATACGAGCGAAAGGGCTCCCACTTCCTCGCCTTCCTCGGCCTGGCCGCCACGCTGACCTGCTACAAGAAACTCACGAAACTCACCACGTGAGACAACTTCTAAATCACTTCATCGAGCTCCCTATTCCATGAACAGCCACACAGATCGCCCACCCGACAGCCTGAACATTCTCGCTGTAGAAGCCGTACCTGTTGTGAAACGCCTCTTCCGACGCACGATTCAAGAAGGCGAAAGCCAGGGCCCCATACAACGCCCGAAGGTCGGAGTGACTCAGCGCAACCTCAACGTTCGAGCGCGTACTGAAGTCCACTTCTCGCTCCCTAAGTTCGAGAAGTCCCTCCGACGCATCACCCGCCACGACAGCCACTACTTCCGAAGAGTGACTGCCGCCATAGAGATCCACAAGCACCCTTCTGACCAGTTCGAATTGGGCCGGAGTGAAGCTGAGTACGTAACTTTCACCCGAACGCCTGAGGCGGACCCTCCCATACATACGGCCTCACCTCAGCTTATTGAAGATGCTATTGAACTCGTTCTACGACTGATGATAAGCGTGAACCATGTGGGAATTTTGAACGACCGTCACACCTCTACCCCATGAGTCCACTCTACTCTCATCGCGTCTGGTAGTTGTTCCTGGCTTCCTTCGGTCGACATGAGTCATGCCCAAGCCGCGCTGACGAGCCAAGTACCTAGCCAATTCGTCCGTGTTGCAGCCAATTCCACTGATGGTGTGATCCGCCGCATCGCTGGCCGAGTTGCAAGTCGGGCACATGCGCTGAACGTTGTAGTCAACGCCATCGGCAATCTCAGGCCCATGGCGATCCTGAAGTGCTGCGTGGGCATCGTCGTCGATCCCTCCGCAGTTGTGAACGAGGACCGGCGCAGCCCCAGCCAGCACATAGAGCTCGTAACACGATCTTGCTGAATCGTCCTGGTGGGCCGTTACCGGTGTGGTGATTCGGCCGTTCGTGAGGGTGTGGGTACCCGACCGTGGATCGTGGACGATGAGTTGTGGGCTCTGGTCGAGCCGTTGCTGCCGCCGTGGCCGGAGCGGTCTCCGGGGCCGAGGCCGGTGTCGGACCGGCTCTGCCTCCAGGGCATCCTGTTCGTTCTGTACACGACATAGCCTGGCAACTGCTGCCGCTGGAGCTGGGTTTCGGTTCGGGGCAGACGTGCTGGCGACGGCTGGAGCGGTGGCAGGAGGCAGGAGTCTTCGACCAGTTGCATCGGGTCCTGCTCTCCGAGCTGAACGCGGCCGGCGAACTCGACTGGTCGCGTGCGTGTGTGGACGGTTCCCACGTCCGCGCGAAAAAGGGGGCGCCGACACCGGTCCGTCGCCGGTCGACCGGCGGAAGACGGGCAGCAAGCACCACCTGATCTGCGACGGACGCGGTACCCCGCTCAAGGTCATCACGACCGCGGCCAACGTCAACGACGTCACCCAGACCCTCGCCTTGGTCGACGGCATTCCACCCGTCGCAGGCCGCCCCGGCCGGCCCCGCCGACGACCGGAGGCTCTGCTCGGCGACAAAGGCTACGACTCCAACCCCAACCGCGACGCGCTGCGTCGCCGACGGATCCTGCCGGTCATCTCCCGCAAGGGATCACCGAATATCAAGGGCATCGGCAAGATCCGCTACGTCGTGGAGCAGACCTTCGCCCTGCTCCACCACTTCAAACGCCTCGCTGTGCGCTGGGAACGCCGCACCGAACTCCACGACGCCTTCGTCTCCTTCGCCTGCAGCCTCATCTGCTACCGACGCCTCAAGAAGACCCGACCATGATCGTGTTGCGAGCTCATAGTACGTGTGGAGGTTGTTGACGGTGAGGTTGTGGACGGTTGCGGTGGTGGTGTGGTGGGTGAGTGCGGTGATCTGGACGTGGGTGCCGGCGCTGGTGCGGAGCCACTGGCCGGGTTGGAGCTCCTCGGCGTCGGTCCATGCGTCGAGTTCGGGTACCCAGAAGGGATGTCCACCGGTGGCGGTGATGACTTCCCGCTCACCGTCGTCGGTCTCGACCGTGACGTCGACCAGCAGCTTCTCGCCGTTGCCGAGGATCTCGGCGGTCACGGTCTCGCCTCGGGTCTCGCCCGTCTCGGGATCGGTCGCCAGCACGCGGTCACCGACCTGGACGTCCTCGATCGGTTTCGAGGAGCCGTCCGCCGAGCTGGTGCACGGAGGTCCGCCACTCGAGCTGCCACCGCCGCCAGATCGCGTCCCTCACGACCTCGGGCACTCGACCGCGACCCTACTGCTGGAGCGGGGAGTTGAACTCGTCGTCATCAAGGAACTCCTCGGCCACGCCCACATCGGCGTCAACGCCACCGCCTACGTCCGGCTCCGCCTTCAGCGCGACGCCATCGACACCCTCAGCGCCGAACTCGACAGCTCGGAGAGCACCGAGGCAGCTCGCTCCGACGGCGACGAACCGCCACCCTGCGCCGCCGTCGTCCGCTACGTTGCCGTCAACTACTTCTGTCACCCAACGCAGAAGCCCCACCCGGACGCATCTGGCGAGGCTTCATTCTGCTTAGCACATCTGACTCGAACACGATGAGATTTCCATGAAACAGGCCCCTGCGAGACGGTACACGCAGATCTTAACGCTCCATAAGCATCTTCAGGAGATTACCCGTCAGGCATTCGCAAATACGGTACCCGTCCTCGCTAAGATACGGGAGGTTTTCAATGAAAGAAAACCTGATCAATTCCTTGACCTCATCATCACCCTGCACATACGCACGCTCGATGAACTTGATCAAACGAAGCACAGTAATCTCCTCGACCGAACCCTGGCCAGCCTCGCTGAACAAACCCACCGCCCACCGCACGACGTCCGCCAGTAGAACATGGGAAAGGCGCTCTTCATAGAATTCCACATGCCGAGCATGCAAGTCCTCGAGCTGCGGAAAGCCCTGAAGGAGGCCATGAAAGAACTGATTCTCATTCATCCCCATTAATTCCCTGCGAGAGCCGACTTAAGGCCGGCAAGCAGGCTTCTCGCCACGATCAAGTCGTGCGGGTCGCCATTTCTACTGTTCTTTCTTATCCGCCCATTCAGCCCCCTAGCGTACTGGTTCCCCTTGGCTACATTGGTTACGGTTATGCACGAGTTGACCCGAGCTGAGCTCCTCGAGAATTTCCGACATCGTCGCACCGTCTCCAGTTCGGGCCGAATTGATTGTCCCCTTATAGAGATCGTTTACCAAGTTCTGAAGATTGGAATCAGAGACGCTTGGCTTTGGCAGGATTCCGCAGTTGCTGTTATGAACGAGGACCGGAGTCTCGCCCGCCAGCACATGGTACGTGTGCGTGCTGAGGTGCTGTCAGGTGCATTTTCACAGGTCAGCGGAGTTCGGCCAGTCTGTGGAGTTGCGAGAAGTGCCCTGCTGTGTACCCCTGTTGCCGTCGGCGGCGCCGTCAGACGGCTGCGCGCGTGAGGGCGGCGGAGTGGGCTTTGGTCGGGGTCCTGACCGGGTTGGGGTCGGGAATGGTCAGGGGGCCGTACGCTGGCCCCGGCGACGATCCTCCACTGCGTGCAGCCACCGTCCACTGACGTTGCCGTCAACTACTGCCGTTACCCCCACGCGGAAGCCCCGTCGAGACACACCTGACGGGGCCTCGAGTTTGCCACGCCGTAGCTTACTTCGCGAGAGGATCAGCACCTCAAACCAAGTGTCACTCTTCACTGTAGTCACCGATAGCCACGTCGCCGAGGATTGTATACCAATACCCCGGGTCCTCATCGAAGACGGTGGCGTCGATCGCAAGAAGCGCCTCTTTCAGAGTGTTCGCCATGACCTCTCTGTCCTCAAGTTCAGATTCGCTTTCCCCATACGGGTAACGAGACGTAAACTCTTCGAGACATGCAAGGAATTTCTCTGGCGATTCACTCACGTGCCAGACACTGGCATCCGCCAGGTTGATACAGACAACCTCTCCCGTGTCAACATCTACGCAGAACTCTTCATCGTCTCCACTCTCGCCAACCCGGATGAATTCTCGCTCACTACCATACGCCTCGACTTGCCGAGCTATGGGCTCCGCAAATCCGAACAGTAGGTTGTCGGCCGGAAGCCCGACATCACCCAAGAACCGCCGAGCCGGGTCGTTGCGCAGGCCCTTCAGCGACTGTATGGCGTACGTGAGTTTCGGTGACATATACAGATCCAGGTTCAATTGCAACCAAAGCGGCGGACACTGACGACTTCGCGCAGGCTACCAGTTCCCAGAGAGGGCGCCAGCAAACGCTCCACGCACAGCCGCTAGCTGGCTCTTGCGGGAGACCGCACCCTCCGCGGAAGTGGTCCAGTTCCAAGACCATGTAGTTCTGATTCCCGCAACTGCTGGAGCGCACGAATTCCGGCAGGGCTGCAACTCCGAATAGATCTCGGAGATGTCATCTTTCCCGATCGCTCGAATCAGCTTCTGCTCAGCGTGATTACCTCGCCCTTTGGAGGAGAAGGCAACCATGACCTGCTCCGCACCTGACGAATCCGCGTAGCGGGCCGCAGCGAAGTTGTTGGCCTTGTTTCCAAGCTTCAGGCGCTCCTGAATTACCGCCTGACTGAGATCCGTGCTCCCGTATTCGACCTGGCAGTTGTGAACCAGGACCGGCGTCACTCCGGCCAGCACATAGTACGTGTGGAGGTTGTTGACGGTGAGGTTGTGGACGGTTGCGGTGGTGGTGTGATGGGTGAGTGCGGTGATCTGGACGTGGGTGCCGGCGCTGGTGCGGAGCCACTGGCCGGGTTGGAGCTCCTCGGCGTCGGTCCATGCGTCGAGTTCGGGTACCCAGAAGGGATGTCCACCGGTGGCGCTGATGACTTCCCGCTCACCGTCGTCGGTCTCGACCGTGACGTCGACCAGCAGCTTCTCGCCGTTGCCGAGGATCTCGGCGGTCACGGTCTCGGCTCGGGTCTCGCCCGTCTCGGGATCGGTCGCCAGCACGCGGTCACCGACCTGGATGTCCTCGATCGGTTTCGAGGAGCCGTCCGCCATCAGAACGCGAGTGCCGGGAACGAAGCTGTTGGGGTTGGTGGGGCAGTCCCCGCCACTTCCGGCTGACTGCACCTTGCCTGCGCCGCCGTTGCCGGAGTTACCACCGCCGCCCGCGCGTGAGCCGGCGCCGGTGCTGCCGGCGGGGCGGCTGGCCGATGCCTTGCTGGTGCCACCCGAACTGCCGCCTCGGCTCGCGCCTCCGCCCCCGCCGCCGCTAATGCGGGGTGGTGGTGCGGTGGTGGCTTTCGGGTTGGATCGGCCGGCGGCCTTCTTCTGGACCGGGTTGCCGGTCTTCTTCTTGGCCGTCGTCGCCTTGTTGCTGACCGTGTTCTTCTTCGCGGCGGCCTTCGCCCGCTTCAACTGAGCCGCGGCGCGGGCGCGCGCCGCGTTCAGCTGCTTCACCCGCAGCGCCCGCGACTCGGCGAGCCTGGCGCGGCTGAGGATCGCCCCCGCGCCGGCCTTGGCCTTCCGCCAGGCGCTGATCGCCGAGACGCTTCGATTGATGGCCCGTGCCACGGACGCGACCTTGAACAGCTTTGTCCACGGGATCGCGTTGAGGATGACCGCGCCGCAGCCCCACAGGTCGCCGTTGAAGCAGCGGACGGCGTCGTTGATGCCGATGAACTCCTTCAGCACCGACCAGGCCGCGCCCATGATCACGGACTGCAGGCTCTTGTTCTGTGCGGCCCGCGCACCAGCCACCTGCGACGCGGTCAGCCCGGCGGCGGCGAGCGCCGCCGTGCGCTCCGCGCCGGTCAGGCTGATGGCCAGACCGGTCGGGTCGGCGTGGGTGACGGGGTTGTTGTGGGCGTAGGCGTAGCCGTTGGCCTGCAGCGGGTCGGCGATGTCGAGCACCGGGTCCAGGGAGAGGAACCGTCCGATCGCCGGGTCGTAGGTGCGCGCGCCGAGCTGGACGTAGCCGGTGGCGTCGTCGCGTGTCGCGCCGAGGAACCCCAGGTGGGTGCGGAGGTTGGGCGAGGTGGTGGAGGCGGCGCGGACGCCGCCGAACGGATCCTGTTTCCGTACCCGGACCTGCATGCCCGCCTGCATCGCCGTCTCGGTGTACGGCGTGCCCTGGTGGTCGCTGGTCAGGGCGACGAGTCGGGAGGCTCCGGTGCCGTCCGCGTAGCGCATGACGGCGCCGCCGGGGCCGGCGTAGGTGCGCTGGGTGCTGACCAGGGTGCCGCCGCGCAGCACCGTCACCTCGGCCTCGCCGAGGTTCAGCACGGCTTGGCGGTCCTGGAGGGTCAGGACGCGCCCGCCGTCGGGGCCGTAGACGTACCGCACCTCGCCCTGCGGGTACCACTGCTGGGCGGTGGCGGCGGCGTCGCAGGCGGCGAGGACGACGGGGGTGCTGTTGGCGGTCTGGCCGCCGGAGACGGCCGCGCAGAGCCCGCTGTCGTGGTGGACGAGCTGTCCGCCGGCGGTGCGCTGCCACAGCTGGTCGGCGGTGTCGTCGCAGGGCTGGACCTCGACGGCCGCGCCGCGGGTGCCGGCGGCGGGGTGGAGGCAGTGGTCGACGACGGTGAGGGTGCCGAGGTCGGCGTCGCTCTGGCCGGGCGCCGGGGTGAAGGTGAACTTCTGGGCGGCGGTGGCGTTGCAGCCGTACAGCTGGACGGCCTGGCCGGGTTCCGGTATCGCGGACCGCAGGTCGAGGCACTTGTCGCCCGGCCCGAGGTAGGGGACGGCGCCGCTGCTGCCCGGTCCGGAGACGCGGTCGATGTCGCCTTCGGGGGTCCAGGACAGGGTCTGGGTGTCGCCGCCGTCGGAGACGGTGGTGGTGTTGCCCGCGGCGTCGTAGGTGCGTTGGGAGACGGCCTTGATCAGCGCGCCCTGCGCGGTCCGGAAGTTGGACTCGACGGAGGTGAGGGCGCGGCCGGTGGCGCCGCCCTCGCCGTAGCGATAGCTGGTGACGGCGTCGCCGGCGGTGTCGCCGTCGAGGTCGTGGCGGGTGAGTTCGGTGCGGTTGCCGAGGGTGTCGTAGCGGTAGGAGTGCCAGTAGCCGGAGAGGTCGCGGCCCTTGGCGACGTTGCTGGTGCCGTCGGGGTAGTGGGGCGCGGCGCCGCTCTGACCGGGTGCGGTGCAGGAGGTCTGCTCGCCTGAGGTCCAGGCTTCGGTGAGCTGGCCCAGCGGGTCGTAGGTGAAGCACTGGCGTTCGGTGAGGTTGCCGGCGTGTTCGCGGATGGCGGTGACGTTGCCGGCGGGGTCGTAGCGGTAGGAGCGGTGGGAGGCGAGGAAGCCGGGGACGAGGCCGGCGTCGTCGCGCTGTTCGCGGTAGGTGCGCTGTTCGCGCAGTTCGCCGGTGGCCTCGTCGTAGTCGGCGGTGGCCCACACCCGGTAGGGGTGGGCGCCCAGTGCGGAGCGCAGCACGTGGCCGTAGGGCGAGTAGATGGTCTCGCTGGCGTACCAGTCGGAGCCGGAGACGGTCAGCGGCAGCCCGTCGGCGGTGTAGCGGACGAGGAGCTTCTCCGCCTTGAGGCCGCCGATGGCGGGGAGTTGGGTGGAGCGCAGCAGTCCGGTGTCGGTGTACTCGTAGCCGTAGGTGTAGCTCTCGGCGAGCCCCCAGTGGCGGGCGATCTCGGCGGGGAGGGTGAGGGTGGAGGAGGTCGGCTGGTAGTCGGGGGTGTAGCCGCCGACGGACATGCCGTAGGGCAGGCCGTCGGTGTAGCGCGTGGCGGTGGCGGGGAGGCCGATGCCGCCGGGTGCGGTGTCGTAGGTGTAGGTGCCGAGGAGTTCGCCGGTGGAGCTGTCGCGGCGGGTGCCGAGCGGCCGTGACAGGCGGTCGTAGCCGGTCCACAGGGTGACGCCGCGGGCGTCGGTGCTGGTGACGGGCCGGTCGAGGTGGTCGTAGGTGTAGCGGGCGGTGCCGGCGTCGGGGTCGGTGGCGGCGGTGAGCCGGCCGCGCTGGTCGTAGCTCCAGCTCCAGGCGTTGCCCTCGGTGTCGGTGGCGCGGGTCAGCGCCCCGGTCTCGTCGTACTCGTACCGGCTGCTGACGTACTCGGTGCGGGCGGTGTCGGTGAAGGTGTCGACCCGGACGGTGCGGCCGAGGGCGTCGTCGTAGACGCGGTAGGAGGCGGCGCCGTCGGGGTTGATGACGGTGGCGTGGTCGGGGCCGTAGCTGTAGCGGACGGCCTTGGCGGGGTCCTCCTCACCGTTGAGGACGGGCATCTCGGTGAGGACCCGGCCGACGGAGTCGTAGGTGTAGCGGGTGGCGTTGGGGACGACGGTGTCGGGGGTGAAGAGGGTGGTGGAGGGAGTCCCTTCGGCGTGGTACGCGTTGCGGGACTCGCGGATCTCGCCGGAGGGGTTGGTGAGGGTGTCGGTGATCAGGCGCCCGCCGCCGACGGCGTGTTCCTGGGTCTGGCGTTCGCGTCCGAGGCCGTCGTAGAGGGTGGTGCTGACGCGGACGGTGTCGTTGTGTCCGCGGTGGCGGGTGGTGACGGCCGGGGGTTTGCCGGCGGTGATGTGGTAGGTGACGCGGAGGTCGGGGACCGCCGCGGCGGAGGGGGTGCGGCCGACGCCCCAGGCCTCGACGAGGCGGCCGAGCGGGTCGTAGACGGAGCTGGAGGTGTGGCCGTTGGCGTCGGTGACCCTGATCCCGGCGGCGCGGCCGGGTTCGATCTGGGTGGTCTGCTTGTGGCCGAGGGTGTTGGTCTCGGTGAGGCGGTACGCCTGACCGGTGGCCGGGGTGTAGGTGAGGGTGCCGGTGTTGCCGTCGGGGTCGGTCATGGAGACCACGCGGCCGTGGTTGTCGAAGGCGCTGGTGCCGTCGTTCTGGAAGCCGGAGCCGTCGGCCTTCAGGGACCAGGACTGGCTGGCGAGCCCCTTGGTGGGGGCGGTGCCGTAGCCGTTGCCGTCGTAGCCGACGCGGGCGCCGTCGGTGAGGGTGGTGAGGTCGGCGAAGTCGGCGTCCGCGCAGGTCGTCGGGGAGGTCAGGGCCTGGCGGGTGAGGCCGATGACGTGGGCCGACGCGACGTGGTGGTATTCGAGCCGGGTGCAGGACTCGTCGCCGGTGCGGCCGGTGTCGCCGAGGGACTCCACGCGGGTGGGCAGGCCGTGGGTCGTCTCGTAGGTGGTGTTGGTGCGCAGGGTGCGCAGGGTCCGCTTGTCGTCGCCGGTTCCGGAGGAGCGGGTCCAGCTCGTCTCGGTGGGTTCGGTGACGCGCCAGGCGCGCAGCGGGGTGAGGCCGTCGCCGCGGTCGCGCTGCGCGAGGCGGGTCGCCTCGGGGACGGTGACGCTGCGGGTCAGCCAGCGGCCGGCGGGGGCGTCGTGCGCGTCGTAGCTGAGTTCCTCGGCGATGCGGCCCGCGAACGCCTCGCGGTCGGGGGCGATCGCGTTGCCCTCGACGTCGCGGACGGTGACGTCGTCGCCGCGGCCCTGGAAGTAGCGGGTGACGGCCTTGCTGCGGCGGGCTCCGGTCAGTTCGTCCTCGACGCCGGAGTAGACGGTGGTGAGGTCGAAGCCGCCGAAGTCGGAGTAGGTGCGGCGGGTCTTCTTGCTGAACTCCTGCTGGGTGAGGCGCCAGGCGGGGGTGCCGTACTCGTACTCGGTCAGCACCGGGTACGAGCCGTCGACGGCGGGGAGTTCCTCGACCGCGGTGACGACGTACTTGTGGAACCAGTCCAGGTCGTCGGACTCGGGGTCGGGGTGCCAGTGGACCGGGTAGCACAGCTGCGTGTTGGCCTGGGGTGTCGGCAGGTTCTCCCCGGCGGCGCACGGCCCGGTGGGGGTGGAGTAGGTGACGACGCTCTCGCCGCCGTACTCGTTGATGACGCGGCCGACGCGCAGCCGGTCGAACCCGGGCCGGGGGTCGCGTGGGCCGCGCACCACGCGGTTGGGCATGGCGTCGACGTTGGGCTCGAACCGGACGGGCGCGAGGGAGGTGCTGGTGGTGCCGTTGACGGCGAAGCCGGTGCGGGTGATCGACTCCAGCCACAGCGCTGTGTTGGCGCCGGTGCGCAGCAGCGGGAACGACTGGGTGAACCGGTAGCGGTCGACGTTCTGCCGCGCGGTGGTGCCCTCCTGCCGCTGGGCGGAGGTGGTGACGGTGGCGAGGCGCTTGCGGCTGAAGAACGCGGGCGACCCGTTCCAGCAGGTGGTGTTGGGCTTGCAGTAGAGGCTGGCCGGGGTGTCGTACCAGATGCGGTAGCGGCCCGGGTCGCCGGAGGTGAAGGCGTCGTCGGTGCAGGTGGCGGAGCCCTCGGCGAAGCAGCGTTCGGCGACGGTGAAGGTGACGCGGGCGAGGGCGTCGGAGGAGTACACGCTGTCGGCGCGCTGGCCGTAGTCGATGTGCCGGAGGTGGCCGCCGCGGTGGTAGGCGACCGGCTTCCGGTAGTCGAGGTTCTTGGCGTAGTGGTTGGTCTCGCGGGCCCACCACAGGGACATGGCGTTGCCGTGGACGTCCTCGACGTAGTCGAGGGACCAGCGCCAAGCCTGGTCGCAGAACGATCCGGCGAAGTCGCCCGCCTTGTAGCAGGGTTCGCCGGGGTGGTTGCCGGCGACGGGGACGGTCAGCACGGACTGGGTCTCGGGGCGCCCGGAGGTCCAGCCGGGCAGGCGGTTGCGGCCGAACCAGTAGCGGGTGCCGTCGGTGGTGGTGACGCGCCAGTACTCGCCGTCGGCGTCGCCGTTGCCGAGGGCGGTGTCCTTGAGGAGTTCGACCTTGGAGTTGTCGCCGCCGGAGGTGGTCCAGACGCCGGTGGCGTCGTCGCGGACGAGCTCGGTGGTGGTGCCGCCGAGGCTGAGGGTGGCGTTGTGGGAGCCCCAGCAGAGGTCGCCGGTCTTGCGGGAGGAGTTGTTGGCGCCGGACTTCTCGGCGTCCTGGGTGCAGGAGACGTAGGTGCGGGTGACGGAGCCGGCGTTGTAGTCCCAACCGTCGCCGATCCAGGACGACTGGTTGTTGGAGGCGCTGGTGCGGCCGTCGACGGACTGCGAGGAGTAGCCGAAGCCGACCGAGGGGGTGAGGCCGCCGGGCGCCTCGGGGAGTTCCAGGGGGTAGGTGTAGGTGAACGCGCCGGAGGAGGAGCCCGCGGCCCAGGAGCCGGCGGAGAGCAGCGGTGTGGCGTTGAAGTCACCCCCGGCGGAGGAGCCGGTGTCGAGGACGCCGACGACGCGCGGCGCCGCCGCGGCGGTGGACTGGGCGGGGAGCGCGGCGTGGACGGCGCCGGAGGCGGTGGAGGGCGCCGCGGTGCTGGCGTCACTGCTTGCGTCGCTGCCGGTGTCGCCGTTGTCGGGGCGGGCCGACGGGGTTGCTTCGGGGAGCAGTTCGCCGACGGGGACGGTGCCGGAGAGGTGGTAGGCGCGTGGCGGGATGCCGAGCTCGGCGGGGGTCTTCCGTGCCTTGAGCCCCGGCACGGTGGCGAGGGCACGCGTCACCTGGGTACGGACGAGGGCGCCGGCGGTGCGGCGGAAGTCGGCGACGACGGCGCGGGTGCCGCGGGGCGCGGCGGGTGCGGCGACGCGGAGTGCGCCGGTGGCGACGGCCGTGGTGTCGTCCGCGCTGCTCGCCAGGTGCGCCGGGGTGGCGTCCCCCTCGGCGCTGTCGG
>NZ_JAAVJB010000470.1 GCF_012034385.1 Streptomyces spiramenti
CCGGTTCGATCCCGGCCCCAGCCACCTCACAGACCGCCCCGGACGGTACGCCGGACCGGCCGCGGCGCGCCCGGGGGCATGGCCGGTGAACTGCTCGGGGACGTTCCCCGCGAACTGCCCGGCAGGGGGGCCGGAGGGCCGGGGGCCGACAGTGGGCGCCGGGTCCTGCCGCGCGCCCGCGGCCGGTCGCGACCGGTCTCGGTCCGTGGGGCGCGGCGTCGGGGGCCAGGGCTGGCTCATCGCTCTCCTGGGGACGGACTGGCACGAGCAGAGCCATTATCTCCGGCTCCCGGCACCGCGGTTGCCGCACGGCCCGATCGTGCGGGGCGCCGGGCCCCGACACGGCGGCGCGGCGACCGCCGGTGGTGCCGGTCGCCGCGCCGACGGGCCGGCCCGATGTGGGCCGGCCCGATGTCCGCCGTGCGGACGGGTGCGTCAGTCCTGCTTGCTGCGCTTCAGCACGCCCTGGGCGACCACGACGGCTCCCAGCGGGGCGAAGGCCATGAAGACCCAGTCCATCGCCTCGGCGCCGTCGTTCCACATCTCGATCAGCTCGCCCATGTCACCGAAGAACAGGCTCATCGCGCCGTCGCCCGATCCCAGGACCAGGGTCTGGAGCTCGTTGGCGACCATGGCGAGGCCGAAGATCGTGCCGAAGTAGATCGCGACGGCGGCGAGGAGGACGCCGACGCCGTAGGCGACCCAGTTGCGCTTGGCGAGGAAGGCGGGGCCGGCACCGACGATGACGCCCACCAGCAGCGAGACGTAGCCGATCTGACGGGTCTCCCCCGCCTCGAGGTCCGTCATGGCGTTGAACAGCGCGCCGTAGGCGAAGACGCAGACGACCGCGGCGACGAGGGCGGCGCCGAGCGCGAGCCAGAGGTTCTGCGGCGGGCCGGCGGACTTCTCCTCCTGGCTGCCGGGGGCCTGGCCGGGGGCGCCTCCCGGCGTGGGGTAGCCGTAGCCGCCCTGCGGCGGGACCGCGTGGCCGGGCCCGCCGTGCCCGGCGGCCTGCTGTCCGTACCCGGCCGGCGCCTGCTGCGGCTGTCCGTACCCGGCCGGCGCCTGCTGCGGCGCTCCCGCGGGCGCGCCG
>NZ_JAAVJB010000471.1 GCF_012034385.1 Streptomyces spiramenti
CGGGCCCGCGCCCCCGGGTCTTCCTGTTTGGCCGGGGTGCGGTGGCCCGGGGGGGCGGCGGTGAGGCGGTGCGGGGGTTCGGCCGCGGGAGGGCCGAGGGGAGCGGGCGGTGGCGCGGCGGGGGCGGCGACGGGCGTGCCGCTCCGGTGCCCGAGGTGGTGGGTGAGGTGGGTGGCACCGTCGGCCTTGGCGGCGCTGCGGGGCGCGGCGGTGCCGTGCGCCGGGGCCGGATGGGCGTGTGGCCCTGCTCGGTGGTCATCGATTGGCCCCCTGCTCACCGGTCACCGGCCGTCGTCGTGGACGGCCGGGGTCACTCTACGGTCGGACGTTCAGACATCGGTACCGGACGAGGTGGCGGACGCGGGGCGTACACCGGCCACGAGGGAGGCCATGAGATCCTCCCCCGGCCCGGTCTCCCCTGCGTTCCAGCCGAGCCGCAGGACGAGGGTCCCGCCGGAGCCGTCGGGGGCGGGGAAGGCGACGCTCTCGGCGTACGCCTCGGTTCCCGCGCCGGTGGTGAGCCGGTGGCGGACCCGGTGGCCGGTGGTGCCCGCCACGGCGACCTCCTCGGAGAGCTCCTCCCGGCGTTCGGTGACCCCGCCGTAGGCGGCGTCGGAGAAGGACGACGCGGTGTGGACGTCGATGTCGCCGGCGGCGGCGTCGCCGGGCTCGGCGCCGGGCTCCCCCTCGATGAGGAAGGCCCCGGCGACGACGCAGCGGCGCTCCTCGTCCTGGGGGCAGGGGTACTCGTCGCCGGTGACGGAGACGCCGTCGATGGCGCGTTCGGTCCAGCCGTCGGGGAGCGGGAGTTCGGCGCCGCCGAGCGTGGCCGCGGTCCAGCGGGTGAACTCCTCGGCGACGGGGGGCTCGCCGGCCCCGTCCTCCTCCGCGTCGTCCCGCTGCCCGCTGTCGGCGGCCGGGGCGTCCGCTGCCGGCGCCCCGCCGTCTCCGCCGAGCAGCAGGGCCGCCAGGACCGCGGCGGCAGCCTCAACCGCATCGAGTACGGGCTCACCAAGGGCAACGAGTACTCCGGCCAGCCCCTCGCGAAGGTGCTCTTCACCAACAGCGACCGCTGCCTGCCGGGCGGC
>NZ_JAAVJB010000472.1 GCF_012034385.1 Streptomyces spiramenti
CGCCGGCACCCCGGCCCGGGGCGGCACCCCGGCCCGGGGCGGCGCCGTTCCGGGCCGAGGTGGCGGGAGCCCGCGGGGCGCGGCGACCGCCGCGACCACTACTGTCGTGCTGTGACTCTCCATGACGCCTCAGAACCCGATGTGACCGGCGCGGCAGACGACGGCACGGTGCGGCTGCGAGCCGGTGGCACGGAGGTGACCGTGCTGCCGGAGGACGGCTGCCGGCTGTCCTCGCTACGGGTCGGCGACGCCGAACTCCTCGCCCAGGGCGACGGATCGGGGTCGTTCGTGATGGCGCCGTGGTGCGGACGCACCGCCGGCGGTGTCTTCCGCAACGGCGGCACGTCCCACCGACTCCCGCTGAATGCGGGGCCCCACGCGATCCACGGCACCGTCCGGGAGCAGGTCTGGCAGCTCGCGGACCGCTCGGAGGATGGCCGCTCCGCCGCGTTCATCGTCGATCTCGCTGAGCCCTGGCCCTACCGCGGCCGGGTCACACAGATCCTCGAACTCGCCCCGTACGGAGGCGCCTTGACGCTGACGCTGGGTGTCGAGACGGCCGGGGACTCCTTCCCGGCGCAGGCGGGCTGGCACCCCTGGTTCGTGCGGCGGCTCCGGCCGGACGGACCGGAGGTCACCCTCGACTTCAGCCCGGCAGGTCAGATCGTGCGCGCCGACGGCATCGCCACCACCGAGGTCGGTGAGCCGGGGCCCGGCCCGTGGGACGACTGCTTCACCATGCCCGACGGGGTGGATGTCGCCCTGCGCTGGGGGCAGGAGCTGGAGTTGCGTGTCACCAGCCGCGAGGAGTGGGTCGTCGTGTACGACGAGCAGGAGCACGCGGTGTGCGTGGAGCCCCAGTCCGGCCCGCCCAACGGCCTCAACACCCACCCGCGTCTCGTCACCGGCATCCAGCCGCTGGAGACCAGCACCACCTGGAGCTGGCACCGCCCGGCGGCCCCCGTCGAGTGACCCGTGCCTCCCCCGTCCCGCCCCGCCGGCCCCGCCGCCGGACCGGCCGCTGCGCCCCGCCGCCGCGCCGCCGCCG
>NZ_JAAVJB010000473.1 GCF_012034385.1 Streptomyces spiramenti
CCGCCGGCGGCGACGACGGCGGGCCGGCGGGCGGCTGGCCGGACGCGGACGACGCGTTGTCGCCCGAGTCGCCGGGCTGCTCGTCCTTGGGCTCGTCCGGCTGCTCGGACGGCCTGCCCGGCGGTGGGCCGGGCGGAGGCGGCGGCTGAGACATGTTTCCCCCAATGACCGGAATCAGGCTGTCGTGCGGGCCCGCTCCGGGGTACTGGTCGGCTGAAAGTACGCAACGCTCTTTCTACCACCGGACAGCTGAACGACCCCCGGCGGTTCCCGTGGGATCGGTACTTCCGGCGGGGCGGCGGTGGGGGGGGCCCGGGGGCCCGCCCCGTCCGTCAGGCGTCCTCGGCCAGCTCCAGCCAGCGGGTCTCCAGGTCGTCGCGCTGGGCGGAGAGCTCCCGGAGCTGGGTGTCCAATTCGGCCACCCGCCCGAAGTCGGTGGCGCTCGCGGCCATTTCGGCGTGCAGCGCCGTCTCCTTCTCAGAGATCCGGTCCAGCTGGCGCTCGATCTTCTGGGTCTCCTTCTGCGCGGCACGCGAGAGCTGCGACGACTTGGCGGCGGGGGCCGCCGCCGCGGGGCCCGAGCCACCGGCCGCCGCCGGGGAGCCGGACGCGGCCCGGTCGGCCTCGCGTCGGGCGGCCCGGCGCTCCAGGTACTCCTCGATGCCGCGCGGCAGCATCCGCAGGGTGGCGTCCCCCAGGAGCGCCTGCACGCGGTCGGTGGTCCGCTCCAGGAAGAACCGGTCGTGGCTGATCACGACGAGCGAGCCGGGCCAGCCGTCGAGCAGGTCCTCCAGCTGGGTCAGCGTCTCGATGTCGAGGTCGTTGGTCGGCTCGTCCAGGAACAGGACGTTCGGCTCGTCCATCAGCAGCCGCAGGATCTGGAGGCGGCGGCGCTCACCACCGGAGAGGTCCGCGACCGGGGTCCACTGGCGCTCCTTGACGAAGCCGAACTTCTCGCAGAGCTGACCGGCGGTCATCTCCCGGCCCTTGCCGAGGTCGACGCGGCTGCGGACCTGCTCGACCGCC
>NZ_JAAVJB010000474.1 GCF_012034385.1 Streptomyces spiramenti
GGGCACGCCCCCGGTCTGCCTCGGCCCACGGGCCCCCGGGAGCCGCTGTGCACGCCCGCCCGCCCCGCGGGCAGGCGATCGGCAGCGGTCGGCTCGTTCCGTCCCACCGAACGCTGCGGCGGGGGAGGGGCGCCCCGCGTCCCGGTCGTCCCGTCCTGGTCGGCCGGGCGTCTCCCCGTGGGGCGGGGCGGTCCGGCCGGCCAGGACGGCACGCGGGTCGGTCAGCCGCCCCTCGGACCGGGCACCACGCCCCGGGCCGGGCCGGGTAGCGCGTGCCGCGCCGCCACCACCTCGCCCAGGTCGTTCCCGGCGCGGACGGGCTCCGACAGCTCGTCCATCGGGTCCCCCAGCGGATCCGGTGACCCGGAACGCGCGCCGGGCACCGACGCCGCCATGCGGGGGCGGGCCGCGCCGATCGGCGCGGCGCGGCGGGCACCGTAACGTCGGTGCACCGCCTGCTTGGTGACGCCCAGCGCCGACCCCACCGCATCCCAGGAGAACCCGAGGGACCGGTCGAAGTCGACCGCCGCCGTCACCAGGGTCTCCACACTGTCCCGCAGTTCCTGCGCCAGACGGACGGTCGGCGCCGGAGCGCGGCCGTAGACGACGAAGCCGGTTGCGGGACCGGTGCGTCGTGGGCGGTACACGTTCCCCAGCTGCGAGGTGAGGGTCCGCAGCGCGTCCACCTGGCGGCGTACCCGCTCGATGTCCCGCACCAGCAGGTGCAGACTCGCTCGTGCCTGGGCGTCAGGGGTGGCGTGGTCAGCCATCGACAAGCCTCTCCAACCGGCGAAATAGGTTCACGACCGGAGTACGCCCCGGTCAGTCCTCCGTGACCAACGCCTGACCGAACGCACGGTCACGCCCTACGGGCGCATGGACGGTATCCGGGGGCGTGAGGCGTTCCGCGCGTCACGCCCCGGCGCGCGACAGCGGCGGGTTCCGGCACCGTGCCGCCACGTGTGGCGCCCGCGACCGGCGGTCGCCCAGCCCGCAGCCGGGGGCGCATGCCCCCGGCC
>NZ_JAAVJB010000047.1 GCF_012034385.1 Streptomyces spiramenti
CGACGGCGGCCTCGGCGGTCTCCGGCGCGGGGGCTGCGGCCTCCGGGGCCGGAGCGGGTGCCGCGTCGGCGACGACGACAGCGGCGTCCGCACCGGTGCTGGGCGAGCCCGCGGGGCGGGAGGCCGCCCGACGCCGGCGGCGCGGCGGCAGGGTGTCGCTGGGTGTCGTGGGGGTGTCGCTTCGTTCCGCCGCGTCCGTACCGGCGGACGTGTCGATCTCGTGCATGCGGGGGTTCTCCCGTCACGCTCCCGGGCGCCGCGTCTGTGACTGCGGCCGCCGCACGGGAGCTTGATCTGTTGTGGCTCGCCGGTTCCGGGCCCTCACGGCACGGCTACGGCGAAAGTCTGTTGGTCGGTGGCGCGACGCCGGCTCGGGCCGGACCGGGGTGGCTCCCTGGTCCCGGGCCGTCCTACGGCGCGTGGACGCAGTCCCTGACCGGCAACCCCAGCGGCGCCGCCGCGTCCTACCGTCCGGCAGCCGTGGAAAGGGCCGGTGCGGCGTCGCGGTCAGGTGCGAACGGGTCGGTCACCGTGCCGGTCTCCTCATCGAGGGGCCCCTGCGCCAGCCTGGTCACCCCTGGGGGGACCGGCGGCGCCAGGTCGGCCGTGCTGCGGAGACCGGACAGGACGTCGTCGGGTCGTACGGCAGGTGTGAGATGCCGTACCACCAGGCGCAGTATCGCACAGGGGCCGCCGTCGGGGGCGACAGCCCCGCCGTCCGACACCGCCATGGAGGCGACGGCGGCACGGGTGTCGAAGGTGCGCGGGCCCTTCTTGGTCTCGCGGGTGACCTCGACGGACTCCGCCGCGAGGAAGGCCGCCGTCGCACGTTCGGCGTCGGCGGGGGTCACGCCGGTCAGCCGCAGCTCCCATGCCGAGGCCGCGAGCTGTTCGGCGAAGTTCGAGGTGCGGGCCTCCACCGCGTCGACGATGTCGAGGCCGGGCGGCATCGAGTCGTCGAGCCGTTCCCGCAGCGTGGCGGGGTCGCGGTGGTCGGCGAGGCCGATCTCCAGGTACTCGGCCTCGCTGGCGGTCCCGGTGGGCGCGGCGTTGGCGTAGCTCACCTTGGGGTGCGGGGTGAAGCCCGCGGAGTAGGCCATGGGCACCTCGGAGCGCTTGAGTGCCCGCTCGAAGGCCCGCTGGAAGTCGCGGTGGCTGGTGAACCTCAGGCGGCCCCGTTTGGCGTAGCGCAGGCGGACCCGCTGCACGGTGGGGGCGGGAGGCGGTCCGGTCGGCTGTCGCTTACCCAGTGTCGTTCATTCCTTCGGCCGAGACAGGCACTAGCTGTCCGATTCTATGCGGAGCAGCGGGCGCGCACACCGCCCGCGCCCCTGCCGGGCGCCGCTGCCGGCGCGGGTGCCCCCTTCGGGGCGGGGCGATTCGGCCGGTGGGCCCGGATTGCGGAGCCCCGCCACCGATCGGCAGCGGGGTGGACAACCCCACCGAGGCTCACTATTCTGAAAACGAACTAGTCGACGTAAGCGAGTAGTGAGGGTTGGTGACTACGGATGCCTCCGGTGGATCCCGCGACGAGCTGGCTGCGCGGCGTACTGCCGCTGGCACTCGCCGCCGTACTGGCCAGAGGTGACCAGCACGGGTACGCGCTGGTGCAGGAACTCGCGGCGGGCGGCTTCGGCAACATCCGCGGCGGGGCCCTCTACCCCGTGCTGGGGCGGATGGAGAACGACGGCCTGGTGGAGGCCCGCTGGGAGCCGGGCGAGGGCGGCCCGGGGCGCAAGGTCTTCCGGCTGACCGACGCGGGCGGCGAGCGGCTGCGGGAGGAGGCCGAGAACTGGCAGCGGTTCTCGGCGGCGATGGGACAGCTGCTGGATCTCACCCAGACCCCCGCGGGGAGCCCCACGGGCGACAAGAAGAAGGAATCGTGATGACGGACACGGACAGTCGCTGGGAAGCGCGACTGCGACTCGCACTCGCCGACCGCGGGGTGGGGTACAAGGTCGCCGACGAGGTGATGGAGGAGGTCGGACAGCACTGCGCCGCGTCCGGGGAGAGCCCCGAGGAGGCGTTCGGGAAGCCCGACGAGTACGCCGTCGCCGTCGTGCGCGACCGCATACCCGACGCGGTGCGCGCCGAACGGCGCTGGGACGCCATGTCCTTCCAGGACCACGTCGACGGGGCGCTGATCCTCACCGGCTGGTGGGCCATGGTCGCCGGCCTGATCCTCTGGCTCACCGCCGGCTTCATGATGCCGCTGACCTGGGGCGGCCTGGTGGGCGCGGTACTCGTTCTGCTGGCCGCGTTCACCGCCTCCCTCGGGTACAGCTTCTCCGGCACTCGGCTGCCCTCCGGCCTGGCCTGGATCGGTGGCGGGCTGGGGCTGGCCACTGCCGCCGCCCTCGCGTTCACTCTGCTGCCCGCCACGGAGCTGGGCCGGGTTCCGGCGCTGCTGCTCAGCGCGGTCGGGGCCGCGTCGTTCGCCTGGGGATTCCTCCGCGAGCACGACGACAAGCCCCACGGCGCCCCCGGCGACCGGAGCGGTGGCGCCGAGGCCGAGGACCGCCCGCCACTGGGGCGCGAGGAGTGGCTGCGGGAGCTGCCGCGGCTGCTCAAGGAGCTGCACGGCCTGCCGTCCGCCCGGGCGAAGGAGATCACCGAGGACGTGGCCCGGCACGTGCGGGAGACCGGCGGCGAGCCGGAGGAGGAGTTCGGCCCGGTGCACCGCTACGCGCTCCAGGTCACCGATGGGGAGCCCGCACCGCTCCAGCGCTGGTGGCTGCGGAGCGGGGTGTCCTCCGCCGGTCTCCTGCTCGCGGTCTCGCTCGGTGGCTTCGTGCTGCATTTCTCGGTGCTGACGGCCTCGACCTGGGTACTGATCGGCGCCAGCCTGATGCTGGTGCTGGCACTGGTCCTCTTCGTCGTGGAGCTGGCGGAGCACCGCGAGGAGCAGGCCAAGAAGTAGGAGAAGCAGTGAACCGGTGCGGCGGGCCGCCGCACCGTCGAGAACGCCCCGCTCCCCGTGCGCACGGGGAGCGGGGCGTTCCTTGTACCCCGGTGCCTCGACGGCGCGCGGCACCGGGGACGCCGGTCGACCGGTCAGCCGGCGGAGTCCTCCGCGCCGGCAGCGGGGGCGGGCACCTCCGGGGGCTCCGCGCTCAACAGGTGGTCGAGCAGGGACATCCCCGCCTTCACGTCCACCTTCTCGTCGAGGAGCCACTGGGCCGAGAGGCCGTCCATGGCCGCGAGGAGCAGCGAGGCGGCGACGTCGAGCGGGACGTCCTCCCTGACGACGCCGATGTCCCGGCCGTGTTCGAGAACCAGCCGGATCCGGCCGCGCAGTCGCTCGTAGCGCTCGACGAAGTACGCGCGGGAGCCTTCGTTGTCCGACTCCAGCGCACGGGCCAGCATGCTGTTGAAGAGGGCCGTCAGACCGGGGACGCGCGTGACGAAGTCCGCGCTGTTCAGCGCGGCGGCGAGCCCGCCGTCCACCGACAGGTCGGCCTCCGCGCGCTGGTCGGCCTCGCGCAGCACTTCGAGGAAGAGCTGTTCACGGGAGCCGAAGTAGCGGCTGACGGCGGCGTGCGTGAGGCCGACGGACTCGGCGATCGCGCGCAGCGAGGTGTGCTCGTAGCCGCGCTCGTCGAACACCTCGACGGTCTTGTCGAGGATCTGCCGGCGTCGCTCGATGCCCTTGCGGTAGGGGCCTCGCTTCGCTCGTGGCGCTGGTGCCGCCGGCTGCTCACCGGTGTCGTTCACGGGTGTCACCACCTTCTCCTCGGGGTCGGCGCGACCCCGATCCTAGAGCCGCGCGGCCGGCCGACCCCCTGGTGGCGCGGGGCCCCGGCTCCGTCCGGCGCGGTCGGCGGTCGGCGGTCGGCGGTCGGGGACTGCGTAGGGGGTGGCGCGGCACCGCCATCGTAGCGAAAAGTTCCACGTGGAACTTTTGGTGTACGGTGGTGCTGCGCGCCGCCGATCGGTCGGTGCCGTCCCCCTGTCGTGTCGATACCGAGGAGCAGCCATGTCCGGTGACCGGAGCCGTAGGACCGTGAGCACGGGGCACGAGGACGCCGACCGCCGGGAGGCCGTCGTCTACCAGGTCTATCCGCGCAGCTTCGCCGACGGGAACGGCGATGGCATCGGTGACCTGCGAGGCGTCCTGCACCGCCTGGACCACCTGGCCGAACTCGGGGTCGACGCGGTCTGGTTCAGCCCCTTCTATCCCTCCGCCCTCTCGGACGGCGGCTACGACGTGGACGACTACCGCGACGTCGACCCGGTCCTCGGCACCCTCGACGAGTTCGACGAGGTCGTCCGGTGCCTGGGCGACGCGGGGATCGAGGTCGTCATCGACATCGTGGCCAACCACAGCTCCGACCGGCACCCGTGGTTCACGGAGGCGCTCGCCGCCGGGCGGGGCTCCCGCGCCCGTGAGCGCTACGTCTTCCGCGACGGGCGCGGCGAGCACGGGGAGCTGCCGCCCTCCGACTGGCCGGCCTTCTTCGGCGGCCCTGCGTGGACCCGGGTCGCCGACGGCCAGTGGTACCTGCACCTGTTCACGCCCCATCAGCCCGACTGGAACTGGTCCGACCCCGAGGTGCGGGCGGACTTCCTGCACACGCTGCGGTTCTGGGCGGACCGGGGCGTCGCCGGGTTCCGTGTCGACGCGGCCATGTGCCTGACCAAGGACCTGACCGAACCGCTGCCGCCGTGGGACGAGGTATACGCGGGCTTCCCCGTGCTGGTGGGCGGCGAGGGCGGCGGGCGCTTCGGCGAGGGGCGGAACCCGCTCTACGACCGGGACGACGTCCAGGACGTCTACGCGGAGTGGCGCGAGGTGTTCGACCGCTACGACCCGCCCCGGTTCGCCGTCGCGGAGGCATGGGTGGACCCCCACCGTCGCGCCCGCTACACGAGCCCGGACAGCCTGGGCCAGGTCTTCTCGCTGGACCTCCTCATGACCCCCTGGGGCGCGCAGGAGTTCGGCGAGGTGATCCGCCGCACCCTCGACCAGGTCGAGGCCGACGGCTCCGCCGCCACCTGGGTCCTCTCCAACCACGACGTGCCCCGGCACGCGACCCGGCTGGCGCCCGGGACGCCGGGCGGCGCCCTCGACGGCGTACCGCCGGGCGGGCCGGGACTCGACCGGGCGCGCGCCGCGACCCTGCTGATGCTGGCCCTCCCCGGCAACGCCTACCTCTACCAGGGAGAGGAGCTCGGCCTCCCGGAGGTGGCGCTGCCCCGCGAGGTAGGCCAGGACCCGGTCGCCGGCAACGACGACTCCGTCGTCCCGAGCCGGGACGGCTGCCGCGTTCCGCTGCCCTGGGAGGAGCACCCGCCCTTCTTCGGCTTCAGCGACCACGCGGCGCACCTCCCCCAGCCCGCCTGGTTCGGAGAGCTGTCCGCGGCGGCGCAGGCCAACGACCCCTCGTCGACGCTGTCGCTGTACCGGCAGGCCCTGCGCATCCGGCGGGAGCTCCGCACCGCCGGACCGGTCACCTGGCTGGAGCTGGGACCGGAACTGCTCGCGTTCGCCCGGCCCTCCGGCTGGACCTCCGTGACCAACTTCGGCGACACCCCCGTGGAACTGCCGGCCGGTGAGGTCCTCCTGTCCAGCCAGCCCCTGCGGGACGGCCTGCTGCCTGGCGACGGCACGGCCTGGCTGCGCGGCCCGTCCGTCCCTCGGTAGCACCCCCGCCGACCTCGCACCGCGGGCCGAGCCCTGGGGAACGTCCCGTTCCCCCGACCCCTCACCGCCCGTCGGCGACAGCCCTGCCCCCCCCCCTGACACGCCCCCGACCGGCACACCGCCCCCGGCTCACCGAGCCGGTGCGGCGGGTGCCCCGTGCGCGGCGGGCACCACCGCACTTCACCGACCACTGACCCCAGGAAGAGGTACACCCCATGGCATGGCAGTTGTTCCGGCTCGGCCGATGGTCGTTCGTCCACCGCAGGCTCGTGGTGGTGACCTGGCTCCTGCTCCTCGTGCTCGCCGGTGTCGGCGCGGCCACCCTCTCCGGCAAGACCACCGACAGCTTCACCCTGAAGGGCATGGAGTCGACCGACGCCTTCGAGCTGGTCGAGGAGCGCTCCCCCGACGCCAGCCCGGACGGCGCGACCGCCCGCATCGTCTTCGAGGCGCCCGAGGGCGAGTCGCTGACCGACCCCGCCAACCGCGCGGCGGTCGAGGAGGCACTCGCCCGCGTCGGGACGGGCAGCGTGGACTCGGTCGCGGACCCGTTCACGACGGGCACCGTCTCGGAGGACGGCACCGTCGCCTACGCGGCGGTGAACTACAACACGCCACCGGGCGAGGTCAGCACGGCCGACCACGACGCGCTGGACGCGGCGAAGCAGACCGCCGAGGCCGCCGGGATCGGCGCGGTCGTCGGCGGTGACGCCGCCGGGGCCGACCTGCACGACGATCTCGCCGAGGTCATCGGCATCGGTGTCGCCTTCGTGGTCCTCGCCGTCACCCTGGGTTCGCTGGTCGCCGCCGGAATGCCGCTGGTCACCGCCGTCATCGGCGTGGGCATCGGCGCGGCGAGCATCGCGGCGCTCAGCGGGTTCGCCGAGCTGAACTCGGTCACCCCGGCGCTCGGCACCATGCTCGGTCTGGCCGTCGGCATCGACTACGCGCTGTTCATCCTCTCGCGGTACCAGCACGAGGTCCGGGCCGGGCGCCCGCTGGCGGAAGCCGCCGGCGCGTCGGTCGGGACCGCCGGCTCGGCCGTCGTCTTCGCCGGGCTGACCGTGATCATCGCCCTGCTGGGTCTGGCGATCACGGGCATCGACTTCCTCATGCAGATGGGCGTGGCGGCAGCGGCGATGGTGGCGCTCGCGGTGCTGATCTCCCTCACCCTGCTGCCCGCGTTCCTGGGCTTCGCCGGCCGCCGGGTGGTCCGGGACCGCCGGAGCCGGAGCGGGGCCGCGGACACGGGAGGCAACACGGAAGCGGGCGCCGGTGGCCGGCGGTGGGCGAAGGCCGTCAGCAAGCACCGGGTCGTGGCCCTCGTCGGCGGCGTCGCGGTGGCAGCCGTCCTCTCGCTGCCGCTGGGCAGCATGCAGCTCGCCATCCTCGACAACGGCGTCGCCCCCGCCGGGAGCGACAGCCGGGTCGCCCACGACCTCATCGCCGAGAACTTCGGTGAGGGCATGAACGGCCCGCTGCTGGTGGTCGTCGACACCGCGGGCGCGGACGACAAGCTGCGCGCCGTCGAGACGGTCCACGCGACGCTGGCCGGGTCGGACGGGGAGATCGCCGTCCTCATCCCGCCGCTCGCCGACGACTCCGCCGAGGCACGGGCAGCGCTGGCCGGGCAGCTCGACGCCGTCGACCTCGCCAACTTCACCATCATCCCCGAGGGCGGCCCCTCCGACGCCGGCACCAAGGAGCTCGTCGACTCGCTCCGCGCCGACCTCGCCGAACTGCCCGAGCTGACCGGCGCGACGGCCATGGTCACCGGCCAGACCGCGGTGGGCGTCGACATCTCCCAGGAACTCGCGGACGTCTTCCCGCTCTACCTGCTCGTGGTCGTCGGCCTGGCCTTCGTGCTGCTGGTCCTGGTCTTCCGCTCGGTCCTCGTGCCCCTCAAGGCCGCGCTCGGCTTCCTGCTCTCCGTCGGCGTGGCGCTCGGCTGCACCGTCGCGGTCTTCCAGTGGGGCTGGCTCAATGGCCTGATCGGCCTGGACGCCACCTCGCCCGTGCTGTTCATCCTCCCCCTGCTGCTGACCGGTGTCCTGTTCGGACTGGCCATGGACTACGAGGTCTTCCTCGTCACCCGGATGCGTGAGGCGTACGTCCACGGCACCGAGGCCCGGCAGGCCGTCGTCGACGGGTTCGCCCACAGCGGGCGCGTCGTGACCGCCGCCGCCCTGATCATGTTCGGTGTCTTCGCCGGGTTCGCGCTCGGGGACGACTCGATCATCAAGACCATCGGCTTCGCCCTCGCCGTGGGTGTCCTCGCCGACGCCTTCCTGGTCCGGATGCTCATCGTCCCGGCCGTCATGGCCATCGTCGGCAAGCACATCTGGTGGCTGCCGAAGTGGCTCGACCGCGCCCTGCCGAACCTCGACGTCGAGGGCGAGGCCCTGGTGAGCAAGCTCGGCCCGCCGCCCGGGAACCCGACCGCCGCGGTGGCGACCGAGGCCGGGGCCGTCGAGTCCCCGCCGGCCCCCACCCGGCAGCCGGTGAGCTGACCCCGGCGCCACCCGGTCCGCACCGACCGACGGAAGCCCCCTCCCCCGCCGGGAGGGGGCTCCGCCCGTTCCGGACGTGCGGACTTCCTGGACGAGGTCAGCCGGGGCGCTGTCCTCGCACAAGAAGCGTGCCCTCGGTGCGTCGACCGCCGAGCGGGGCCGGAAGAATCTCGGCACCGCAAGCAGCGAAACCGGCGTCGCGGAGGATGCTCAGCCATGAGTCCGACTCATAGTCCCAGCGACGGACGACGGCCGGGTCCTCGTCCGGTCCCCGCTGGATGAGCGATGCCTGCGCGCCGTAGCAGCCCTCGACGGCGGGCCGCTGGGAGAAGACCAGACGCCCGCCCGGCACGAGCGCGGCCCGGATCGCCGGGAGCAGGATCTCCGGGTCGGAGAAGTAGACGGCACCGAACACGGAGTAGACGGCCGCGTAGGTGCCCGGTGACGCCCGCAGGTGCGTGAGGGCGTCCACGAGGTGCAACTCCACCCCGGGGTGATCCGGCCAGCGCTCACGCGCCTTGGCCAACTGCCGGGTGGACACGTCCACCCCGACGGCGCCGATGCCCAGGCTCGCAAGATGGGCCGCGTTGCCCCCGCTGCCGCACCCGAGGTCGAGCGCCCTGTCGCCGGGCCGGAGCCCGAGGAGTTCGACGCCCGGCCCGTGGTCCGGGTACTGGGTCCAGTTGAACCAGGTCCGTGCGCCGACCCCGTTGGTGGGTCGGCGGTCCGGGGCGCGCGCCGCGTACGCGTCCCACGCGGCGGAGGCGGTCTCGATCACAGGCCCATCGTGCACGGCACACCGCCGCCCGACGCCGGAATCGGTTGCGGGATCGCCCGTGCGTGGCGGTCGTTCCCTGTCCGGTCCCCTCCTACGACCCCAACGGTGCGGGAGCCATCGTGTTCGCCGTCCTGGCCGTCAGTGCAGAGGGCGAGCGGGAAGGCCTCCGGGAGAAGACGTTGGAAGGCTTGGACGCTGCGGCACGCAAGGGCAATTACGGGGGAGGCCCGTTCGTGATGGACGACGACAAGCTAGCCGTGACCCGCGCCCGGTACGCGCAGGGTGAGAGCGTGAGCGCCATCTCCAAGGCGCTGGGGATCACTCGGGCCACCCTGTACCGACACATGGGCGAGAGCGCCTGAGACTGCCCCTGCCTCGTGCGTGTTCGACGTTCGCGCAGGGGCAGGGGCTTCTTCACTCCGATCAAGGCTCAGCCTTTCGCGGAGCGCAGTGTCAGGCCGTGAGTTCGGAGTGAGCCGGTACCGGGGGGCGAACGCCCGTCAGGGTCTCGGCGTGTGCACGCAGGCAGGGAGCAAGCTCCGCGTACCAGCCACGGGCGACGGCTTGCAGCATCTCGGCCAGGGCCGCGAGTTCTCCGATCCGGCCGGCTGGGCTGTCCAGAATCGAAGCGAACTCCTGCCGGATGCGGTGCGCGACGCCGGGCGCCAGCAGGCTGTTCGCATGGAGTAGACCCGCGTCGAAGCCGAGGGGCACCAACCCCCACCGCTCCCAGTCCAGCAGGTTCAGGGGCATGGTCGTGAGGTTGCCCCAGTGCAAGTCACCGTGCCCTGACACCCGCTCCACTGTGGCCGGAGCAGGGATGCCGAGGAACTGCGGGAAGGCGCGTTCCATCCACTCGTCCCGGACGGTGACCCTCACTCCGTCCACTTCGCTCAGCAGGCCGAGTGCCTGGCATAGGTCGTCCCACCACGCGTCAGGCAAGCCGGGGTCATGGTCCAGGTCTGCCCGGTCCGGGGACACAACGGGTTGTGCCACGTAGTCGAAGGCTTGCGCCTCGAACGCCCACTCGCCGTCAGTCCAGTCGTGCACGCCATGCAGGCGCGGACACGGGACAGCGTCAGGCACCAGCAGGGACGCGCCTACAGCGCCTTCCCCCTGCTTCCTGCCCGCGTTCCTCACAGCGGTGCGGCTCACCCGTAGCCACCGGTCCCCCGCTCTCCGACCGAGGGTGACCCCTTGGAATCCCCATGCCAGCCGGCCCGTGCACGTCAGGGTCAGAGCCTTCGCCGCACGGTCGTGAGCGGCTTTCATCAGGGCCTGTACGTCCTCACTCGGAGGAGAGTTCATCGGTCACCTTCCTGAGTTCCCTGGCCGTCAGAGGGGCAGCCAGAGCTTTCGCCGCATCGTCCCAGTGTTCGCGTGTGCTGGCCGAGGTCAGGACCACGTCGAGGCCGGGGCACGATCCGGCAGCCAGCAGGGCAGCGGCTGCGGGCGACAGGCCGGGGCGGATGAAGTCCACCAGTTCCGGTGTCATGGCGCTCAAGAGTTCGCCACCATGTAGCGGAGCCGAACCGAAGGTGATCAGCCCTCCGTCTTTCGCGTCCATCAGCGGTCCAACGCCGTTGAGCGCCTGCCTCATCAGGTCGTCCATGATCAGACTGACCGGCATCTGCAAACCTGTGAGGTGGTGCTCTGCCGAGCCCGCCGCCTGTCGGGCAAGGGTGAGCAGCTCCGGGACGGTGAACGCTTCGGAGGTCAGGCCCGACCACGTGGCTACCCCGTAGCCGCCGATCCTGCCTGCCTGTGCGTACTCCTCCAGCGCGGCGAACGTTTCCCGCAGACGCCCGTGCAGAGCGGCACGGTCGAGGCCGTGCCCGTGGTGCTCTGGGTTGTGCACGAACACGATGTCCGCGCGGCCGAGCACGGCCAGCGAACGCTCCGTCTGCCACCGAACGAAGTGCGGAGCGAGGCTGTGCCCACGGGCGGCCTCTTCCCGGCTGAGTACCTTCTCCGCCTGAGCGGCGTGCCCTTGCTTGCCCGTGAAGAACCCCGTCTTCGTCGCCACCTGCACGGTCGGATACGTGCGCAGTACCGAGCGCAGCCCCTCGTGTGCGTAGCCGTGGGCGTAGTTGGGTGCCGTGTCTACCCACGGGCTACCCGCAGCCAGGGCGGCACGTGCCGCCTGCCCGACAGCACGCACGCGGTACGTCCCCAGGGACAGCGCGGCCGTCACAGCGCTGCCCCTACGACCGCGACGACGTGCCCCTCTATGAGGGCCGAGACCAGCTCGGCCACGTCCTTGACCTCCAGTCCCGCACGGTCGGCCATGTCCCCGAGCGTGACGGGCGCACCGGCCAGCAGCGCACTCAGGGCAGGTTCGGCCGACTCGGCGAAGTCCCAGGCGGTACCGGCCGCCGAGAGCGTGACCGTGCCATGTGCGCTGTTCGCCGTCAGGCGGCCCCGGGAGGTGGTCACCTTGACCGTGATCCCCCGCTGTGCGGGCAGTCCGTCCACGTAAGGCAGGGAGGGGATCGCGTGGCCGAGATCGGTCGTGTCGATGGACTCCGCCCACCGCTCCACCAACCGAGGGTCAGCCATCATGTCCAGCACCTCATCGCGCAGGGCATCGATGAAGTCCGACTGATCTGCCGGAGGCAAAAACCGCGGGACGTCCTTGCGCAGTGCAAGGGACGAACGGAGCTGGTCCACGATCCAGAGCATGAGGTCCGCACCCGTGTGCGGAACCATGCCGAACGTCAGGTGAAGGGACTCCGTCCCCTGGTCGGCGGTGACCGCGTGCCACCAGCCGCGCGGCAGGTAGAGCACATCCCCCGGAGACAGAACGATGTCCGCTAACGGGTCGCCCTCCGGCCGCTCTGGCGACTCCACGTCCCGGAAGGTCGGAGCCTCACGGGTGGAGCCGTACAGGCGCCACCGCTTCGAGCCGTGCACCTGTATCACCACCACATCATGGTCGTCCCAGTGCAGCCCGAAGCCTTCCCGATCGGTCCAGGACGCGTAAGCGTTGGCCTGTACGGACGTACCGAGGAACCGTTCGAGACCTTCGGCAGCCGCACCCACCGCCGGGTGGATCTTCTCCACCGAGTCGAGGACCAGCGACGCACCGTCCTTGAGCTGGGCGTGGAACTCGGCCGGCTGGATGCGGGACCAGCTCACCGCGCGGCGGTTCGTGGTCGGGATCGCGTAGCGGTGGAGGGGGACCATCTCGCCGTCGAGAGACAGACGCAGCCGGGGCGGCTCCAGCCGCTGCGAAGCGATGATCCGATTCAGGTCGTCGAAGGAGAACAGGCCCGCCGTGTCGGCGGTTCCGGGGATGTGCGCGTAGGAGCGGTGGTACGTCCGGGCGAGGAACGTGTCCCCACCCAGACGCCCCGCCCACGAAGCCGCATCAAGCATCGTGGGCTACCCCGCTAGTCGTTGCCGTCGGAACGGCCGCTGGTGTTGTCCGACTCCTGCTCGGTCCGCGTCCTTGCGGCCGCGATCTTGCGCTTCGCGATGAGCAGGCCACCCCCCTCGGGGGCCACCGATCCGGCGTTCTCTTCCACCATCGGACTTACCTCTCTACTCGGGAACACCCGCCGGGAATCCGGCGGGGAGTCTGGGAAGGCAGCAGCCTCACGGCAGCTACCGCATGGCGATGACTCCGGCCACAACCAGGGCGGAGCCACCGAGGACCAGGGCTAGGTAGAGCAGACCCGCGTACCGGCCGACGTGGCGCAGCGTCCACTTCACTAAGCCCGGCATCAGTGCCCTGTCGGCACGCGGAGTGTCGCCGTGATCTGCTCGACCGCGTCAGCGCGGATCATGCCGAGATGGACGTACGCGCCCCCGCTGTGGGTCACTACGGGACGCACGCTGCTCCACGCGCTTTCGGGGATACCCAGAGCAGCGAGAGCCGCACGCAGGGACTCAGCTGCCTCAGTGGCCTTAGCGCGCGAGTCTCTCCAGGTCTGCATCTCCATCAGCCAGCCACCGACCTAGGGCAGCCGTTCGCGTGGCGATACGTGGTCAGGGGCGACCCGGACGTCCGATCAAGGACGATGCGACGGGCAACCTCCAAGGGCTCCAGAGGGCGCAGGCACGCGGCACAGTCCTGCCCCGCAGGGGCATAGGTCACGTACTCCAGCGCACCCCGCTCCGGGGCCTCCTCGCTCACCCTGACCATGTCGCCGCCTCCGCCTGACTCGGTGTGCAGACGACGCTAGGGACCTACGGGCATGCGGCTCTACCTTGTTGCACGCTGTTGCACGGGATCACCCGAGCGTGGAGAGCGCGTCACGGATCAGACCCTTCGCCGGCTCGCCCCGCACGGCCACCCGTGACAGCTCAGCGAAGGCGCGTAGGTAAGTGTGGATCTCTCCGGGAGTGGTCAGGTTGATCTCAGCTGTCAGCGTCTCCACAGCTACCTGCTGATCGTCGAAGGAGTAGAACGCTTCGAGCGGCCACACCGTTCTGCGGGCGTGCTTCGGGATGATGCCGAGCGCCACGTTCGGCCGACGCATGACAGTGAGCAGATACTCAAGCTGGTCCCGCATGGCTTCGTCATCGCAGACCCGGTAGTGGAGAACTGTCTCTTCGAGGAGCAGCGCGAAGCGGTGGGCACCCTCACGGATCACCCGCGACCTGTCGAGCCTGGCAGCCACCGCGTCGGCCACGTCATCCGGTGTGCCCTGAAAGGCCGTGATGGCTCTCAGAAGCCCTGTCGCGTACCCGGCGGTCTGGAGCATGCCCGGCATGACGTTCGAGGCATAGACGCGGAACGAGTGGGTGCGCTGGTAGAGCGGGACAGTCTGCTCATGGACACGGCGCATGCCGTCCTTGTGGATCTGTCTCCACTCCACGTACATGGACTCGGCGTTCCGCGACGCGGCGATGAGGTCAGCCGCCTGGCCGTCCGCTCCGCACGCCGAGCACCACGCCCGGATATCCGCATCCGAGGGAGGCGTGATGCCCCGCGCGATACGGGAGGACTTCGCCCGGTGCCAGCCGCACCGAACGGCCAGCTCATGACCAGACAACCCCGCGTCTTTCATCAGCCCTTGCAGGCGGGTGGCAACCGCCTGGCGCGCGGCTTGGGCACTGGAGAGCGGAGAGGTAGGCATGAGCTGACCGGTCAGGAATCAGACGGTGTACTTCTCGTGCGGGATGCCCCGCTCCCACACAGCCTCGAACGCCGACGCACACAGCTTGGCTACGGCAGCGTCCTCCGTCTGGTCGGTGTGGACCCACCTGCCGACGCCGTCGAAGACGTTGAACTGAACAAGCCTGCCGTCGAACAACCAGAAGTCGTTGCCAGGTAGGGCCAGGTCCGAAGCACTGCGCCGGGGCAGCCAACGGATCTGCTCTCCGGCCGCCACGTTGGTGAACGTGCCGGAGTGCTCGAACGCGATGTAATCGCTGACAGGCTCCGACACGATGCGGGCACGTCGGATAACGACACCCTTGGCCGTGACCTCCTGAACAAGGTCAAGCCACGGACGCCACCAGGAACCCCGGTCATCCGGGTTCAGCCGGTGCCCCTGCTTCCATGCGGCGAAGCCTTCGATCTCGTTGTCCACGCCGTATCCGTCGCGCATCTCCAGATGCACGGCTGACTCCCGCACTGACCTGATGAGGTCGGAGAAGTCAGTCAGACTCTGCGACACGAAGCGCCTCCCTGAGAAGCGGGACCATCCGCTTCGGAACCCTGATCACCGACTCATGTCCGGGGATCAGAACATCCCGTGAGCTTTCGCCCGTGGTCTGCTCGTCTGCTGTCCACCCCTGGATCACAAGATCCTTCGATTCCTGGTCCACCCACACAGCAGGTGATCCGTGATCTCCGGACTCAGGATCTTTGCCAACGAACCGTAAGGCCATGAGGTCCCTCCCTGTCGAGCGCGTTGCGCCTGGTTGCACGACCCTCACCCTGCCGGACTGGGCTGGTCAAGGGGGCGTGTTCACCCCAGCCGGGTCAGGGGCGGTTGCGTCCCAGGGAGGCACGCAGAAGGCGTCCGGCTCTGTGTCGGGCCAGACGCCCTCTACCTACCTACACCCACTCCACGGCCGAGACGATGCGCCCGCCGTCTTGCCGAGGGGCAGGGAGCGGCGTTCGCCGCAGCGTGCGCGAGGCCTGCTCACGTTCTCTCGCTCCGAGCCCTCGAAGGATCTCGGCCCGCTCCGCATCGGTCATGCCTGCGAGTGACTCAGCCATCCGACGGACGGCATCTCCGCTGGTCACTAGGGCTTCTTGACTGTCAACGGGAGCAGTCTCTTGCCCGTGGGGCCGATCTGGATGCTGGTGTCCATCTGGGGACAGACCCCGCAGTCGAAGCAGGGGGTCCAGCGGCAGTCCTCGACCTCGGTCTCGTCGAGGGCGTCCTGCCAGTCCTCCCAGAGCCAGTCCTTGTCGAGGCCGGAGTCGAGGTGGTCCCAGGGCAGGACCTCCTCGTAGGACCGCTCGCGGGTGGTGTACCAGGCGACGTCCACGCCCTGCTGCGGCAGGGTCTTGGCGGCGGCCTCCATCCACAGGTCGTACGAGAAGTACTCGCGCCAGCCGTCGAATCGGCCGCCGGCCTCGAAGACGGCGCGGATGACGGAGCCGATGCGGCGGTCACCGCGGGAGAGCATGCCCTCGACGATGCCGGGCTTGCCGTCGTGGTACCGGAAGCCGATGTTGCGGCCGTACTTCTTGTCGCCGCGGATGCGGTCCCGCAGCTTCTCCAGCCGGGCGTCGGTCTCCTCCGCGGAGAGCTGCGGCGCCCACTGGAACGGAGTGTGCGGCTTGGGAACGAAGCCGCCGATGGAGACGGTGCAGCGGATGTCGTTGGAGTTGGAGACCTCGCGGCCCTTGGCGATGACGCGGGTCGCCATCTCCCCGATCTGGAGGACGTCCTCGTCGGTCTCCGTCGGGAGGCCGCACATGAAGTACAGCTTCACCTGGCGCCACCCGTTGCCGTAGGCGGTGGCGACCGTGCGGATCAGGTCCTCCTCGGAGACCATCTTGTTGATGACCTTCCGGATGCGTTCGCTGCCGCCCTCGGGGGCGAACGTCAGGCCGGACCGGCGGCCGTTGCGGGTCAACTCGTTGGCGAGGTCGATGTTGAACGCGTCGACCCGGGTCGAGGGCAGGGACAGCCCGACCTTGTCGTCGGTGTAGCGGTCCGCGAGGCCCTTGGCGACGTCGGCGATCTCGCTGTGGTCGGCGGAGGAGAGCGAAAGCAGCCCGACCTCCTCGAAGCCGGTGGCTTTCAGCCCCTTGTCGACCATCTCGCCGATGCCGGTGATGGAGCGCTCACGCACCGGCCGGGTGATCATGCCGGCCTGGCAGAAGCGGCAGCCGCGGGTGCAGCCGCGGAAGATCTCCACCGACATCCGTTCGTGGACGGTCTCGGCCAGCGGCACCAGCGGCTGCTTGGGGTACGGCCACTCGTCGAGGTCCATGACGGTGTGCTTGGAGACCCGCCACGGCACGCCGGACCGGTTGGGCACGACGCGGGCGATCCGTCCGTCGGGAAGGTACTCCACGTCGTAGAAGCGCGGGACGTACACGCCACCGGTGCGGGCGAGGCGGAACAGCAGCTCCTCGCGTCCGCCGGGGCGACCGGCGGCCTTCCACTCGCGGGTGATGTCGGTGATCTCCAGAACGGCCTGCTCGCCGTCGCCGATCACCGCGCAGTCGATGTAGTCCGCGATCGGCTCGGGGTTGAACGCGGCGTGGCCGCCGGCGACCACCACCGGGTGGTCCTCGGTGCGGTCGGCGGACTCCAGCGGCACCCCGGCCAGTTCCAGCGCGTTCAGCAGGTTGGTGTACCCCAGCTCGGTGGAGAACGAGACGCCGAAGACGTCGAACGCGCCGACCGGCCGGTGGGCGTCCACGGTGAACTGCGGGACGCTGTTCTCCCGCATCAGCTTCTCCAGGTCCGGCCAGACGCTGTAGGTCCGCTCGGCGAGGACACCCTCCCGCTCGTTGAGCACCTCGTAGAGGATCATGACGCCCTGGTTGGGCAGGCCGACCTCGTACGCGTCGGGGTACATCAGCGCCCACCGCACGTCGCAGGCGTCCCAGTCCTTGACGGTCGAGTTCAGCTCGCCGCCGACGTACTGGATCGGCTTCTGGACGTGCGGGAGGAGGGCCTCCAGGCGCGGGAAGACCGATTCGACTGGCATGGGTGACAACTCCGGGGGGTGTCGGTCGCGCTGTACGGTCGGGCCGCGCCGCCGGCGGCGGGCGTGGGCCGCGGACAAGGGGATCGGCCGTTCAGCGTACTGGGTCGCACCGGTGCCCCGCACCGCGCGGCGGTACGGGGCACCGGGGAGAGCCGGGTCAGGCAGAGGCGGACAGGGCCCGTTTCATGCGGATCGACTGGAGGAGCCCGATGGCGATCCAGGTCGCGAACATCGAAGTGCCGCCGTAGGACAGGAACGGCAGCGGGATGCCGGCTACCGGCATGATTCCCATCGCCATGCCGATGTTCTCGAACGACTGGAAGGCGAACCAGGCGACGATCCCGGTGGCGATGACCGTCCCGTACAGCTCCGTCGCGCCGCGTGCGATCCGCAGCGCCCGCCACAGCACGACCCCCAGCAGCACGATGATCGCGCCGGCGCCGAGGAAGCCCAGCTCCTCGCCGGCGACGGTGAAGATGAAGTCGGTGTGTTGCTCCGGCACGAACTGGCCCGTGGTCTGGGTGCCCTGGAAGAGCCCCTTGCCGTCGAGTCCGCCCGAGCCGATCGCGATCCGGGCCTGGTTGGTGTTGTAGCCGACGCCGGAGGGGTCGCGGCTGGGGTCGGCGAAGGCTGCGAACCGGTCGATCTGGTACTGGTCGAGGAGGCCGAGGAACCAGACGGCCAGCGCGGCTGCCACGCCGGCGGCCACCAGTCCCAGGGTCCAACCGATGCGCGCCCCGGAGCCGAAGAGGATGCCGAGGATGATCGCCGCGATGACCATGGCCATGCCGGTGTCGTCCACCAGGACGACGCACAGCGGGACCGCGGCCAGCGCGAGGGCCTGGAGCATGGTCTTGCCGCCGGGGTACTCGCGGTCCCCGGCGTCCACACGGGCGGCCAGTATGACCGCCATGCCCATGATCACCGCCACCTTGGCGAACTCGCCGGGCTGGATCGTGTAGTCACCGATCGCGAGCCAGGCCCGCTGGCCGTTGATCTCGGTGCCCAGCGGGGTGAACACCAGCGCCATCAGCACGAGGGTGAACACGTAGAAGATCGGCACGAACCCGCGCAGCCGGTGGTGACCGAGCCACATGACGCCCACGGCGAGCGCGATGCCGATGGAGAGGTTGACGACCTGCCGCAGGAGGAAGTACTGCGGATCCCCTCCTGTTATGCCGGTGCGCGTCCGGGTGGCGGACCAGACCAACAGGCAGCCCAGTACGGAGAGGGCGCCCGCGGCGCCCATCAGGACCCAGTCGACGCGGCGCAGCAGGGAGTCCCGGGCGGTCAGCCGCATCCAGGCCGGTTGCTGGCCGGTGCGCCGGGCGCCCACGTAGGTGTGGATGCTCACCGCCTCACCCCTCGTCCGCGATGATGGTGCCGTTCTCGTCGATCTCCGGGAGGCTGCTCATCGGTTCGGGCAGCAGTGCCGCGCCACGGTCGACGGAGCCGTCCTCCGACACACCGTAGATCGCCTCGTAGATGCGGCGGACCGCCACACCGGAGGCGCCCGAGCCGGTACCGGCCTGGTCGATGGTCATGACCACGGTGTAGTCGTCGGAGAACGTGGTCAGCCAGGACCGGGACTGCTTGTTGTCGGTGGTCGCGGTACCCGTCTTGGCGTACAGCGGGATCTCGTCCAGCGGCCAGCCGCCGAACCGCCAGGAGGCGGTACCGGTCGACACGACGTCGGCGGTGGCTGCCTTCAGCTGCCTTATGGTCTGCTCGCTGGCGGGGAGCTTCCCGGTCTCGACCGGGTCGATCTCCTCGACGAGGGTGCCGTCGGCGCCGATGACGGCCTTGCCGACGGTCGGCTGGTACATGGTCCCCCCATTGGCGATGGCGGCGTATATCACCGCCATCTGGAGCGGGGTGACGAGGACGTCGCCCTGGCCGATGGAGAAGTTGACGGCGTCACCCGCGCGGAGCTTCCACCCCTCCTCGCAGTTCTCCCTGGCGAGGCGGTGCGCGAAGTCCTGCTTGTCGGACTTGGCCATCTCGCACCAGGAGTCCTTGTTCGCCTCCCAGTACGAGCGCTTCCACTCCCGGTCCGGGACGCGGCCGGTGACCTCGGAGGGGAGGTCGATGCCGGTGGTGGCGCCGAGGCCGAAGCCCAGGGCGGTCTCGTACAGGTAGTCGTTGGTCTCGTCCTTGGGGTTGGGCCCGCCGTCCTTCTGCCACTCCTGGTGGGCCAGGCGGTAGAAGACGGTGTTGCAGGAGACCTCCAGGGCGCGGCCGAGACTGATGGGCCCGTAGCCGGTGGACTCGAAGTTCCGGAAGGTCTGGCTGCCGATGCTGTACGAGGACGAGCAGTCGTAGCGGCCGTCGAAGGGGTAGCCGGCGTTGACGGCGCCCGCGGAGGTGACGACCTTGAAGGTTGACCCCGCCGGGGACTGCCCCTGGATGGCGCGGTTGAGCAGCGGGAAGTTGGAGCCCTCGCCGGTCAGTTCCTGGTAGTCGCCGCCGGAGATGCCGCCGACCCAGACGTTGGGGTCGTAGTCGGGGGCGGAGGCCATGGCGACGATGCGGCCGGTGTCGTTCTCCATGACGATGGCCGCGCCGGAGTCGGCCTCGTAGGTACGGCCGGTGATCTCGTCGGTCTGGGTGCGGGCGTCCTTCATGGCCTGGCCGAGTTCCTTCTCGACGACGGCCTGGACACGGGAGTCGATGCTGGTGACGACGTTGGCCCCGGCGACCGCGTCGTCGTTGTCGGCCTCACCGATGACGCGGCCGAACTTGTCGACCTCG
The DNA here is from genome assembly GCF_012034385.1 of Streptomyces spiramenti. GTDB lineage: Bacteria > Actinomycetota > Actinomycetes > Streptomycetales > Streptomycetaceae > Streptomyces > Streptomyces spiramenti. The sequence continues at coordinate 19,814 of NZ_JAAVJB010000047.1, forward strand.
TAGCGCGTGACGCCGGCGCTGCCGCGGAGGAAGGAGTCGTAGGTGCGCTCCAGGCCCGAGCGGCCGATCTGGTCCGACCGCAGCAGGGGCGAGTCGGTGTCGTTTGCCTCCTGGACCTCGTCGTCGGTGACCGGGGAGAGGTAGCCGAGGACCTGCGAGGTGGCGGCACCGTCGGGCCCGGTGTAGCGGCGGACGGCGGTCGGCTCGGCGCTGATACCGGGGAACGCCTCGGCGCGTTCACGGATCTGGAGCGCCTGCTCGGTGGTGGCCTCGTCGGTGACGGGGATCGGCTGGTACGGGGAGCCGTTCCAGCAGGGCTGCGGGGTCTGCGCGTCGCACAGCCGCACCTTGTTGGCGACCTCGTCCTGGGACATGTCCAGGAGGTCCGCGAGGTCGGCGAGGACCTGTTCACCGCCGTCGCGCTGCCGCATCAGCTGGGTGCGGTCGGCGGAGACGACGAGGCGGGTCTCGTTGTCGGCGAGGGGCACGCCGCGGGCGTCCAGGATGGAGCCGCGGACGGCGGGCTGCACCACCTGCTGGACGTGGTTCCCGGCCGCCGCCTCCTGGTACTCGTCGCCGCTGCGGATCTGGAGGTACCAGAGCCGTCCGCCGAGGGTGAGGAGCAGCGAGAGGACCAGCATCTGGATGACGACGAGCCGGATGGTGATGCGCGAGGTGCGGCCCGTCTCGGGGATGTTGCTCACAGCCGCTTGACCCCCTTGATGCGTCCGGTCTTCACGCGACCGCCCATGGGGACGCGGGTGCTGCGGCCCTTCCTGCCCAGGAGCGGGGAGCGCGGCTTGGCGGTGCCGCCCGGGCGTTTGAAGAGCGACGCGCGGGAGGGCTGGGCCCAGCTGTTGATGGTGTCGTTGCCGCCCGCGGAACCGGAGACCGAGTCGGCGGCGAGGGGGTCGTCCTCCAGCTTGCGGGCCAGCGCCATGACCAGCGGCACCGCGAAGGGCGCGAGCAGCAGGTCGTAGATGGTGGCGGTGAGGACGAGGGTGACCAGGCTGCCCAGGGCGACAGCGGTGTCACCGACGAGGGTGCCGACCCCCGCGTACAGGAGCGTGGAGGCGACCGCGCCCGCGCCGACGACGATCATCGGGACGGTCGCCGACCGGTGGGGGCCGGTCTCCGGCCGGGTGAGTCCGGCCGCGTAGCCGATCACGCAGAGGACCAGGGCGTAGCGGCCGACGGCGTGGTCGGCCGGGGGTGCGATGTCGGCGAGGAGGCCGGCACCGAACCCGGCGAGCGCGCCGCCGACGTGGCCGTAGACCAGCGCCAGGCCCAGCACGGTGAGGAGCAGCAGGTCGGGGACGGCGCCGGGGAGCTGGAGGCGGGCGAGGACGGTGACCTGGAGCACGAGCGCCACGATCACCAGGACGGCGGTGAGGAGGGTGCGGGTCAGGCGCATGGTCAGTCAGCTCCCACGATGGCTTCGGGGTCGGTGCCCGTGCCGGGGCCGGTGCCCTGGCCGGTGTCGTTCCCGCCGGACTCCGTCCCGGTTCCGGCGTCCCCGCCGTCGGTGTCCTCGTTCCCGCCGGCGTCGCCGTCGGTCCCGTCCTCGGTGTCGTCGTCCTCGGCGTCTTCGTCGGTGTCCTCGGCGGGCTTCTCCTCGCGCGCGTCCTCCGGGCGTTCGGGGAGGACGGAGTCGCGGGGGTTGTCGCGCGGGGGTTCGACCACGACGCCGACGAGGTCGAGCTGGGTGAAGGCGACGTAGGGGCGGATGCGGACGGTGCGGGTGAGGTCGCCGGAGGCGGCCTCGACGCTGGTGACCTCGCCGACCGGTACCCCGGGGACGAAGGGCTTGCCGTCCGCGGAGCCGAAGGTGACGAGACGGTCCCCGGCCTTCACCTTGGCGCGGTGGTTGAGGAGTTGGACGTCGATGGTGTCGTCACCGCGGCCGTTGGCGAAGCCGAGTTCGTCGCTGCCCTCCATGCGGGTGCCGACGGTGAAGTTGGGGTCGCTGGCCAGGAGCACCGTCGCGGTGCCAGGGCCCACGGTGGTGACGCGGCCGACGAGGCCGTCGCCGTTGAGCACGGTCATGTCGCGGCGGATGCCGTCGTCACGCCCGGCGTCGATGGTGATGGTCCAGGAGAACCCCTGGGTGGGTCCCATGGCGATGACCTGGGCGCCGACGATGCGGTACTGGCCCGCTCCGGCAGTGCCGAGCATCTCGTCGAGTTGCCTTATACGGGAGTCGCGGTGCTCGGAGCTGCCGAGTTCCTGGCGGAGCTCGGCGTTCTCCCGCTCCAGCTCGCTGATGCGGTCGTGACGTCGCCCGGAGTCGCGGACGGCGCCGATGGCGTTGCCGACCGGGTCGACGGCCCGGGCCAGCCCGGACTCGACCGGCCCGAACACCGAGGCGGCGACCTCGCGCGGCGCGTCCAGCGGCGACTCCTCCCCGCTGCGGAGGTCCATCGTGATCAGCGCGAAGGCGATGGCGACCAGAAGCAGGAGCAGGAGCCTGCTCTCCTTGGTGTCCCTCACGTGCGGAGGCCGTGCCTTTCTGCGTCGTTCGGTGGTCCGCCTGCCGGTCGGCCCGCCGGGCGGCAGGCGCTGCCCGGCCGGAACCGGCGGGGCGGCGCCGCGCGGTGGTGCCCGGGGGGCGTCACCGTCGGGGCTGGGCGTCCAGTACCTGCTGCAGCGCCTCGAACTCCTCGACGCACTTGCCGGAGCCGAGGGCGACGGAGTCGAGCGGGTCCTCGGCGATGTGGATGGGCATGCCGGTCTCCTGGCGGAGGCGTTCGTCGAGGCCGCGGAGCATGGCGCCGCCGCCGGTGAGGACGATGCCGCGGTCCATGATGTCGCCGGAGAGCTCGGGCGGGCACTTGTCGAGCGTGGTCTTGACGGCGTCCACGATGGAGTTGACGGGCTCCTCCATGGCCTTGCGGACCTCGCCGGAGGAGATCACCACGGTCTTCGGCAGCCCGCTGACGAGGTCACGGCCGCGGATCTCGGTGTGCTCGTCCTGCTCGGTGTCGTAGGCGGAGCCGATGGTGATCTTGATGTTCTCGGCGGAACGCTCGCCCAGCAGGAGGCTGTACTCCTTCTTGATGTGCTGGATGATCGCGTTGTCCAGCTCGTCGCCCGCGACGCGGATGGACTGCGCGGTGACGATGCCGCCCAGCGAGATCACCGCGACCTCGGTGGTGCCACCGCCGATGTCGACGACCATGTTGCCGGTCGCCTCGTGCACCGGGAGCCCGGAGCCGATGGCGGCGGCCATGGGCTCCTCGATGATGTGGACCTGGCGGGCGCCCGCCTGGGTGGACGCCTCGATGACGGCGCGTCGTTCGACCCCGGTGATGCCCGAGGGAACGCAGACCACGACCCGGGGGCGGGCGAGGTAGCGGCGCTTGTGGATTTTCAGGATGAAGTAGCGGAGCATCCGCTCGGTGATCTCGAAATCGGCGATCACCCCGTCCTTGAGGGGACGCACGGCGACGATGTTGCCGGGGGTCCGGCCGATCATCTTCTTGGCCTCGGACCCGACGGCGAGAATGCCACCGGTGTTGGTGTTGATGGCGACGACGGAAGGCTCGTTGAGCACGATGCCACGGCCTCTGACGTACACCAGCGTATTGGCCGTTCCGAGATCGACTGCCATGTCTCGACCCATGAAAGACATATTGCTCATGAGGATACGTCTGGCCTTCCAGCTGGAGCGTTGGGTGCGTGGAGGTCGGCAGGATGCGATGTCGCCGCCGCCCGCGAACTACGCGGTGGGCACGCGTCACATCGTATCCCCGGCCGGTCGGGCACAGGGCGCCGGTGCGCCTTGACTCGCCATTGTCAACGGAACCCGACCCGTCCACCGTCATGGTGACGTCGTGTTCGGGTGAAGACTTGCCCGTTCGACTCTACATACCCCGATGGCGGAGCGCATTGGAGCGACAAGCACGGTGCGGGCAATTCTCGCCGGATGCGGCGGGGCCCGGGGGCCACCGGTCCCGCCGGGCGTGTCGCACGCCGCGGGAGGTGGTCGGATGCCGCGGGCCGGGTGACGGCCCGCGGCTATCCGTGAATCGGTTCGCCGGTTCGCCGGTGCCACGCGAAATGCGGCGTGGCTGTGGCGCCGGTCGGGATGTCCGGTCCTGACACGAGGTCGGACGGAACAGTCCGGAATTAGCTCAGGCCGGGGAAGAAAATCTTCATCTCACGTTCGGCGGACGCCTCGGAGTCCGATGCGTGGATGAGGTTCTCGCGCACGATGGTGCCGAAGTCACCGCGGATCGACCCCGGGGCGGCGGCGATCGGGTCGGTCGGACCGGACAGCGCACGCACCCCCTCGATGACCCGCTCCCCCTCGACGATCATGGCGACCGACGGCCCGGAGACCATGAAGTCCATCAGGGGCGCGTAGAAGGGCCGGCCCTCGTGCTCGGCGTAGTGGTCCGCCAGCGTGTCGCGGTCCAGCGTGCGCAGTTCCAGCGCGGTGATGCTCCAGCCCGCCTTCGCCTCGATCCGGCCGATGATCTCGCCGACCAGTCCGCGGCGGACGGCGTCCGGCTTGAGGAGAACGAGGGTGCGCTGGGTCATGGGTACGGCTCCAACCGGGGTGCGGTGCGGGACAGGTGAGGGCCCGGGATGCCCGGCGCGGACGGCCGCACGGCATCGACCGGTGAGCCCGCACGATACCCGCACTCGGGCCCGCTCCCCCAGTCGGGCCCCGGCTACGCCCACCGCCCGCGGCGGCGCGCGGTCGGCCCCGCACGCGGGCGCGCCGCGCCGTCCGCCGGACGGTGTCGTGCCCCGGCGTGACCGGTGACCCGGAGCGAGGAGCTCCGCGCGGGCGGCGTGCCGGGGCGGACGTCAGGCCCCCGCGGCACGCTCCGCGTGCGCGGCCTTCAGCTCGTCCACGCGTCGGCCGAAGTGGACCGAGGCCCACCACAGCGCGGCGAAGCAAGCGCCGAGGAAGAACATCATGGGGACGAGGAACCCGCTGAGCACCAGGCCGACCTGGAGCGCCCACCCCATCGCCACTCCCCCGGGGCGTGTCACGAAGCCGCAGAGCAGCACGCACAGCACCATGACGACGCCGCACACGGCCCACAGCGTCCCCGGCGGGACGTCCGTCGTCCGGAAGGCGACGAGCCCCACGAGGCCGACGATGAGGCACTCGGAGATCAGCGTCGCGGAGCACAGGGTGCGCATCAGCGATCCCTTCCCAGCAGCAGGCGGGCCTCGCCCACGGTGATCACGGAACCGGTCACCAGTACGCCGGCGCCGCCGTACTCGGCGGACTCCTCGGCGAGGGTGATCGCGGCATCGATGGCGTCGTCGAGGCGGGGTTCGACCTGCACGCGGTCCTCGCCGAAGACCTCCACCGCGACAGCGGCCAGCTCGTCGGGGTCCATGGCGCGGTGCGTGGAGTTGCTGGTCACGACGACCTCGGCGAGGACGGTCTCCAGCGCCTCCAGGACCCCGCGCACGTCCTTGCCCGCGCTGGTGCCCACCACGCCGATCAGACGGCTGAGGTCGAACGCCTCACCGATGGCGGCGGCGGTGACCTCGGCTCCCGCCGGGTTGTGGGCAGCGTCCAGGATGACCGTGGGGCTGGTCCGTACGACCTCCAGGCGTCCCGGTGAGGTGACCTGTGCGAACGCCTCCCGCACCAGGTCCTGGTCCAGAGTCCGGGCGTGGGTGGCCCCGACGCCGAAGAACGCCTCCACCGCCGCCAGAGCCACGACCGCGTTGTGCGCCATGTGCTCGCCGTGCAGCGGCAGGAACAGGTCGGGGTACTCGCCGCCGATGCCGCGCAGCGTCACCAGCTGGCCGCCCACCGCGACCTCCCGGGAGACGACCCCGAACTCCAGGCCCTCACGCGCGACGGTGGCGTCCCGCTCCCCCGCCCTGCGGAGCATCACCGCGGCGGCGTCCAGCGGCTGCTGGGCGAGGACGACGGTGGCGTCCTGCTTGATGATCCCGGACTTCTCACCGGCGATGGCCTCCGCGGTGGTGCCGAGGCGGTCGGTGTGGTCCAGCGAGATGGGGGTCACGACGGCGACCTGCCCGTCCACCACGTTGGTGCAGTCCCATTCGCCGCCCATACCGACCTCGACGACGGCCACGTCGACCGGGGCGTCCGCGAACGCGGCGAAGGCCATGGCGGTCAGCACCTCGAAGAAGGAGAGCCGGTGCTCCTGCCGGGAGTCGACCAGGTCGACGTAGGGCAGCAGGTCGCGGTAGGTCTCGATGAACCGCTCGGGCTCGATCGGCCGGCGGTCCAGGCTGATCCGCTCGGTGATGGACTGCACGTGCGGGCTGCTGAAGCGGCCGGTCCGCAACTCGAAGGCGCCCAGCAGCGTCTCGATCATGCGAGCGGTGGTGGTCTTGCCGTTGGTGCCGGTGATGTGGATCGACGGGTAGGAGCGCTGCGGCTCCCCGAGGACGTCCATCAGCGCCCTGATGCGGACCAGCGAGGGGTCGAGCTTGGTCTCGGGCCAGCGCTGCGCCAGCTCGGCCTCGACCTCGGCCAGCGCGCTGTCGGTCTCCGGGTCCTCGGGGCGGCCGGGGACGTCGTCCTTGGCGGAGGGCGGGCCGGAGAGGGCGCGCAGCGTCCGGCTGCCCGCCTCGATGACGGCCAGGTCGGGATCTCGGACGGTCTCCTCCTCGACGATCTCCGCGAAGGGGTCGCCTCCCGGGGTGTCGGGGGCGTGGTCGTCGGGGGTGTCGGGGCCGAAGTCGTCGGGGGTGTCGCTCACGGGGCTCAAGTCTACGGAAGGGCGGGGGAGCGGGACGCCACCGTCGCGCGTGAGGGCCTGGAGTTCGGGGTCGTCTCCCGGGAGGTCGCGGTGGGCGGCCAGCTGGTGACGCTGCGCGGCA